>DIKL01000100.1 GCA_002424545.1 Syntrophaceae bacterium UBA5619
GCATAACTTTTTACGGGGTCATCAACGATTTGGAGGTGAAGATATGTTTGGGCCGGCAATATGGAGATTCGGCGGCAGGATGGATCCGTTACAGGAGATGCAGCGGCTGCAACGGGAGATGAATCGTGTTTTTTCCGGACTGGAACAGCCCTTGAATCCCGAGGTTCCTCCGGTGAACGCCTGGGTGGGCGAGTCCGATGTGGTCGTGACCGCGGAACTTCCGGGTGTGAACCCGGAGAAGGTGGATGTCTCGGTTGTGGGAGACACGTTGACGATCAGCGGCGCCCGTGAGGCGGCGGCGCTGAAGGGGGGCGAGAGTTACCACCGTCAGGAAAGGAGCCACGGCCGGTTTACCCGCTCCCTGCAGCTGCCGTTTCATGTGGAGGCGGGCAAGGTCGAGGCGAAATACGACAAGGGCATTCTTCGGGTGACGCTGCCGCGCGCGGAAGCGGACAAACCGAAGAAGGTCGCGGTCAAGTGCGAGTAGGGAGGTGAGGCGATGGAAAACAGGGTAGATTATCAGAAAGAACCGGCACAGACCCCGGTGAAGATGGAGCGAACCCGGAACAGAAAGGTTTTTGTTCCCAAGGTGGATATTATCGAAACCGGCGATGCGATGGTGATGTATGCCGATATGCCCGGCATCGATGAAAAATCGGTCGAAGTGGTTTTGGAGAAGAATATTCTGACGATCACGGGAACGGTCGAGCCGCAGGACTGTCCGGGCCGGAGCATCGCCTATTCCGAGTATGATTTCGGCGATTATGAACGCAGCTTTACCATCTCCGACGAGGTGGATCGGGAGCGGATCGTTGCGGTCGTGAAAAATGGGGTTCTGAAGCTGACCCTGCACAAGGCTCCGCAGGCCGAGGTCAAGAAAATTACCGTCCGGACAGAATAGCCGGGCTTTTGTTCCCCCGGAGGGATCCCCTCCGGGGGGTTATTCCGCCGTCAAACCGATCAGAACCTCCCTCGTGCGCGGGCCGTCAAATTCACAGAAGAAAAGCGATTGCCATCTTCCGAGAACAAGGCGGCCGTTTTCGATGAAGACCGTCCGGGAGGAACCCAGAAGGGAAGCCTTGACGTGGGCGGCGGCGTTTCCCTCGGCGTGCCGGTAGTGATCGGAAAGCGGAACGATCCGATCCAGCGAGGCCAGGATGTCCCGCGGAACATCCGGATCGGCATTTTCATTGATTGTCACGGCCGCCGTGGTGTGAGGGACGAAGACACGGCAGCTCCCGTCCCGGATGCCGCTTTCCTTGAGCAGGATTGCCACCCGGTCCGTGATGTCGATCATTTCGCACCGAGCGTTCGTTCTGAGGGTGAATCTTGTCATCCCTTTCTCCTTTCAACAGCCTGTCAGGCGGCCAACTCTCCATAGAGCCTTTGGCCGATGAGGAGGCCACGGTCGATGAAATCCGGGCCGTATTCACGCCCCGTCGCCGTCCGGAAACTGGCGCGGATCTGTCGAAGTCCCTCCAGCCCCCGCAGAAAACGGGGCAGGATCGTCCGGAGCGGGATGCCGCGGGAGACGACCATTGCCCAGAGGGTTTCCGTGAAATTGTCCGGTCCCCAACGGAACTTGTCCGCATCGTAGAGGGCGTCGGAAAGAAGCCTCGCGTCGACGCCCTCCTCAACCCGGAAAGGACGAAAGGCCTCATGGTTCCGGATGGCTCCGGCGATCTCCGCGCACTCGTCATCCCGGATCGGAAATGAGGCGAGAATTCCGGCCGCCGCGTCTGCGCCCTGTTCGGCATGGTTTTTCTCCGATCGTCGGATGTCATGGAAGAGCGCGGCCAGGTGGGCGAGGAGAACCAATCGCCGGACGCTTGCGTCATCGGATATGTCTCGTTGTTCGATCAAGATCAATGCGCCGACATCGATCGCCACCTTCCGGACATGGGGGAGACCGTGGCCGAGACAATCCCCTTGTTCCCCAACGATCCGCAACCCCTCTCCGACCAGCGGTTCCGCGGCAAACATTTCCCGGGAGAGTTCGATCTCCCGTTGCCGTTCGAGATGGAAACGGGGTGTCCCGACTTCAGCGGCGATCTTCCGGGCCAGATCGATGGCCCTGATGTATTCCGGATCCGTCAATGCCGATTCTCCGCTCCCACAATAGGATTCCGCAATCATGGCGTTTTTTGCCGGACGGGTTGTCATCCGTTCGTCGGGGAATGTTGTAACGGTTTTTACGAGATGCATCAATCATTTTTTGTTTTCTCGCCGGCAGGCGCCGGGAGAACGGTCTCGGGGTTTCCGGTCGGCACTTCGGTGAACGGGAATCATGTCCGATCTCGGATTCAAAGCGAGGAAAACAGGCGCGGCGGGTCCGCAAGGTTCTCCTGTATCTTTTTTCTGTGGGAGGTTTCTTCTTGACACCCGGTGGACATTGATCGATAATCCACTCGCATCGTTAATGGTGCGTCTCCTGATCGGAACGGAAAGGAATCTCATGAAAAATCTCGATGCCATCTTTTCACCGGAATCCGTCGCCATTATCGGCGCCTCAACCAATCCAGGCAAGGTCGGGTACGATATCTTTGCCAACATCCTCCAGGGCGGTTTCCAGGGAACCCTTTATCCCGTCAACCCTAAAGCAAAATCCATTCTCAGCGTTAAGACATATCCGACGATCAACGCCATTTCCGACAAGGTCGATCTGTCGATCATCATTCTGCCGCCGCGAGCCTGCCTTACGGCGGTCGAGGAGTCTATCGCCAAGGGGGTCAAGGGAATCGTGATCGTCTCCGCCGGTTTCCGCGAGGTCGGCGGCGAGGGGCTGGAGATTGAAAACCGGATCGTCTCGCTCTGCCGGGAAGCCGAGGTCCGTCTCGTCGGCCCCAACTGCCTGGGGGTGATCAATCCCATCCCCGACGTCAGTCTGAACGCGAGCTTCTCGAAGCGGATGCCGATTCCCGGCAACATCTCCTTCGTCTCCCAGAGCGGCGCGCTCTGCACGGCCGTTCTCGATTTCGCCGCCGACCGGGACTTCGGCTTTTCGAAATTTATCTCCATCGGCAACAAGGCGGACGTGGACGAGCTGGACTTGCTCCTCTACCTTCACGAAGACCTCAACACGGCGGTGATCATCCTCTACCTGGAGGAGCTCCGCAAAGGTCAGGAATTCATCGAGGCGGTCAAACAGATCACCTCCGGCCACCGGCCAACCCCCGTATTGATCATCAAATCGGGACGCACCAGCGCCGGGGCCCAGGCGGCCGCCTCCCACACCGGAGCGCTGGCAGGCACGGAAGCCGTTTACGACGCGATTTTCAAGCAGGCCGGCATCATCCGTGTGGATTCGATCTCCGAACTCTTCGATTTCGCCAATGCGTTCGCCTACAAACATGAAAGCAAGCTGGGCAAGGCCAAAAGGAAGATCCCCAGCGGGAAACGGGTGGCCATCGTCACCAATGCCGGCGGTCCGGGCATCCTGGCGACCGACATGACCATCTCCTCCGACCTTGAACTGGCGGAGTTCAAACCGGAAACGATCGCGGAACTGGCGAACTGTCTGCCCGCCACGGCCAACATCCACAATCCCGTGGACGTCATCGGGGACGCCCCGTCGGACCGCTACGAGATGGCCCTTTCGACGGTCATCAAGGATGAGGGGGTTGACGGCGCCCTGGTGATCCTCACCCCGCAGTCGATGACGAACGCCCTCGGGACGGCCGAGGCGATCGTTCGCGTCGCACGCCGCTCCCCCAAGCCGATCCTCTGTTGTTTCATGGGCGTGGTGGACGTTTCCGCCGGCGTGAAATACCTTCAGGAGCACGGCTATCCGGTGTACAAATTCCCCGAGGATGCGGCCAAGGCCCTGGGCGCGCTCTATAGGTACTCCCATTGGCTCAACCGCGAACACCTTCCACCGTTCCGTCTCGAGCATGATCGGGCAAGAGCCAAGAAGGTCATCCAAGGGTGTCTGGCCGCCGGCAAGACCCATCTGGGGGAAATCGACGGCCTGGAACTGCTGGCCTGTTACGGATTCGACACCCTGCCGACGAAGCTTGCGAAAGACGAGGCGGAGGCGGCGCGGATCGCGTCCGAAATCGGTTTCCCGGTCGTGATGAAAATCGTCTCCCCGCAGATCCTCCACAAATCGGATGCGGGCGGCGTCGTCGTCGGCGTGAAAAGCGGGGAAGAAGCGAAAGAAATCTTTGTCCGGATCATGACCAACGCCAGAAAGTACGATCCCGAGGCGTTCCTCGAAGGGGTGCTGATCCAGAAGATGGCTCCGTCCGGGGACGAGGTGATCGTTGGCGTCAATCGCTATCCGATCGGACCGCTGATCATGTTTGGTCTGGGCGGCATCTTTGTCGAACTCTTCAAGGACGTTGTCTTCCGTCTGGCCCCCGTGGACCGCGATGAGGCTCATAGAATGATCAATGAAATCAAGGGTTACAGAATGTTTACCGGATTCCGGGGTCGCCCGAAATCGGACGTGGAAATCCTGGAGAAAAATATCGTCCGGCTTTCCGACATGGTCATCGACCACCCGGAAATCATCGAGCTGGACGTGAACCCCCTTCTGGTACATGAGGAGGGAAAGGGGGCGACCGTTGCGGATTGCCGGATCATTCTTCAGCCGTCGGCGAACGATAGCGTCTGAGAAATGTCAAGATTTTTGTTCGCGGATCGCAAACGAGGGGGTTGAGCGTTTCAACCCCCTCGTCTTTTTTTAAAGAAGAGATACACCTGCAGGTTCAGTCTCTTCGGACCCTTCTTGTATTTTTTCCCCGTCATCAGCAGGGCATTCCTCTTTTATTTCGAGAAGATTCCGCCTAGGACGTATCCCGCCGCAATGAGCGCCTGGATCAGCAAGACCAGCAGGACGTTCTTCATCATGACCGGCAGGAAGACGTCCATATCGTCGTACCGGAACGATCCCTGGATCACCTGCAGGCCGATGGGCAACGTCAGCAGGGCCAGAAGCGTCCATGCGGGCATGGCATGCAGCATCACCGCCGCAACGATCCAGAGATAGACCAAAAGGATAAAGAGGGAAAAAACGACGGCCGCCCCTTTCTTGCCCAGTACGATCGGCAGCGTCCGCCTCCCGATCGTGGCATCCGCCTCGACGTCCGGGAATTCGTTGAGCAGAAGCAGATTATGCACCAGGAAATAGGAGGGCATTGAGGCGATGAAGGCGCTGAGCGTATATTCGCCGACATGGACAAAATAGGCGCCCATGACGGGCAAGATGCCCAACCCCAGACCCGGCGACCATTCGGGATAGCCCATCTTTAAAATTACCGGGGTGTACAGGACGATCAGTAGCGTGGCCAGCACCAGCAACGGCACAAGCATCCACCCCTTGACCAGTGTGAAGAAGACGCCGACCGGAATGATGAAAGCGAAACAGAAGATGCCCAACCACAGGGCCTCCCGCAATGTCAGCATGCCGGAGGGGATCGCGCCGCTGCCCCCGCTGAAGGGCGTCCGGCGCGTTTTGTAGTCCAGACCGCTTCGGCAATCAAAATAGTCGTTGAAGATGTTGACCGCCGCATGGGCGACCAGCAACCCGAAGGTCGCCAGCAGCGCATACCCCAAATGGAACGGGGTCCCGAATCGTCTCGATTCGTACCATGCGACGGCCGCCCCGAGAACGCCGAGGATCAACGCGAGGATCAGAAAGGGTACGCGAATGACGGTAACGATACCTTGGAGTTGCATGATCATCCTTTTTGCCTGGCCTGGCAGGGTCTTGTCTTCCAGCGTTGATGCACCCAAAACCATTGTTCGGGATACTCCCGGATTTGTTCTTCAATCATTCTGGTAAAGCGCTGCGTATTGACGAGTACATCGTCGTCGCGATTTCCGCTACGGACAATATCAATCTTCCTGCCGATTTTCAGTAAATATCTCCCGTCAGGCAGGCGGCGGGCAAAGGCGGGAAGCACCGGCGCCTTGGTATGCATAGCCAACAGGGCCAGACCGGAGGTTGTGCAGGCCTGGCGGCCGAAAAAATCAACAAACACGCCTTCATACCAAGCGACGTTTTGGTCGATCAGAAGATTGATGGTGGCGCCCTGTTTTAGAAGGCGGATCATCGGCCGCATCGCGTTCTCTTTGGGAAGGGAAATGTTGCCGTACGAAGCGCGAACGCCGGTGATGCCTGTCTCCAAAACGGGGCTGTCCAAAACGCGGTAGATAAAGATAAACGGTTTCGTCAGGATCGCCAGGGCCGCATTGCCGATTTCCCAGTTGCCGAAATGACCGCCGAACAGGAGAACGCCTTTTCCTTCCCTGCGGGCCTCCGTGTAATGGTCCAGGCCTTCCACACGGATCCATCGATGCAAGTTTTCTTTGTTCAGACGCGGGATGTCGAAAAAATCGGCGACAACAAGGGTAAAACTTTCGTAGGATTTCTTCGCCAGTCCGATCATTTCTCGGAGAGACCGATCGGGGAAGGCGCGTGTCAGATTATGGATGGTGATCAACCGGTGCTTCGGCGAAAGATAAAAAAACATCCTGGCTGCTAAAACGGCGAAACATCTTCTCAGGCGCAAAGGAATATGGTTGATTACATTTATGATGATTTTTTCTTTCAAGCGTTCATCCATTCTATTGGTCTATAGATTCATCGCCAACAGACAATCTTCTATAAAATCATCCCATCGGGAATGGTTTTTTGAGTGCTCAACGCTACGGAAAGGGGGCTTGCATGTCAAGGAGATTGTATGGCTTGGCCGCTTTTCCTTGACACATCGGTGAATTGTCGCTTATCTTTGCGGTGACGAATCGAAAGGATATTATTGAAAGAGAGGAAAGACCCATGGACGAAAGGGATGTGTATCGGATCAAGGAGGGGATGAGGAAAGTGCCCGCGCCGATCCTGATCGCGGCGGCGGCGGTAGTGTTTGTGTTGTTGTTTGCCAAGCCCTGGGTGACGGTCGGGGCGGGGCAGCGGGGAGTGGTTTTAAACTTCGGCGCCGTTCAGCCGATGGTTCTGGAGGAAGGGCTCCATTTCCGCGTGCCCGTCATGCAGGACGTGGTCCTGATGGACGTGAAGGTCCAAAAGGCGGTGACCGACACGGTGGCGGCCTCGGCCGACCTGCAGGACGTCACCTCGACGTTGGCCCTGAACTATCATCTGGTCCCGGACAAGGCCAATATCGTCTATCAGAGCATCGGCGCCTTCTTCAAGGAGAGGATCATCGATCCGGCGATTCTCGAGGTGGTCAAGGCCGTTACCGCCCGCTATACGGCTGAGGAGTTAATCACCAAACGGCCGCAGGTGAGTGAGGCGATGCGGCTTGCTTTGACCGACAGGCTCAAGGACTACAACATCGCCGTCGATGCATTCTCCATCGTTGCTTTCAGTTTCTCCAAGGTCTTCGCCGAGGCGATCGAAGCGAAACAGACCGCCGAACAGTTGGCTCTAAAGGCGCGCCGGGATCTGGATCGGATCAAGATCGAAGCGGAACAGAAGATCACGGCGGCGAAGGCCGAGGCGGAGTCCCTGCGGCTTCAGCGGGCGAACATCTCGGCCGACCTGATCGAGCTCCGCCGGATCGAGGCCAATCTGAAGGCGATCGAAAAATGGAACGGCATTCTGCCCCAGGTGACCGGCAGCGGAGGTGTGCCGCTGATCGGGGTGGGTGACCTGAAGGGAAAATAGGGAGGATGAGGGAACCGTGAAACGAATCTTTTTGTTTATCTTGACCAACCTGGCCGTCATCCTGATCCTCAGTGTCGTCCTCAACCTGCTGGGGATCGACCGTGTCCTCGACGCCCAGGGGATCGATCTGGACCTGCGGAATCTGCTGGTCTTCGCTGCCGTCTTCGGATTCGGCGGCGCCTTCATCTCGCTGGCCATGTCGAAATGGACGGCCAAACGGATGACGGGCGCCGAGGTTATTGTGTCGCCCCGCAATCTCGACGAAGCGTGGCTCGTCCAGACGGTAAAGCGTCAGGCGGAGCGGGCGGGCATCGGCATGCCGGAGGTGGCCTTGTACGAGGCGCCGGACCCCAACGCCTTCGCAACCGGCATGCGGCGGAACAGCGCTCTGGTCGCCGTGAGCACCGGTCTGCTCCGGTCCCTGAACCGCGACGAAGTGGAGGCCGTTCTGGGGCACGAGATCAGCCACGTGGCCAACGGCGACATGGTGACCCTGACGCTGATCCAGGGCGTGGTCAACACGTTCGTGATTTTCTTCTCCCGCGTCGTCGGCCATTTCGTCGATCGGGTCGTCTTCAAGACCGAGCGGGGCCACGGACCGGCCTTCATGATCACGACGATCATCGCCCAGATCGTCTTCGGCATCCTGGCCAGCATCATCGTCATGTGGTTCAGCCGGCAGAGGGAGTTTAGGGCCGACGCGGGCAGCGCCGGGCTGGCGGGCCGCGACAAGATGATCGCCGCCCTCCGGCGACTCCAGAAGTCGGTGCAGTTGCCTCACCTGCCCGATCAGATGGCCGCCTTCGGCATCTCGGGCGGCCGGGGTTCCGGCTTGCGACGACTCTTCATGACCCATCCTCCGCTCGAGGAGCGGATCGAAGCCCTTTCCCGTCTCCGGACATCGTAATCACCGTATTTTGTTCCCCGCCCCGGAGGTTGCGGGGCAGGGAACAAAACGGGAAACGGCACGCCGGCAAAATGCAGGACGGTGTCCCGCAACGCTGCCGGCTCAACCCCGACCGATGAACGGCATCTTCGTTGCCATGATCGTCATGAACTGGATGTTGACGTCGAGCGGCAGGCCCGCCATATAAACGACGGCATCGCCGACATGCTTCACGTCCATCATCGCCTCCGGCGATGTTTCGCCGCCGGCCTGTTTCACGCCGTTGGCCATGCGCGCCGAAAGTTCGGTCAACGCGTTGCCGATGTCGATCTGGCCGCAGGCGATATCGTACTTTCTGCCGTCGAGCGAGATGCTCCTGGTCAGCCCGGTGACGCCGTGCTTGGTCGACGTGTAGGGCGCGGAGTCCGGCCGCGGCGCGTGGGCCGAGATCGACCCGTTGTTGATGATCCGCCCGCCGCGCGGCTTCTGGCTTTTCATCATCCGGAAGGCCTCCTGCGCGCAGAGGAACATGCCCGTGAGGTTGGTATCCACCACCGGCTTCCAATGTTCGTAGGCGAGATCCTCGAACGGGATTCCGGGGGCGCCGACGCCGGCATTGTTGAACAGCAGATCGACGCGTCCGAACGCCTCTTTCGTCTTTTGAAAGAGCATCCGTACCGATTCCGGGTCGGTGACATCGGCGGGAACGGCCAGCGCATGCGCACCCGCCGCCGATTCCGCCGCTGTTTTTTCCAGAAGCTCCGCGCGGCGTCCGGCCAGCGCGACACCGTAACCCGCCTTCAACAGCGCCAGGGCCGCGGCCTTGCCGATGCCCGTTCCCGCGCCGGTCACGACGGCAACTTTCATTTGTGAGTCCATGATTCCTCCTAAAGTCCTGCTATGTCTCCGTCAGCAGAAGCCTCACGGGACTGATCTCGATGAACGAGGCCCCGTAGCTGTCGCCGAAGTTCCCGGCGATCACGACAACGAGATCGTCTTTCCTGAGAGCGCCGCTTTTCAGGTGGCTCGTCAACGCCCGGTGAACAAAATCCCGACTGTCGGTCGTCTTTTCGATGTATTCTGCAAAAACGCCGAACGACAGGGCCAACTGCCTCACCACATGCCAATCGTAGCAGTGGGCGAATACCGGTTTGCGGCCGCGGAAACCGGCCATATTGCGAATGGAATTTCCCGACGACGTATCGGCGATAATCGCGCGCGCGCCCAGTTTGAGGGCTGCCTCCACGGCCGTCTTGGTGAGAAAGGCCGACCTCTCATTGGTCAGGACGACGATCGGCGTCTCGTGGATGTCGCTGCGCGACTTCTCGACCTCGGCGGCGACCCGGGCCATCGTCGTCACCGACTCCAGGGGATACAATCCGCCGGCCGTCTCTCCGCTCAGCATCATGGCGTCGGTCTTGTCGTAGATGGCGTTGGCGATATCGCTCACTTCTGCCCGGGTGGGTCTGGGATTGCGGATCATGGAGTCGAGCATCTGGGTCGCGATGATGACCGGTTTGCGGCGGGAGATGCACTTGTCGATCACCATTTTCTGGATGCCCGGCACCCGCTCGTAGGGAATTTCGATGGCCAGATCTCCACGGGCGACCATCACGCCATAGACGTGATCGAGGATCTCGTCGATGTGGTCCACCCCTTCCTGGTTTTCGATCTTGGCGATGATCTTGATCGGGCTTTTGCACTCGTCGAGGATCGCCTGAACAGCCTGAACATCCTCTTTGCTGCGCACGAAGGAATGGGCGATGAAATCACAATCCTGCTCGGCGGCAAATCGGATATACGTCCGATCTTTTTCGCTCAGGGCGGGAAGATTGAAATTTGTCTGCGGGACGTTCACGCTCTTTCGCCCCTCGATCCGGCCGTTGTTGAGTGCCTCGCAGATCAGCGCGTTGCCCTTTCTTTCCCGGACCTGAAGTTCCAGATACCCGTCGTCAATGAGGATGCGGCTGCCGACCGGCACCTCGTCGACGAACCGCCGATAGCTCACGAAGACACCTTCCCGCGACGATTCCCTGTCCGGGTCCCCCCGGAACGTTACGAGGTCCCCCTTGGCGAGAACGATTTCACCCGGGGCCCGCGTGGTCCGGACCTCCGGGCCTTTGGTGTCGATCATCAGCGCGATGTGATCGGATACCTGCCGGACGTTGCGGATGATGGCCAGCGACCCTTCGATATCCTGATGAGCGGTATTGATTCTCACCAAGTCCATCCCCGCGTGGTAGAGCTCCGAAAGAAACGGCACTTCGCAGTGCCGATCGGAGATCGTCGCGACGATCTTGGTCTTCTTCCGAAACCCTGTTCTCATGATCGAACTTCCCTTCGCTGTCAATCTATGGACAGGGCCCACAGCATGTGCCCTGCGGTTTGTATCCGAAATCCGTTGGCTGTAAGAAAAGACGACAGCGCCGCGATATTGTGATCCGGTTCGCTTCCGATGTGAACCTCCGCCGCCATTTTCCCGATCCGCTTCAGATATTCCGCGGGGCACCGGTACAGAATCGAATACTCCGATCCCTCGCAATCCATCTTCAAAAGATCGACCCGGTCGAGGTCGTGCTTGTCGAAAAGGTCCTTCAGGCTGATGCACGGGACATCCATCGGGACTCTCCCTTCGATATCCAGCACCGTCGCGGCGGTCGACAATGCATCTTCCCATTGAAGCTGAAGCGTCATGCTGCCGCTGCGGCCGTACATGGCGACCGGCAGGGTCGTGATGTCCAGGTTCGGATTGATGGCCTTGTTTCTCGACAACTGCGCGAAATTGACCGGGATCGGTTCACAGCAGACGATTCTTGCCCGCGGCCGCATGCTCGCGAGGTAGAGGCTGAAGAATCCCGCGTTTGCACCGATATCCACCACGATGGGAGCGTCCGGCAGGGATTCCTCGAAACCTTGCAGATAACAGTCCTCAAGGAAGATTTCCTTGAATTCATGGTAAAGGATTACCGGGACTTCCAGCGTCACCCCGTTTCGCAGATGGAACACCACCGGATCTTCACGATTTACGCCGATTTTGACCGCGAAGTGTTTCCACCAATCGACGACGTTTCTGAATAAGCGGATATAACGTTTCATCAATTGTTCCAATATGATCTTCAGCCGCACCATGAAAGAGATTTATATTTCCATTTTTTACGGTCATCGAGTAGCTCTATGCCTTCTTCTTCAAGTCCTTTCCAATGGAAAACGCCTCTCCCAGAAATTCTCCGATTCTGTAATAAGCATAAGCTCCGGGATCATAGAAGAATGGCCGCACCTTCTCGATATCCGGCATCCCTTTTTCGTCGAGCACCCCTTCTTCGGCTTTTATATCCAAAATTTCCCCGATAAACTGCGTATGCAATCCGATCTTGACCTGATGAATCAGCTTGCACTCAAGAACAAGTGGGAATTCTTCAATACAGGGGGCATTGACCAAGGCACTCTTGACCGGGGTCAGGCCGGATACATCAAACTTGTTCGCGTTTTTCCCCGATGCTATCCCGAAATAATCGGCGGCACGGGCGTGTTTCTCGGAGGGGACGCTTACCGTAAAGGCTTTCTGCAGAATGATGTTGCCGTAGGTATAGGTCGCCTTTCTCAAGGCAATGGCAACGCAGGGTGGATCGGAACAACAGATGCCGCCCCAGGCAACGGCCATGACATTCGGCTTTCCTGCGGCGTCATAAGTTCCCACGATCAGGACCGGGGTCGGGTATACGATCGTATTTGCACCGATGGATTTCTTCATTGTAGCCTCCAATTTGTGTTGCCCGAGATGTTACTCACGACATTTCATGTCGGCGATGGCGGCAAATGCTCATTACTGTTTCGGCAGAATCATTTGGGTGCAGCGGAAGAGGGCAATTTCCCTGCATGACGTTTCGTCCCAGACGCGGGCATCCCAGACCTGCGTACGTCTCCCGAGATGAGCCGGTTTTCCTTCGCAGAGGATGGCGCCGTCGCGAGCGGTGCCGAGGAAGTTGGTCTTGAGTTCAATGGTCGTGAATCCCCCCGCTCCTTCGGGGAGGTTGACCATGGTCGCATAGCCGCAGGTCGAGTCGGCCAGCGCGATGACGGAGGCCGCATGCAGGTATTGGTTCGGAGCCAGGTGGTGCTTCTGGATCTCCATGCGGGCAAGGACGCTTTGCTTCGATACCGATAACAGCATGAATCCCAGAAGCCCCGGGAGCGTTCCTTCGCTGAAGCGATTCATGAAAGTCGCGATCTCTTCGGGGGGAAGCTCCTTCCATCCTTTGGGTGTTTCCGTGTTGTCAGCCATGAAAAGAATATCTCCGGTTCGAGTTCAGTTCATTGTGAGTGAAAATGAATAGGCTTTTTTTGAACACGATTCAGCCCCGCATCCATCCTTTATAGTTCCCATTCATGCTGCCGTGACACAATCCAATGCCGTCTTTCTACGGGTTCCCGCGGAAAGAATCAAGGGGCTTTTCCTCTTTTTAAAAGAGATGAATCGTGCTATTAGCATACTCGATTCATATTATTAAATTTAACGGGAAACGTCCGATGAAGAAAATCGCGCCGGCGCTGATTCTGATTGCGATCGTGATTGCCACGACGGCGATTTATCATGGCCTGAGGGGAAGCCGGCCCCAGATCCTTCGGGTTGAAACCCCTTCTGAGCGAATGGAAAAGGAAGATGCCCGGATTGTTCCTTGCCCGCGGGAAGACTACGACACGGCGCGCAGCGATGTAGAAACCCGCGCGCGTCTGGCCGATTCCTTGCTCCGCTCCGGTCGGGCGCAAGAGGCCATTTCGCTCTATGAACAGAATCTCCGGGAACAACCGGCTCGGCTCTCCGCCGTGACGGATCTTGCCGGCGCCTGCGCCGGCGCAGGCCGCTTCGATCAAGCGATAGAGTGGTACCGGGTCGCCCTGCGCATGGCGCCTGAATCGCATTCCATCCGGATCCGCATGGCCCGCGTCCAGGCATGGGCCGGACGTTTCGATGAGGCCATTGCGGCCTATCGCCAGGCACTGGGGGATGAGTCATGACGAACCAACGAACCTTCTTCATATTCGGTCCGACAATCCTGTTCTTGGGGATCCTTTTGGGGGTGATGAACCCAGCGGTCGCCGCCCCCAGGGATATGACGCCCGCCCTGCGACCTCCGGCAGCCGGCGGCGTGGAGATAGAAGAGATTCCCGATTGGCTTGCCCGCTGGGAATTGGCCCGAGTGCTCGGTTATGTCAAGCGATACGATGAAGCGCTGGTCGAATATCGGAAATTGATCCGGGAGAAGCCGGCGCTGACGGATGCCCGCCTGGAAATGGCTCGTCTCCTCTTTTGGCAGGGAAAGACGGACGAAGCTCTCGGTGAAGCGGAGAAGGTGCCTCCGGCAAACCTGAACGATGACGCACGGGAGCTTGTGGCCGATCTCTACCGTTCTCAGAAGCGGTACGACAGGGCCGAGCCCCTCTACCGTTTCTGCCTGAATCGAAATCCCGAAAGAGATCGGGTTCGCCTGAAACTCGCGGAAATGCTGAGCTGGATGAAGCGTTACGATGAATCCCTTACGGAATACGAGAAACTCCTGGCGAAAAAGCCGCAGGACATCCAGGTGCGCCGCAAATATGCCGTTGTCCTCATCTGGGCCGGACGAAACGAAGACGCGGTGAGGGAACTCAAACAGACCCTTCCCTGAGACGGTTTTGGCGGAAACGGATGACGCTTGCCGGACAAGGCAAACGATACCGCATGTCGCTCCTGCATCTGCCATATGATTTCGAGATCACATCCTATGAAATTCCCACGGATTCTTTTAATCCTCTTCCCTTTGCTGATCTTCCCGACCTGTTTTTCGGGCGTTCTCGAAGCCGGGGATCGGGAAACCGCTCTCCCGGCGGCGGAAAGGATGCCTGAGGGCATTCCCCTGCAAAAAGAAGAGGCGGCATTCCCCGCCGGAAACAATCCGCAGACGATTGTTCCCGAGGAGTCGCAGATTTCCGACGATGACGCCAGGTTCCATCTGGCCCGCCTTCTGGCCGGCGAAGAGGCCACGGAGCAGGAGGCCCTCGTCCTGTTCCGAAAACTGCTTGAAAAGCGACCCGATGATCCGGAGATCCTTGCCGCTCTCGCCGATCTTGCCCTGAACGCGGGTCACGCGGCGGAGTCCCGCAGCCTCTACCTCCGCGTTATGGAGATCGACAAAACCGAGGCGCGCCGACTCGCTTATGCGGAACGGATGACCGCATGGGGCGATTTCTACGGGGCGGAACGGATCTACCGGGGAGTTCTCAACGATCATCCCGGGCAACGAAAAATCCTCCTCACGTTGGCGGACCTTTTGTTCGCGATGCAGCGCACCGCGGAAGCCGAAGGGCTCTGCAGGAAGATGCTCCTCCGGGAACCGGAGGCGGAAGATATTCTTTTGCGCATGGTCCGTCTGAAAATGATGGAAAAGGATTTTCCCGAAGCGGAGAAATGGTCGAGAAAGGCCGTCGCGGCAAATCGAAAAAATATCGAGGCCAAGCTGCTGCTGGCCGAGATCCTGACCGCCCGGCAGCGCTACGGCGAGGCCATTGCGATCTATCGGGAAGCGGAGACGCTCGGCGCCATGCCTGCCGCCGCCCTGGGGATCGGCCGCGTCTGCCTCAAGGAAGGGAAGCACGAAGAGGCGGGCCGGGCCTTTTCCCGGGCGTTGGGGGCCGCCCCCGGGGATGTGGAGGCCCGTTTCCGAGCGGCGGGGCCGAAGAGAATCATCGACGAGAGATTCATTGACGAGCTTTTCCGGACCGAGAAATCGTCCCGGAGACTGAACCGCTGGGCCGCACTGTATGCGGCCGAGGGGAGGATGAAAGAGGCCATCCGGATTTACGAGGCGGTCCTGGCCCGCGATCCGGGCTTTTTCCCGGCGCAGATTGGGCTGGCGGAACTCTTGGCATTGGATGGGCGATTCGAGGAGGCGATCGCCCTCTACGAAGAGCTATCCAACCGGTTTCCGGCTACTTCCAAGATCCTCATCGGAAAGGCCCGCACGCTAAGCTGGGCAAAGCGGTATCGAGAAGCCCTGGATCTCTACTTCGAGATCGGTCGTTTCAACCCCCAGGATCCTGTGCCGGTTAAGGAAATGGCCCGGACAGCCGTGTGGGGAAAATGGTACGAAGAGGCCCACGCAATCTACGGCAAACTCCTGGAACCGCCGGTCGATCTTTCCTTTCAAAGAGCCCTTCAATCCGCGACCCGCGGGATCCGAAATGATCGGTTCAGAGCGGCCCTCCAGAATCTCGAAAAGGGGGCGGAACGGGATTTCACCACGGACGCGTACAAACGGTTCCGGAAGGACTTCGAACGGTTTTCTTGCACCCTGAGCCGAGAGGATCAAAGACTTGTCGAAGAGATACTGCTCGATTTTTTCGCGACGTGGCGTATCCAGAAAGAGGCCGCCCTGGAACGGAAGGCCAAGGAGCTGGTTTGGGACAGGCGTCCGAGCAGCGCCATTCCCGTTTACAGGGAACTGATCGGTTCCCATCCGGGAAACGAAGAGGCCCGGTTCGATCTTGCCCAGCTTTACGGCAGCATCGGTCTTGGGGACCGTGAGGAAGAAGCCTACCGGAAACTGGTGGCCATGGACCCCCTCCATGCCCTTGGGGCTCGGGCTTTGAATCGGCGCGAGATCCGCAATCGTCCGGCCGTCTTCGTCACGGGATCCGGCTGGGGAGAGAAGGGACGGGGAGATTTGGCCCAGATCGATCGCTTCCGGACGGATCTCGGCCTCGATGTACCGGTTTCCGGCCGGCACCATCTGAGATTCAAGCTATCCGACTGGACGGAGCGGCCCAACCAAGACGGCAGGTCCTACCGGGCCTTTGGACCGGCTCTGGAGTTCGACAGTGTCTTCTCATCCGCCGTGAAGGGAGAGGCGGGCTGGACCTTGAAGAATTACCGTGATGGGGGACTCACGTCACGGCAAACCGGTTATGGAAGCCTCTGGTTCAACCTCCGGGACGCCGTCGTACTGGGTATGGGGGCGGAGCGGAGAGATGAAATCGCCAACCTCTTCGCCCTTCGGCAGGGGGTGCAGTCAGACAGGGTGTGGGTCTCCGCGCGCTCCGACCTCACAAGGAGACTGGAGGCGACCGGGACCGCCCGCTGGCTGGAATACAACGACGGAAACGGCGGTCTGCACGACAGTCTGGCCCTGGCATACGCCTTCACCGATCATCCCCGGGTCTTCAAAGTGATCCTTTCGGGCGAGTACAGGGACACGCGGGAGATGAACGAACATCTGTACCGGGAAGGAGAGTTGGTCGATATCCGCCATCCCTACTGGACCCCGGAGCGCAACAAATCCGGCCGGATCACCCTGGAATGGCGACACGACCTTGCGAAAGAATTTTACCACGGCGGAGAACGGCACGACTATGATATCAAACTTTCGTTTGGGACCGATTCGGAGGACAATGCCTCGGTTCAACTCGACGCCGAATGGCATTATGAATTCCGCGATCGCTGGGCGGTAGGAGTCCGGGGAATGGTTCACCGTTCGCGGGAGTGGGATGCCCAGGCGTTGACGGGAGAGATCTCCTGGAGGTTTTAACGAAACAGAAGGGGAAAGACCGCAAAATGTCGAATAAACCGGACAACCCATCAGCCGGATTCCCGGTAGTGGCCCTACTGCCGGTGATCGCCATAGGGATCGCCGTTTACTACCTGACGTTCCGAATCGGGATTTTTCTCGCCACGGATTATTTCTGGTACGAGAAGGCGATCGCGCTGTTGCTCCTTCTGGCCGAGACCTTCATCCTTTTCCACGGCATGGGATATTTTCTCGAGATCTTCCATGTAGTGATGCGACGGCGATCGCTCGCGGCAGAAGAGCCTCCGCTGCCCCCCCTGGTCGAATATCCCCCCGTGGCGATCATCGTCTCCTCTTTCAAGGAACCCCTGGAGGTGATCGAGGCGACGCTCGTGAGTTTCCATAATCTGACCTATCCCAACAAGCATATCTATTTTCTGGACGATACGCGCTACGACCTTTCCGGCGACGATGCGGCCCGAATGGTTGCCTACCGCAACGATGTGGATGCGCTCTGCCGGCGGATCGGCGTCCCCCTCTTCCGGCGGAAGTGGCGAGGCGCCAAGGCGGGGATGATCAACGACTTTCTGGCTTTTACGGAGGGTCAAGGGAGGGAGGGGTTCGAATTCCAGTCATATGGCGGCGCGTCACCGACGCGGGACAAGTACATCATTGTCTTCGATGCCGACCAGAATCCGTTTCCCCGTTTCGTCGAACCCCTGATCGCCCGGATGGAACGGAATCCCAGGCTGGCCTTCATCCAGACCCCCCAGTACTACACCAACTTCGAAACCAACCGGATTGCCCGCGCCTCGGGATTCCAACAGGTGGTCTTTTACGAATACATCTGTGAAGGCAAGAGCATACGGGAAGCCATGTTCTGCTGCGGCACCAATGTGATCTTCCGCCGGGAGGCCCTTCTCGATGTCGGGGGATTCGATGAGACGTCGGTGACGGAGGACTTTGCAACGTCGCTGAAGTTTCATCTCCGGGGCTGGCATTCGGCCTATCGCAACGAGGTGCTCGCCTTCGGGATGGGGCCGGAGGATCTCGGCGGCTTTTTCAAACAGCAGTTTCGCTGGGCGCGGGGCACGGTCGGGGTGCTGCGCGGGATCATTCCGCTTCTCCTTCGCAATCCCCGACGGCTTTCGGCGGCGAAATGGTGGGAGTATCTGCTGTCCGGCACTTTCTATTTTATCGGCCCGGTCTTCCTCATTCTGGTCCTCTGTCCGATTCTGTACCTATTTTTCGACGTGCCGCGATTTCTGGCGAACCCCGAGGTCTATTTGCTGTTCTTTTTGACTTACTTCGTTCTGACCCTGTCGACCTTTTACTGGACGCTCGGAAAGCGAGGCTACCGGAGCCGCGATCTCCTGTTGGGACAGTTTCTGATGTCCATCACCTTTCCTGTTTACCTGAAGGCCTCCCTCTCCGCATTGCTGGGTATCCGGAGCGCCTTCATCATTACCCCCAAAGGGACGAGCCAGGCCCTTCCGTGGAAGGATCTCTGGGCGCAATTGGGCCTGTTGTTCTTGACCGTCTCCGCAGCCGTCTGGGGGATCAACCGCCTGATATTCGAAACAGGGGGGAAAGGCGGCCTGACCACCAACATCGTCTGGTGTCTTTACCATGCGATGATTCTCTCTACCGTGTTCTACTTCAACCATCCTGAAGAGAAGGGCAAACGATGAGGCTTCCCTTCGTTGTCGGGAAACGAATTTGGCTGATCGCACTGCTCTGGACGGGCCTTTTGGGGTGGAGTTTTCCGGCCGGGGCGGCTGAGCCCCCCTTCTGGGGATTTTCCTTGGACGGTTATCCTGTTACGGCCGGCCGGCTTGCGGATATCGAGGTCCAGACGGGATTGCCCGCGCAGCTGGTCGTCTTCTTCCTGCAATGGCCCGCGCCAGGTGCGACAGGAGCCTTTCCCACGGAGAGCCTGGAGGCGATCTGGTCGCAAGGCGCGGTCCCCTGTATCACCTGGGAGCCGATGTACCAACTGGAAGGACGGGAAATCGCGGTTCCCGCGGAGGAGATCCTGAGAGGCCGATATGACGCCTATCTGCATGTTTTTGCGGAGGGCGCCCGCCGCTGGGGGCGCCCCCTGCTGATCCGGTTTGCCCATGAAATGAATTTGGAGAGGTATCACTGGGGAACCGACGGGAAGGGTTACGGACCGGGAAGTCCGGACCTTTACCGAGGGATGTTTCGGTATGTCACCGATTTTTTCCGCCGCGACAAGGCGGGAAATGTGCGGTGGGTTTTCTGCCCCAACGCGGAGTCGGTTCCCGACGTTTCGTACGACGCCGCGGCGACCTGGAACACAATCGAGGCCTACTACCCGGGCAACGATGCAGTGGACATCCTGGGAATGGACGGCTATAATTGGGGTACGACGAAGACAAAGGAGAAAGACGGCTGGAAGAGCCGCTGGCAATCGTTCCGGGAGATTTTCGCGTCGCTGCATGGACGTTTGCGGCGGCTGGCGCCTGGAAAACCGATCCTCGTCTTCGAGACGGCCAGCGCAAACGCGGGCGGCGACCGGGCGGCATGGATCCGGGAGGCGATGCTGACCGTCTCCGAGTGGGAGCTCCGCGGGATCTGCTGGTTCCAGGAGGAAAAGGAAACCGACTGGCGGATAGACGGCGGGCGGGATGCCGAGGCGGTTGGCGTCATCCGCCGGGAAACGTCCGCCGCGCAAAGGTGGTTTGGAGAGTGGAAACGATGACGAAAGATGAATTGATCCGGCGTTGCGAGGAGGGCGTCAAAAGCGAGGAGAGCGCGAACCAGATCTATATGAAACCTAATACTGGCCATTAAA
>DIKL01000072.1 GCA_002424545.1 Syntrophaceae bacterium UBA5619
TATTTTCTTGATGGTGGATTATGGCTTGCCCTTGGACTTGTATTAACCTTTCAAGTCCCCAGTGAGGCGGAGGGACTTGAAATTCTGTCATCGAAAATTGTGGGTTTGAACCTTCCTCTGTCAGCACGGGACTTCCTGTACCGAGTGAACCATCCCTATCAAAGTCTTACTGTCGCTGGCTTGAACCTCAATAGATTGGCAACATGGTTGGTCGGACAGACTCATGTAATTAAGGTTCAGATTAACCAAGATGGATCTCAGAGTCAGCAGACCCTTTCTGAATCCCCTTTTGCCATTCGGTTAGAGCTTGATATCAACACAGATAAAGCAGTGCAACTTGGGGCCGATTCGGAACTAGTAAGGAACCTTCTCAATGAACTGAAGGCAATTGCTGTTGGTGTCGCGGAAGGCGGAGAAGCTACTATGCGAGAGTAGGACTCAAACCAATGGACTTGATGAGACAGTTAGAAGCGGAACACAAGCACTTATGGGATAATTTGTCTCCCCTTAAGCCCGAATTGGTAGCTGCAAGAGATTGTGAGCCGACGTTTTTATCAGGATGGACAGATCGAGATATCTCATTGTGGGACGTCAGCGCAGTTGGCGGGAAGCCAGGACTGCAAGAGATTTTGATTGCAATATGCCGCAAGAAGACAAACTGGCAGAAGATCAGCTACCTTCGATTCCCAAAAGAAACGGTGTCCTTAGCCGGGCTCAGCCTGACAGCGAGTAACGGGAACACGGGCGACCCAAAGGTGGATATTTCACGTACTCATTTCGAGATTAAAGGCATCACGGGAAAAGGACTCTGTACGCTATTGTTCCAGGTGCGTACCGGTGAGTTTGAGACCGGAGTATTCACCAAGAAGGAGTTGGAAAGAATTCTGTATGAAACTTATGACAGTGCGGAAACACGGCCCGTCTTTCAGAATGCTACTTCGCAGACACCAACCATAAGTCCGACCCCGTCGGGAACCAGAGGGCCGGAGGCGATTGCAGAAGTAGCGCCAGCACCGGCAGTCATTGAACAGATGCCAAGACCAAGTTCGTCTACTACATCAGAGCAGTATGAACCCGAGATGAGCGACCTAACATCTAGATCGACCTGATACTTTTGCTACGCAAGGCCACAGGTGATCAAGGCGTTATCCCCTTTCCATTCACAATCCTCGATTCTGAAGACAACTGACCACCAAACAGTTGTAGGTGAAGTCAAGGCCAGCCTGGATATTCTATTTCGTTAGCCTATTCGCTCCCGTAAGGAATGGGGATCGCATGAACGCAGACGATTGGCCATGCTCAACGGGCAGAGCTGCAGCATCACGGGTCGGCGTGTTTCTCTATCCCCTGGCATCAATCTCTATTTCTAACGGCAGCGCCGATCACACTGTGCCCACACTGGCGATGAGCCGGGTGATTGTGGCCACGGCGTTCGGCTTCTTGAAGGCGTGGTAATCGCCCCTCATTGAATCGCATTGTTGCACCCATCTCTCTTCTCTGTGTGGGCTGCCTCAAAGGCTGACCGGCTGCGGGCCTTCAAGGACAGTCCTCTGAATGGTCAACGCATGACCCTCCGCTGCCTGTCCCCATTCCACAAGCCGGAGTTGCGTGCCAGTGCCGCCATCAAAAGTGATTTCGATCCCGGTAATGCTCAGTGGGTGGACGCAGGAGCCGGTGTTGTAGTAGCACCCGTCGGGCTGGTGCTTGATCCGGATGCCTTCCGTCTTGATCTTGGATTCCAGGTACCGCCGCTCCGTCAGAGACAGGTTCTCGAATACCGACCGGTGGGTGTGCCCGGCAATGATGACGGTAATCCCCTGGTCGTTTTGATTGGCCCATTCGTGGAGGTGCCTGTCCACCTCGTTGCAGAGTCCGGGATTGAGTGCGGCCCTTGTCGGGTCCTTGACGCCGCAGCGCTGGAGATCCGGCCAAAAATGATGGACGAAGAACTTGCTGACGGCGGCTCCTTCGCCGCTGCACTTCGGATCGGCCTGGTGACCGTGGATGAGAAGGATGGCACGGCCGACCGTCACACTCCCGCCGCAGCTTCCTCCAGTGCCCCCGCCTTCGGCCTTCACGCTGTTACTGCCGCTACCGCTGTCAATAATCCCGTCGTCTGATGGCCGCTGCGAAGGCAAAGCACCCCGCTCGCCCGCCCCAAACTCTTTCGCCTCATCCTTGCCTACTCCGCCTTTCCATCCCTTTGGAGCCGTCAGGAAAATCCCCTCGTGAATCTCGATGCCCGGGAACAGAGTCCGATAAACCGCCTCTTGATCCTTCCAGTAGAGATCATGGTTGCCCCACACCTTCAGGTAGCGGGTCTTTGCCGGATCCGGATCGTGGAATTTCGCCAGGAGTTCATAAACCGGTGTATGGGTGATGTAGATCTGATCAAAATTATCGTTCTCCCAGAGCTCCTCGGCGTCGCCCAGTTCGATATAGATGAAGCCGCTTTCGAGATAGTGTTCCAGGGCGCAGCGGTAGATCAGGGCGTTCTTGGCGAAGTCGTCGGCTCCGGAGCCGTCGCCCCGGTGCATGTCGGACATGACGATCAGCTTCATGCCGGGGGTGATGGTCAACCGGCGGATGCGTTCAAACTTGGGAAGAGTTTCCATCCCCTATCTCCTGCTTCACTTATCGGTTATAAATCCCGTCACTTGCCGTGGCAGAACCTCCGGATCACATCCTATCGCCAAGATCGACAGCAGCTGGACATGATGCTCACCATCTTCGGCCGCTACCTTCTGACGGCGCACGCCGCCGCATTGCCGCTTCACCCCGCAGTCCCCGAAGCCATCGACCTTCCGGAAGGCATCCTCTGCGGACCAAATCACAGGGCCGTGGCCTGGGAAGATGATCCGGACGCGGAGTGTTTCTGACAGAGCGGCAAAGGTCCTTTGGGTCCGTCCCTCATCCCAGCAGAAGCGATTCACGTAACCCCGACCGTCCCTCCGGCCAAGGATCAGGTCGCCGGCAATCAGTTCTCCCAAAGCCTCGTTGTAGAAAACCACCGACTCCTCGGTGTGGCCCGGTGCGGCGATCACCTCCCAGCCGCCAAAGCCAATCCGGGAACGGGGCAGTAGATTCCCTTCGAGATACCGGATGCGATCTGCATAAGAGACCTGCTGGCGATCTCGCAAAAAGGACAGGGGTACACCGGCAGCACCGTCAAAGACCAGATCCGACCACTTCCGGACGCCGAAGAAGCCGCCGGCGATGATCGTAGGAAGCAGGCCGGTGACCCAGTTGCGCATGGGGGATAGTGGCCGACCGGCCTTCAGGTAAGCCTTCACGAGGGGATGGAACAGGACCATGGTCTTCGGGGAGCATTTTCCCAGTAGCGCCGCGATCCCCCCGATATGATCGAAGTGGAAGTGGCTGGCGGCGATGAACCGCACAGCAGTGAGAGAGCGCTTGATGGTGTGAATGAAGAACTCCTCAACAGCCCGGGCGGCGCCGACGCTGCCGACATCGACAACCATCAGACCATCCTTCTCGTCCGTGATCAGGTATGTCTGGGCAATGCCACTGCCCGGGATCGGATGCACCATGCCTGCCTCCTAAGAAAGCCACTTCATGTTGCAGCGGGTTTTGTTTGCGCCCCCACCCCCTTACCCCCTCCCCCGGATTCCGCCACGGCTCAATCGGCGTCCTGCAGGGGCCCCACGGCTTCCGCATCACTGGGCGGATGAACCGCCGGTTCGGCGAGATTAGGAGTGGCGGAAGCGGCTGCGCCGGCAAGAACGGCTGATTCGGTGGGTGTGCACTGGGACCAGAGGCGCTCAAATTCGGCGGCAAAGGCTTGGATCAGCTCCTTGTGGTTCGTGAAGATCGCGGCCTCGTGGTTGCGGAACTCCGACTCATTCGTGAAGTTGTAGCTGCCGGTCACAAGGCGCTTGCCGTCTATAAGCATGAACTTGTGGTGCATGTTGCCGCCCTTGACCGTGATGAACCGGATATCGATCCTCTCGCCGGCAAGCCACTCGTCTATTGAGTAGGCCTTCCGGGCATTGTCCCCGTCCAGGAGGACCCGGATCTTGACCCTTCGCTTGAGGGCCCCGGAAAGGGCCTGTCCGAGGTATTTCGAGGAGAAGGCGTAGGCGGCCACCATGATCTCCTTCTTCGTTGCCTTGATCAGCCTGACCAGTTCCTTCGATGTCCCGCCCTTCGGCGAGAAAATCACCCTTGTTCCTGGGGTGCTAGCCATTCATCATTCCCCCTTCCTGCGCAATGGAGATTGTCTCGGTGGCACTCCTTGGGTTTGGGCCCCCCCTACCCCCCCAACCCACTCCCCAGACAATGGAAAGCGCCCGCCACACCCGGAATGCGATGTGGCGGGCAAGTTCAAAAGGGAATGACCGGGACCGCGCCTACTTCCTTTTCTTCTTCCCCTTGGCGGACACCTTCTTGACCGCTGCCTTGGCTTTCGGAGCTTCCTTGTGCGTGTGGACCTTGACCTTGTCCCTGGCCTGCCCCCGCTTGCGCGCCAGCATGGCCTCCTTCCAGGTTTTGGAGACCTTGAAGCCCATCCGGTAGCTTGCGGGGATGGTGATCGACTCCTGGGTCTTCGGGTTGATCCCCTGCCGCTCCTTCGTCTTCTTGACGCTGAACGTCCCGAAGTTGGTCAGCCGGAGCATCCCCGACTGCTCCAGGAGAAAGAGAATCCCCTCCAGAACGGCGTTGATCACCCTCTTCGCGTTCTCCTTGGTCAGCTCCGTGGATTCGGCCACGTTGCTGACCAGCTCGTCCTTCCCGACTCCGCCTGTTGCTCTTGCCATGGTTTGTTCCTCCTTTTTGGTTATGGGTTTACGATCCTCACGACCACGAGATAGATCCCGTAGCCGACCGAGCCGATGATTAGCGCGCCGAAGATCCAGCCGGTTTTCTGGAAGAAGGCCGCGATGAAACGCGCCGCCCACTTTGAAGGAGTGACGTACGCCTCCAGCGCGGCGATCCGGCTCTGGAAATCCCGGATCCGCCGGGCGTGCTCCCGGCAGGCGAGATCCTCGACGATGACGGTGATCCGCCGGACCTGGGCAAGAAGATCGGCCATCACTTGGCGGTCGGCCTGCAGGCTCGACTCGTAGGCCTGCTTCAACAGGCAGATCGTCTTGTCCAGGGCGGCGTAGCGATGGTTCAGCTCCTCCGTCTGGCCGGAGAGCTTTGCGATGCTCTCCAGGAGGAGCCGGTTGTAGCGGTCATTGCCGTTGTTGGGGCTGTCGGTCATGGTTTCATCACCCCTTTCCTTGTAATCGTTGCCGCCGCGCCATGCCGGACCCTCCCGAGGTCAGCGGTATTTATGACAGATACCTCTCCAGAAACGTGACCCACCGGCAGTCCTCGCTGAAATCGAGAGACCGGTAGGCGGTGTTGATCCGGTCCGCGGGGAAGTAGATCGACAGGCCGCCGGTCCCCCGGACCTCTTGGCCGATCTTCCCCTGGCGGAGGATTGCCCTCCCTTTCCCGGGCTTGAGTGCGGCAAGAAGATCGTTCACCCTGGCCTGAATCTCTGCGCGGGCCTTCTTCCGGAGATTCCTGGCGAAGCAGGCCAGGTCGATGTAGTTGTCGTCGAAGAAACGGGGGCTGTTGTTCCAGGCGGCCTCGATGAATTTGGCTTCGGTGTCGGTTCCATCCAGGAGGGCTTCCGACAGCACGTCGATCTGGATGGCCACATCTTCGATCCGGCCCAAATCGATGGCCGACTGCGTGACTGTCTCATCCTGCCCCTGGTAGGAGAGGAGGTAGCTCTTGACGATCCAGCGGGCCAGCGCGGCGGCGTCCTGGCGGGGACGGGCAATCAGCCGAGCCAGGATCTCGGCGTAGGGCCAGCCGTCAAAGGGCTCCTCGATCTCGGAACCGACAAGGATGTTCACGGAATCCCTGAGCTGGTAGGCCACCTCGACCATGTTCATCAGGCAGGCGTCCATGCCGAGGAGGTCGATCTTCCGGCCGAGGAGCGCGCAGACGCCGGCGAGGACCACCCTCAGCTCGCGGCTGTCCAGCGCGTCGCCGTCGGAGGTGTCGTCGTAGCAGATGCTGCGGCGGGCCGGTGGGAAGGAGTGACGGAAAAGGGAATGATGGCGCAGCTTGGAAGGAGGCGCCGCGCTTCCATCGTCACGAGCGGATTGAGGAACGGGCAGATCCTGGCAGGGCGCAGCACCAAAATGCATGGCTGAATCCACCTGGACAGGCGCAGTGATGGAGCTGCCGGCGGGACCGGCCGCCCTGCCCTTGGCCTCCTCCCACCAACCGCTGCCATGGTTCCAGAGGATGAGGGCATACCGGTCGGCGGGATAGTTGTCCGCCGCCCATTTCACGAAGCTGTAGAGGATTTGCGGATCGCCGGTATTGCTCTCCTTGAAAGTTTCGACACAGTCTTTCTTGAACCCGCCTCCTTTGGTGATCCGGAAGCGACGAGTCAGATTGTCCTCGATCCGGTCGAGCTGGACCAGGATGTGGACGTCCTGGGTGGAACCCGCCTTGGCCATCTCGGCGATGTCCCGTAGGGCCGCGCCGTCGAGGTTGTTGTCCCCGGCCATGTAAACCATGAAGGTCCACTTTGCTTGGCTGTTCTGCTGAATCTTTTCCTTGTTTGCCATCGCGCCCCCTTTCACCCTCTGATTCTTGGGTCAAAATTTGGGAACGATGGTAAAGGCTGTGGTCTGGAAAAATCAAAGAAGGTGGGCGTTTATAGTTACCCGCAGTCAAGAAAATTTCTTTCCCAGTAATGTTTATCTGTGTTATATGTAGTTGGAAATGGATGGAATGATTGTAACGAGGCAATCCGGCACGTTCTTTAAGAAGGCAGCGGATGAAATTGGAGGGCAATTTGTTTTGAGATTTTTATCACCCACGGACACAAGAGCGGACACAAAACGGGGTGTATTTTGATGCTTTTAATGCATCTCATGTAGGGAAAAACGTAAATAAATCAATGATATTGGGGTGGCATGGATGCCCTTTCACGCCGGTAACCGGGGTTCGACTCCCCGTGGGGACGCCAAATATATCAGATAGTGATCGTTTGGCGCTTTTCTTGGCACAAAAATGCAAGAGACCAGTCGCTGAGCGGTCCCTGTGCAAAATAGGGTTCATCCGGTTCTTGCGTATTTCTGTATGATGTCTTTTTCCTTTGTTGACTTTCTACGTCAGTCCACCCATGCACCCTCTCCATGCGTTAAGGATCAGGAAGGCGAATGGCAAAGAGAAAAGAGGATAGCGAATACAAAGCGAAACTGCAAACAGCCGATAGCGCCATCGGGATGATTCATTCGGGCCAGCGGGTGTTTATCGGATCCTCATGCGGGGAACCCCAGCATCTGGTCGACACCCTCTTCCAACGACGGGACCGTCTCTCCGATCTGGAAATCATTCGGCTCCTCAGCCTGGAAGGCTCCATCACGGCCATCTTCGGGGACCAGGCTTACGGACACAACTTCTCCGTCCGGAGCATCTACCAGGGGGCGGGCCGCACGGAACACCTTGCCGGGGGACGGCGTTTTCTCACGCCCATGAACATCTGCGACATTCCGCGCCTGTTCCGGTCCGGTCAGCTTCCCATCCACGCAGCCCTGATCCAGGTCTCCCCCCCGGACGCCTTCGGCTATGTCAGCCTCGGCATTTCCGTGGATATCACGCTGGCCGCGGCCCGCTCCGCCAAGCTCGTGATCGCCCAAGTGAACCCCCGGATGCCCCGGACCGTCGGGAACAGCTTCCTCCACGTGAGCGACATCGATCTCTTCGTGGAACAGGAGGAGGAATTGCTCACCGTTCTGGAGTTTCCCGAGGAAGAGGAGGTCTCGGAGCCCATTGCGCAGCTCCTGGCAAATCTCGTTGAGGATGGCGCCACGATCCAACACGGCCCGGGAGAGATGGCCGCCACGCTCCTGGCGGTCCTGGCGGGAAAAAACGACCTGGGACTCCACACCCAGTACATGACCGACGGGATCATGCATCTGATCCGGCAGGGCAACATCACCAACCGCTACAAAAACATCGACGAGGGAAAAGGCGTGGCGAGCACGGCCATCGGCTCGGCCGAACTCTACCGCTTTCTCGACGGGAACCCGGCCGTGGCCTTTCATCCTTCCGACTACGTCAACAGGCCTTCGGTCATCGCCCAGCACCGCAACATGGTGTCCATCAACGTGGCGACGGCCATGGACCTGACGGGTCAGGTGGCGGCGGACGCCCTGCCCCAGAACCACTTTGCCGGGGTGACCGGCATGGTGGATTTCGTCATTGGGGCGAACCGGGCGGCGGCCGGCAAGTCGATCATCGTAATTCCTTCTCGTCAGCGCGATGGAAAGACGAGCCGCATCGTTCCGGAACTCGACGGAGGCTCCGTCTTGGTCTCCAGCAGCAACGTCCACCACGTGGTGAGCGAATTCGGGGCCGTAAATCTCTTCGGGAAAAACCTTCAGGAAAGGGCAATGGCCATGATCAGCATTGCCCATCCGGAAAACCGGGATACCTTGTTGGAGGAGGCGAAAAAGCGCGGGCTTGTTGGCCCGGAACGGACCCTGAGCGAATCCCTCTACGGCGTCTACCCGGCCCATCTCGAGGAGGTGCGGGAATACGACGGCATTCGGGTTGCGTGCCGGCCGGTTAAGATCACGGACATCCGCGGCATCCAGGAACACTTCTATGCCATGGAGCAGAAGGACATCCAGTCCCGCTTTTTCTCACAGCGTAAAAGCTTCTACGAGGACCAGATGCAATCGCGCTCCCAGATCGACTATATCAAAAGCATGACCATCGTAGCCGTCACGAACCAGGAAACCTACGAGAAGATCATCGGAATCGGCGAGTATGTCCGGGAGGGCGGCAAGAACATCGCCGAGGTGGCCTTCTCAGTTCTGAAGGATTGGCAAGGAAAGGGGATCGCCCGCCTCCTTTTGCAGAAAATCACGGAAACGGCCCGTCGGAACGGCCTCGATGGCCTTGTGGCTTACACGTCCCCCCAGAACCGGGCCATGATCAAGGTCTTCAAGACCCTTCCCTATGCGGTAGAGACGGTCTTCGACGGCGACTTTTTCACCCTGACCTGTCGTTTCGACCGCGGGGAGTGAGAAGGGGCGAATGAATATGGGACCCAACATTTCCCAGATGACCATCCCCAGCCGGATGGCGTATCTCAGCGCAGTCGCAGCATACGTTCTGGAGCTGGCGAGGACTGCCGGATTCGAGGAAAATGAAATCAACCAGATTCACCTGGCTGTGGAAGAGGCCGTCACGAACGTGATTCGTCACGGTCTGGAAATGAATCCTGACGAGACCTTTACGATTGTTTGCGAGTTATCGGATTGTGATATGCAAATCCGAATTCGTGAAAAAGGGGTGCCTTTCGATCCCTCTCGCCTGCCGAGATATTCACCCGATTCCCCCCTGGAGGACTCCTCCGGCTTGGGAACTTTTCTGATGAAGGAATCCATGGATGAGGTCCGGTATGTCAATCAGGGCAGACAAGGCAAGGAGCTTTGCCTGGTCAAACGACTGAAGAAAAGAAGAATCGACGGGCAGATGGACTCGGGCGAAAAAATGCCCCCTCCAGCGGAATCGCAGTCCCTTGCGCCAAAGGAGTACACCATTCGGGCCCTCATTCCCGAGGATGCCATCGAGGTGTCCAAATGCGCTTACCGCGCTTACGGGTATACATACGCGGATTACATCTATTACCCGGAAAAGATCGTGGAATACAACCACAGCGGCCTGATGGCCTCCCTTGTGGCCGTTTCCGGGGACGGCGAACTGATGGGGCATGCGGCGCTGAAGTTTCCCTATCCGAACGCTCCGATCGCTGAAATCGGAGTCGCCTTTGTCAAGCCCAAATTCATGAGACTTGGCCTCTTCAATATGTTGATCAACCGGTTGATTGAAAAAGGGCGCAGCATGGGATTGGCCGGAGTTACAGGGATAGCGGTAACCAGCCACCCGATTTCCCAGAAGATGGCGTCACAGCAAGGGAGCAGGGATTGCGGCATCTTCCTCGGCGCGTTCCCCAGCGATCTCGATTTCAAAAGCCTGGCCGGCAAAACCCGGCAAAAGGAAAGCGGCGTCCTGTCCTTTCTATCCTTTAATCGAACCGAGAAACGCGATCTTTTTCCGCCCGCCGAACATCGCGAAATGGTCAAAAGGCTTTTCCGGGAAATGGCCATTTCGGTGGAAATTCCCGAAACCGGCATGGAGGTACAATCTCATTCTGAAAATCCTTCGAGGATCGAATCTTCAACCGTCAGTGTATTGAACACGGCCGAAATCCTGGTCATCGACTACAATGATTCGACCTTTGAAGAACTGCGCGATACCTGGCGCCGCATCCGCCTGGAAAAGATCGACGTTATTTACCTGTTTCTCAACATGGAAAATCCGCATTGCGCGCGTTTCGCCGAACAATGCAAGGGCATCGGCTTTTTCTTTTCAGGGGTTCTGCCGTCGGGTGCCTCGAGAAAGCACGCTCTTATCCTGCAATACCTGAACAACCTGAAAATCGATTACTCCCTGATCAAACCCTATTCGAAGACCGCCCAGGACTTGATCAAATACATCCAGGCCAGCGACCCGGACAACACATAGGCCGATTCTTGTCAAAGTGCGTCCGTAAAAGTCGTGACGGGACCTTGCGTCCACTGATCGTGTTAAGGATCTACTCTATTTTTATTGGCGCCGGGTAAAGGGCTTTTTGCTGTCTTGAGCAGATACAGAGGAGTTGAGACCGTCAAGCCGAGAGCGAGAACCATCAAGGCCTGACCTAAACCCAGATAATCGGCCAGAACGCCGACCGCAAGCGCCATAACGGCGGTATAGCATGCGGTCACCAGTGAGCGTACAGACAGTGATGTCGCCAGGATTTCATACGGGACCGTGTCGCACACGTAGGTTACGCTCATTGGCGATCTCAGGTTCTGAAGAATAAAAATGCCCGTAAACAGAATAATTGCCGCCAAATTGTAACCGAAAAGATAGGTCAGTCCGCAAAGAATGCCAAGACAAAAACCCGCGAGCATCGTAAGATTCAACGGAGTGGTCAGCGTTGTAAAGCGCATGGCAAATGCTCCCGAACGACGGCTTGCGTGAGAGGTCATCAGATAGATGCAAAAGTAGACAATGCCGACCAAGATGGCCGAACGCTGTTTCTCCTGCAGGAAGGCCATCAAGGGCAAAGCCAGAGCCAGGCTCTTGATGACGGGCTGGAGGAAATCTTTGACGGCATTATAAAATCCGTCATAAATGCAGACATTGGTCGTCGCTCGCAGGGCTCCGGAGTTCATGAATGTGTTCTTTACGCTCGCCCCAATCATAACGAAACTATCATTGATACTCCCGCTCTTAGGGATTTTTCCGTCGAGCTCCTGGGGATACGAGAGCATCAGGAATAGGTTCAGGACATAGGGCACGGTCGAAACCAGAAAGATCACGTCGTAGCGTCCGCTCACAAAGACGATCGCTGCCGCAATGAGGGCGGAAACGGCCGAACCGTTCTGCGACCAGGAACGTGTGTGTCCATAATAATCGACTCTCTGATCCTGCCAACCGTTCATCTTGAGATATTCGAAGATCATGGCCTTGTGGGTGCCGCCCCTGAATGCTTCGCCGAAGGCGAAGAAGGTCATGCCAAGCAGTAAAACCCAATAGGTCGAGGCATAGTAGAAAATCAGAAAAGAAATGATATAGGCCAGAAACGATTGCACCATGGTGCGTCTCCGGCCGAACGCATCGGCGATGATGCCGGTCGGCACTTCCAGAAGGTTGGTCATGATCTCTCTGTAAGCGTAGAGTGTGCCGATCCATGTGAAGGTCATGTTCTTTTCCAGCAGGAACAAGATCAGGAACGGTTCGAAGAGCTTCAAGTTCTTGAGGAAACCATAGGCGCTGAACTTGGCGTATTGTAAATCCTTTTTGTATTGACCAGCCATTTTTTAGTTTTATGGAACGATAAAAAGGACCCCAGAAGAGTGTTGCACCCGGATGAAGACTTGAGAGGTGGCGTTGCCGTGTTTCGGCGGCCGGGCGAGAACCGGTTATTCCCTGCCATTTCGGACTACCGTATCTTCCGGCCCAGCACTCGAAACAGTAGGGGAAGAATCAGGGCCAACACCGCAGCCAGGTAGATCGTTCCGGCAATCGGCCGGAAGATCATTGGCGCGATCGCTCCTTGGTTGATCATTAGGGATTCCCGCATGGCGGTTTCCATCATTGGGCCGATCACCAGCGCCAACACCAGGGGAGCAGGCGAAAACCCAAGATCGCGCAGAAAGAAGCCGATAATCCCGAAGAGGGCCAGGACGTAGAGATCGACATAGCTGGAGTTGACGCTGTAGACACCGACGAGGCACATCAGGGTAATGAGCGGCAGCAGGATCGGCTTGGGAACCTTCGTGATCTGTCCGAAAACTTGTACCAACGGGAGGTTTAGAACAAGGAGCATGACGTTTCCCAGGTACATGCTGGCGATCACGCCCCAGAAGAGCTGCGGCTTTTCCATCATGAGCATCGGACCGGGGGTGATTCCATGGAGCATCAGCGCCCCGACGACCACGGCCATGGCCGGCGTGAAAGGGACCCCCAGGGCCAGCAGGGGAACATAGGCCCCGCCGACGGCCGCATTATTGGCCGACTCGGGACCGACCACCCCTTCGATAGCCCCTTTGCCAAACTCTTCGGGATGTTTGGAACTCTTCTTTTCAAGCATGTAGGAGACGAAGGTTGAGATCACCGGCGAAGGGCCCGGCAGGAGGCCGATAAAAAAGCCGAGGACCGATCCCCGGAAGATTGGGGCGATCGAGCGTTTCCATTCCACAAGAGTGGGGAGAAGATCACGCATTCGGACTTTGATGATCTCGCCCAGTTCGTTCTTTTCCACGGCATTCAGCATCACCTCCGCGATCCCGAAGAGTCCCATGGCGACGGGGAGGAACTCCACCCCCTGTCCCAGTTCATTGATGCCGAAGGTGAATCGTCCTGTGCCGTGGAGACGGTCGGTGCCGACGGTGGACAGGGCCAGGCCGATCAGGAGCATGATCAAGTTCTTGATAAAGGAACCGCTGCTGAGGCGGACGAGAAAAAGCAGGCCGACGGCCCCGATGGCAAAAAATTCCGGCGGCCCGAACTTGAGCGCCGCATCGGCTAAGATGGCGGCAGCGAACATCAGGCCGATGATCGAAAGCGTACCCGCCACGAAGGAGCCGACCGCCGAGAGGGTCAAGGCCGCCCCGCCGCGTCCCTTCTTGGCCATCTGGTAGCCGTCGATGCAGGTGACGACGGAGGCCGCCTCTCCGGGGATGTTCAGCAGGATGGAGGTGGTCGATCCGCCGTACATGGAGCCGTAGTAGATCCCGGCGAAGAAGATCATGGCGGTTGTCGCTTCCATGTTCAATGTGAAGGACAGCAGGATTGCCATCGATCCCAGAGGACCGATGCCTGGGAGGACCCCGACGATGGTTCCCACGAGGGCGCCGATGAACGCCCACATCAGATTGTAGGGGGTTGCCGCGACTTCAAACCCCATCATGAGCTGTTGCAGGACGTCCATTAGCCTCTCTCTATGATTTTCAGAATGAGCTCTTCCATGACGCCGCCGGGCACGATCACACCCAGAACCCCGGCAAAGAGGACAAATGACAGAATGGTCGTCAACAACGAGACCCCAAGTGCGATCAGAGGAGTTTTGAAACGCAGCATCCTGAAGAGGGTAAATAGAACGATGAAGGTTGACAGGAGGAAATTTAGTTTTTTCAAAAGCATCGGATATATGACCAGGATAACGGCGATGCCGATCGGTGCGAGCTGAGTCCAGCTGTGCCCTTCCTCCTTTTCGGCCGTCTTGCGGAAAGTGCGCCAGAGGTGGTAGGCGGCGACGGTCAAAAGGCAAAAGGCGACCGCCGCCGGAAACTGGCCGGCACCCGGCTGGGCGAGGGTCCCGACCTTGAGCGAGATCGATCCCGCCAAGTAGACCAGCGCGAAAACCAGGATTCCAATCGCGACGATGCGTTCCTTCATGGTTAACCCTGTACTGTAATCAGCGATCTCGGGAAAGAGGTTGTGCCGTCACAACAGAGAATCCCCCCTTCAGGGTTGATGAATTCTTCCGTGAGTCGAACAAAAGGAGAGGACGACGGGCGGAAAGCCCGCCGTCCCGGTATGGCCTAAGGGATGAGCTTCATCTCCTTCGCGACCTTGCGGAGCATCTCCTCTTCCTTTGCGAGGAAAGACTTGTAGGTGTCCCCCCGCCGGAAATCGGGAACCATGTTCAGGGCTGCACAGGCCGCCTTGTGCTGTGGATCGTGCGACACTTTTTCCAAGCCGTCGGCCAGAATGTCGATGATCTCTTTGGGGGTTCCCTTCGGGGCGAGGTAGCCGCGGAAGGAGCCCTCGATCAGGTCGACTCCCTGTTCCTTCAAGGTCGGAACGTCGGGGAGCGGGATCAGCCGCTTTTCCGTATAGACCGCAAGGGCGCGGAGCTTCTTGCCCTGGACGACGCCCGTGACGACCCCGACGTTTGTGGAGCAGACGTCGGTGTGGCCGCCGGCGGCTGCCTGCCATGCCGGGGCGTCTCCGTCGAATGGAACCAGATTAAAGGTCGCACCGGTCAACTTCGTGATCATCAGTGCGTTGAACCAGTCATCCCCGCCATTCCCGGAGTGAGACAGCTTGATCTGGCCCGGCGCCGCCTTGGCGGCGTCGATCAGGTCCTTGAGGGTTTTGAACTTGCTGTCCGCGGCGACGACCAGTATACCCGGATCGAAGATCATGTTCGCGATCGGTTCAAAGTCCGTCATCGCATACCCTGCGTTGGGGTTGACCATGGAGTTGAGCTGGGTCTTCGGCGTCAGGCAAGTGGTCAGGGTGTAACCGTCGGGTTTGGCGTCTTTGCCCACTTCCTTCCACGCGATGGCGCCGTCTGCGCCGGGCTTGTATACATTCGGGAACCTCTGCTTGAGAACCTTCTCGAGGAAGGGCTGGGTCACCTGGGCAAGCTGGTCGCTTCCGCCGCCGGCTTTGAAGCCGTGGATCACGGTGACGGCCTTGGTCGGATACTTTTCCGCGGCGGTTGCCACTGTCACGCCCAAGACTCCTCCAAGGACAAAAAGGACCGCCATAATCAGACCCACTGCCTTGCCTTCACTTTTAATACGTTTCATACATTCCTCCTTGTTCGTAATGTTTTCCTGATCGAACACTTCAGGAAATCCAAACTATCACTTCGGCATAAAACCTGTTTCGGTCAGAATCTTCCGGAGCTCTTCGCGGCTTCCTTCCGCCAGCGGCATCAAGGGCGGGCGAGGGTTTCCGCCGTATAACCCGATCATCTCCATCGCGGCCTTGAGCCCGGCGATACCCCAGCGGGCCGTCACCGCGTTGTTGCTGTCGATTAGAACCATCTGAAGATCCCGTGCCTCTTTCCTCTTTCCGGCCTCGAAAAGGGTCTGCAGACGGGCGCATTCATTCGGAAAAATATTGGCCAGCGCCAGGGTTCCTCCCGTGGCGCCGAGGGCGAGGCTCGCGTAGAGGAAACTCGCCGAACCGGCGAACACCGAAAAACTCTCGGGGGCGTTGCGGATCATGTCCGCAATCTGGACGATGTTGCCGCCGCTGTCCTTGATTCCGATGATGTTCGGGTGTCTGGCCAGCTCCACCGCGAGCTTGGCGGAGATGTTCAATCCCGCGTTGCGCGGCATGTTGTAGAGGATGACCGGCAACGGGCTGGTGTCGGCCACGTCCGTGTAAAACCGGGCGAGAACCGCGTCGGTCATGTCCCCCTTGTAGTAGTTCGGGGTAACGATGAGGACCGCGTCGGCCCCCGCCTTGGCGGCCTGGGCGCCCAGACGGATCGTCTCCGCCGTCGACTCGGCGCCCGTCCCGGCGATGACCGGTTTCCTGCCTTTCGCCCGTGCGCAGACAAACCGCATCAGCTCCTCTTTTTCCGCGGGGGAAAGCAGAACGAACTCCCCGTTGGAACCCATAACCACGATTCCCTCCAGGTCGGAGCCCAGCCAGAATTCCAGATTCTTTTCCAGTTTGTCATAGGCAATTTCCCCATCCGAGAATGGTGTCGCGATGGGGGCGTAGATACCATGAAGCTTGAACATCGAATTGACCTCCTTTGATGATTTCATGTCCGCGGATCGGTATTTCCGGGGCCGGACCGGCATTCGTTCATATCCTTGTGATGCAGAAAAGCTCGTCGTGGCCGAGGAGTTCCGCCCGCGATAGCTCTCCGGAGGCAATCCGGAGGATCTTTTCGAACAATTCCGCGCCTACCTCGGCAATGGCCGCCCCCTCAACAATCCCGCCGGCGTTGAAGTCGAGGTTGAATTTCATCCGTTTGTAGGTTTCGCCGTTTCCCGTGATCTTGATGACCGGGACGCCCGGAAATCCGGTCGGCGTCCCTCGGCCGGTCGTAAAGACAACCGCCTGGCAGCCGGACGCGACCAGACCAGTGACCGCCTCCCCATCATGACCGACGCAGTCCAGAAGATAGAGTCCCGGCGCCTCCGGATACTGTCCGTAACGGACAATCCCCCGGATTGGGCCGGTTCCGGCTTTGTAGATCCCGCCCAGGGCCTTCTCGACGACGGAGGTGACCCCGCCATCCTCGTTTCCCGGCGAAATCAGGGCGGAACGATGCTGAACCTCCGCCCCCGTCGTAGCCAGACTGAGCCGTTTTTCCATGTCGCCGATGATCGATAAGATTTCACCGGCAACCTTGGGATTCACGGCGCGTCCGGCGAGGATTTGCTCCGCCCCGATCAACTCGGTCACTTCGGTGAAAATCGCCCGGGCGCCGGCGGCGACGATTTGGTCGGCCACCCAGCCGAGGGCCGGATTGGCGGCGAGACCCGAGGTGGCATCCGTACCGCCGCACTTGAGCCCGAGGGAGAGGTCGGACAAGGGAAAGTCCTCTCGTCGCTGCCGCGAAGCTTCCTCGGAAAACCGGCCGGCGAAGGCAATCCCCTTCTCAATCGCCTGAAGAGTGTCCCCCTCTTCCTGAATCACGACCATCGCGACCGGTTTTCCGGTGGAGGCGATGCTCTCCGCCAGTTCTCGGGCACGGAATCGTTCGCACCCCAGGCCCACAACGACGACGCCATAAAAGTTGGGGTGTCTTCCCAGCCCCTTGAGACCCCGGGCGGTCAATTCCAGATCCAAGCCGACCTGGCTGCAGCCAACGGGATGGCAGAAAGCTATCGCGCCGGCGACATGTTCGGCGATCCGCCGGGCAACGGTGTTGGCGCAAAAGACCGAGGGGATGACGGCGACTGCATTGCGGATGCCCGGTAACCCCTGTAACCTGCGATATCCTGCAAACGTTATCATATCATCATCCCGGTAAAGCCGATTGATCATGCCCGCGCCGGCAAACGAGGTTGTGGAGATGGATCCAGTCGCCGGCGACGATTTCCCGTTGCGCCCTGCCGATCTCCTCGCCGTACTTGATGATCGGCTCGTCGGTGCAAAGATCCGCAAGGGCAATCTTGTGCCCGAACGCAATGGCCTGCCGTGCCTCAAGACGGATCACCTTTCCATCGGTTTTCACAACGATCTCCTCACCCGGACCCACATCCGACAGCACAACAGCAACATTGTCTCGGGGATCGATTTTCAGTGCCTTGGCCACGTTGCCTTCACTCCTTTTTCAGAGGATCAAGAGACCCATGCAGTCGAATTCCTATTCAATCTCACGAAGTTTTCCCAGATGAGGGTCAGGTCCGCAGCCTCAGAGAACCGCTCGGCGCCTTCCATACCCGCGCCGGCCCGAGATTGTCAAGTTTTTTCAGGAAATCGCTTTTGCACCCTTGCCGCAACACGTAAAGTGAGGTACAGATCTCAAATACTTTATGGTGTTGAACCAATTTTTCTTTATGGAGAGTTTTTTATGTACAGGATTCTTGTGGTCGAACATATTCATCAAGCCGGCGAGGCGATGATGTCACAGAAAGCGGAACTGGTCTTTCCCAAACCCCAAACACCGGAAGGGATTATCGAAGCCATCGGTGACTGCGACGCCCTGGTGGTCAGGAACACGCCGATCACACGGCAAATCATGAATGCCGCTCCGAAACTCGCGGTCATTGGCAGGCACGGGGTCGGCTACGATACTGTCGATACCCAGGCGGCCGCTGAACTCGGAATTCCGGTCGTCTATACTCCGGCTTCAAACACGGAGAGCGTGGCCGAGCTTGCGATCGGGTTCATACTCGCCCTCTGCCGGAAAATTGTGCAGGCCAACGCCGCCATGAAATCCGGAGAGTTGATCAGCGACACGGTAACCATGGCCATTATGGCGCGGCAGAAGGGGCTCATCACAAACGATCTGTGGGGAAAAACCCTGGGCGTCATCGGTGTGGGAAGAATCGGTTCCTCCGTGTCGAAAAAAATGATTGCGGCCTTCAACATGCGAGTGCTGGGCTACGACCCATATGTAGATGCCGAAACCTTCGTCGGCTACGGGGTTCAGAAGATAGCTTCTCTCGAGGAGATGCTCCCCCAATGCGATTACATTGCCGTCCACTGCTCCGGCGGCGCGGAAACGCGGCACATGATCAATGAACGGATGTTGGCCCTCATGAAACCCACGGCCTACCTGCTGAACACCGCGCGCGGCACTATCGTGGACGAGACCGCACTGATCAAAGCACTCCAAGACAAGCGGATCGCCGGCGCGGCGATCGACGTCTTTGATCCGGAACCGCCTCACAGGGAAAATCCGCTGCTGCACATGGAAAACGTCATCGTGACCTCGCATCTGGGTGCCATGACGGAGGAAAGCCTGCGCAACATGGCCACCATGGTCGCCCAGGGCGTTTTGGATGTTCTGGAGGGCAGGCAGCCTCAGTACCCGGTGGTGAACCCCTGAAAAATTGTAGGGGTATTTGAAGACTGGTCGACGAAAAGAGATTCATATCATGCAAACGATCCAACTGTTCATTACCTGCATGGCGGAGAATCTTCTCCCCGATGTCCTGAAAAAAATGGTCCTCCTGCTGGAACGCCTCGATGTCCGGTGCGAATTTCCGGAGAACCAGACCTGCTGTGGACAGCCCTTCTTCAACAGCGGCTTTCAGACCGAGGGACGGGAAATGGCCCGCCGCTGGATGAAGGCGTTCGCCGAGACCGAAGGCTACATCGTGGCCCCTTCGGGTTCCTGCGTCGAGTTCGTCAAACACCGTTATCCGATGATGTTCCCGGAGGGGTCGACGGAGCGGGAACGGGCGGTTCGGGTCGCTGCGCGAGTCCTGGAATTCAGCCAGTTTCTTGTCCATATTCTCAAGGTCACGGACGTCGGGGCCGCTTTCCCCCACCGCGTGACCTGCCATTACCCATGCCACCTGACCCGCGGGCTGGGCGTCCGCAACGAACCGCTGGAACTGCTGCGGGCGGTCCGTGGTCTGGAGTTGATCCCGTTCGACGAAGCCGAGACCTGCTGCGGTTTCGGAGGGATCTTCAGCGTCGTTTATCCCGAGGTGTCCAAGGCGATGCTGGAAACCAAAGTGAAAAACATCCTCGCGAGCGGCGCGGAGGTTGTCGTGGTGAGCGAGCCCGGTTGTCTCGTCAACATCCGCGGCGGCTTGGTGAAACTCCATTCCCCGGTGCGGGCAATGCATCTCATCGAGATCTTGGCCGAAGGAGGTGCGGAATGATGGAAACATCGGCCAGAATCGATTTTCGGGAAAATTCGCGCAACGCCTCCCCGGCCGTCGTGAAGGCAACGCAGAACAGCACCCGCACGGCGCTGCGGAAGCGCGCCGAGGTTGTCGGGGAGTTCGGCGAGACGCGCTGGCAGGAGCTTCGGCGGGCCGGACACGAGATCCGCCTCCACGCCCTGACGCACCTGGACCGCTATCTCATCATGCTCGAAGAGAAGGTCTCCGCCGCCGGCGGTCATGTCCATTGGGCGAGGGACGCCGAGGAGGCCGGGAAAATCGTTTGCGGGATCGCCTCCGCGCACGACGTCCGGAGCGTGGTCAAGGTCAAGAGCATGGTGTCGGAGGAGATCGACCTCAATCCCGCGCTGGAGGCCCAAGGAATCCGGGCCTTTGAGACCGACCTGGGGGAATTCATCGTCCAGTTGGCCGGACAGCGGCCCTCCCATATCACGGCCCCGGCGCTCCACATGACCAAGGAGGAAATCGCCGACCTGTTCTGTAAAAAGCTCGGCATAGACGCAAGTCCCGTCCCCGAAGAGCTGACGGAACTCGCTCGGGAAAGGCTCCGCCGGGAGTTCCTGAACGCCGGGATGGGGATCTCCGGCGGCAATTTCCTGATCGCGGAAACGGGCACGCTTCTGATCGTGACGAACGAGGGAAACGGGAGGATGAGCACCACCCTGCCCCCGGTTCACGTCGCCGTCGTCGGGATCGAGAAGGTCATTCCGGACTGGGAGAGCGCCGCGGTCCTCCTCAAGTTATTGGCGCGGAGCGTCAGCGGAAGTAAGATTACCGCCTACAACACCTTCATCACCGGCGTCCGGGAGGGAGGTCCGAAGGAATTCCATCTCGTTCTGCTGGACAACGGCAGGTCGCGGATCCTTGCGGACGTTCTTGCCCGGGAGGCGCTCCTCTGCATCCGCTGCGGGGCCTGCATGAACACCTGCCCCGTGTACAACCAGGTCGGCGGTTACGCATACGGGGCGGTCTATCAGGGTCCCATCGGATCGATGCTCACCCCGCTGCTTCTGGGAACGAAGGTCGCCGGCGGATTGCCGTTCGCCTCAACGCTTTGCGGCGCCTGCGCCGATCTCTGTCCGGTGATGATCCCGATCCCGGAGATCCTCCTGCACCTGCGCAAACGCTATGTCGAAGGGGATGAATTCGAAAGCCCTTCGGTTCCGGGATTCCTCAAGGCGATGGCCAAGGCGGGAAGGATTGTGCTCGGATCGCCCGCGCTGTACCGTCTCGGCGCGCGGTTGGGCAGAACCCTTCAGGCCCCGCTGCGTCGCGGCGACTGGCTCCCCACACTGCCGCCCCCGCTGAACCGCTGGACCTCCGCACGGCCGTTCCCCGCGTTTCAGGGAAATTTCCGAAACTGGTGGAAAAACCGGAAAGCCGCTCCCCGACCGACGGAGGGGGGTGCCCATGAATAAAGATCTGACCGCCAGGGAAACCATTCTGAATCACGTGCGTGCGGCCGTAAACGCCCGTTCCGGCGACCCGTTGAAACCGCCGCCCCTCTCGGCGCGGTTCGAACCGAGGAAGGCTGCATCCCTCGATGAAGAAGCGACGAGGATGCTCGGCGAGGTCAAAAAGCTCGGCGGTCACGGCCTAAGGGTTTGTGGGCGTGAGGATTTCTCCGTCGCTCTTGGGGACCTGATCCGCGCGGAAGGAATCCGGACCGCGGCCTTCAGCGCACATCCGTTCTACGCCCCATACGACGTCGACGATCTGCTGAGGGCTTTCGGGGTTGAGATCCTTTCCCACAACGGCGACGGGCGCAGGCTTGTGGAATGCGACATGGGAATGACCGTGGCGGACGCGGCGCTTCCCGAGACGGGAACGGTTCTGCTCCGAACGACACAGGGGCAACCCGACGCGCTGTCGCTGCTGCCCCGCGTCCACCTGGCCCTGGTCGCCCCGGAGGCTCTCCTGGCCGATCTCCATCACGCCTTTGCGCTGGCGAAGGGCGACAGGCACTTTGTTCTGGTCAGCGGATGCAGCCGCACCGCGGATATCGAGAAGGTGCTGACCCTCGGCGTTCATGGACCCAAATCCTTTCACCTGTGGATCTGCGGAGACCCTCGCCCGCCGTTCATGCCGCCGGCATAGAAAACCGCGAAGAGCTCCGGAAGATTCCAGCCAAAACAGGTTTTATACCGAAGCGATCGTTTGGGTTTCGGCTGTGCTTCCCCGGAAGATTCCATATACCTATCCTTTCGAATTCTTTTCTCTTTTATCATAAAAATGGTCCCGGAATATTTTAATTGACAACGATTTTCTCTCATGGTAGAGGCATCGGCAAAGGATTACCGATGCCGATGAACCAGATCTTCAACTTGGAGGAAATCGAAAAGAAGATCCTCCTCATTCTGCGGATCCTGCAGGAATCTCCGGAACCCGTAGGGGCGCGCATCATTGCGCGGCGGATGCAGGATCACGGGATAACCCTCAGCGAACGGGGGGTCCGCTACCACATGAAGCTGATGGACGAACGCGGGCTGACCCGGCTGGTCGGCCGGCATGACGGTCGAACCATCACGCAGCAGGGGGTCGAGGAGATCGCTCATGCGCGGGTTCGCGATAAGATCGGGTTGTCCATCTCCCGTATCGAGATTCTGGCCTACCGGACTTCGCTGGACCTGGACCGGCGTCAGGGACTCGTCCCGATGAATGTCTCGTTCTTCCCCAAAAAGGCTTTCAAAAAGGCTCTGGAGCTGATGAAACCCGCTTTCAGCGCCGGCATCCGCGTCAGCGAATTGGTCGCCTGCGCCGAAGAAGGGGAGCGGCTGGGCGAGGTGACGGTCCCCGGGGGATACGTCGGCTTTGCCACGGTCTGCAGCATCGTCGTGAACGGCATCCTGCTCAAGAGCGGAATCCCGATGGATTCGAAATTCGGCGGTATCCTTCAGGTCCGCAGGGGACAGCCGCTCCGATTCATCGAACTGATCCACTATTCGGGATCGTCCCTCGATCCTTCCGAGGTGTTTATTCGGGGAAGGATGACCTCCGTGAAGGAGGCCGCCCAACGGGGCGAAGGGAAAATACTGGCCAATTTCAGAGAGATTCCCGTTCCGGCGCTACCACTGGTCGCTGAATTGATCACGAAACTCAAAAACGCGGGCATTGACGGCGTCCTTTCGATCGGCGAGATCGGCGAGCCGATCTGCCAGATTCCGGTCGACATGAACCGGGTCGGAATGATCCTCTATGGCGGGCTGAATCCCGTCGCCTGCGCGCGTGAGGCGGGAATCGACGTGGAGAACCGTGCGATGTCCACCGTCATGGATTATCAGGAATTGCGCGATTTCCGGGAAATCTGCGAGAAACCATAGGGGCGTAAAACGTCCCACCAAAAACATAGGGAGGAAAAAGGCATGGCCAAATTCAATCCGTTTGCGATCGCACAGAGACAGCTCGATCAGTGCGCAAAGATACTCCATCTGGATCCCGGAGTGCAGGCGATCCTGAGGGTTCCGTCACGCGAACTTCACGTCGCGATTCCGGTGCGGATGGACGACGGTTCGGTGAAGGTGTTCCAGGGATTTCGCGTCCAGTACAACGACGCCAAGGGACCCTGCAAGGGGGGGATCCGCTTCCATCCCGACGAGACGATCGACACCGTCCGCGCGCTGGCCGCCTGGATGACCTGGAAGTGCGCGCTTCTGGACCTGCCCCTCGGCGGTGGAAAGGGCGGCGTGATCTGCAATCCCAAGGAAATGTCGCAGGGTGAACTGGAGAGGCTGAGTCGGGCCTACATCGACCAGGTCTGGCAGATGATCGGTCCCGAGAAGGATGTGCCGGCGCCGGATGTCTACACCAACCCTCAGATCATGGCCTGGATGATGGATGAGTTTTCAAAGCTTTCCGGGAAAAACCAGTTCGGCCTCCTGACCGGGAAACCCCTCGCCCTCGGCGGATCCCAGGGGCGCGGCGACGCCACCGCCCGAGGCGGCCTTTTCACGGTCCGCGAAGCGGCCAAAGAGATGGGGATTGACCTTTCGAAGGCGACGATCGCCGTTCAGGGTTACGGCAATGCCGGTTATTATGTGGCCTGTCTCGCGCAGACGCTGTTCGGCTGCAAGGTCATCGCCGTCAGCGACTCCAAGGGATGCATCCTGAACGACGACGGGCTCAATGCGGAGGCCGTCGGCAAGCACAAGACAAAAACCTCCACCGTCTGCAACTTCCCGGGCGCAAAAACGATCAGCGATGCACAGATCCTTGAGCTGGACGTGGACATCCTGTTCCCCTCGGCCCTGGAAAACGTGATCACGGAAGAGAATGCGCCGCGGGTCCGGGCGAAGATCGTTGCCGAACTCGCCAACGGGCCCACATCGCCTGAAGCGGACGAGATCCTCCACAAGAACGGCGTCCACGTCATCCCCGATTTCCTCTGCAACGCGGGCGGCGTGACCGTCTCCTACTTCGAAATGGTCCAGAACTTCTACATGTACTACTGGGATGAGGACGTTGTGTACAAGCGTCTGGACAAAAAGATGACCACCGCCTACCATGCGGTCCTGAACACCTCCAAGAGGTACAACATCAACATGCGCCAGGCCGCTTACGTCGTGGCGGTTGAGCGCGTCGTCGAGGCAATGAGGCTTCGCGGCTGGGCATAAACCGACGGATGATCCATCGAAGGGGGGCATCGCGCCCCCCTCTATTTTGGGTCATCCCCCCCAATCTTACTAAGGGGAGCACTATATAGATTGCAGTGTCATAAGCTCTGAAGGCCGCTCATTTCAATAGAAGCTTGAAATCTCTGGAATTAAAATTGAATGGCTTCAAAATGAATGACATCTGTTTAGTGCTCCCGGTAGTAATTGAAATCACAGAAATATGTATGTTACTAATTTTTAACCATTCCTTCGGACCGAGGAGTCAACATCCTCCTCTTCTCGACAATTGATTCTATTTCCGGGTGATCGTTCCATCCCAGGTGCTGACCTTGGTCTCTCTCTTCTCCTCTTCGCCAAACCAGCGGGTCGTCACGCACTTGGACTCGGTATAGAACGCGACGCCGTCCCGACCCATCACGTGCAGGTCGCCGAAGAACGAATCTTTGTGGCCGGCGAACGGGAAATAGGAGATCGGCACCGGAATGCCCACATTCACTCCGACCATGCCGCCGTGTGTGCGACGGACGAATTCACGGGCGTAGTTGCCGTTCTGCGTGAAGATGCACGAACCGTTGGCAAAACGGCTTGCGTTCATGATGGCGAGCCCCTCTTCAAAATCCTTCACCCGCTTGATCGAGGTCACCGGGCCGAAGATCTCGCAATCGCCGACCGCCATCCCTTCCTTCACATGGTCGAAAATGGTGGGACCGACGAAATGGCCGTTTTCGAAGCCGGGAACCACAACATTGCGGCCATCCAGGATCAGCTTCGCCCCCTCGGCGACCCCCTTGTCAATCCATTCGATCACGGATTGCTTGTGCTCGGCTGAGACCACCGGCCCCAGCTCCGTCGCCTTATCGTAGGCGCAGCCTATCTTCCGGGTCTTCGCATATTTGAGCAAATAGCCGATGAACTCGTCGGCGCAGGCCTCCTCCACGCAGAGCGCCGGCAGCGCCATGCAGCGCATCCCCGCGCAGCCGAAGGTCGAGTTGATGATTCCGACCGCGGAGCGCTCCAGCGCCGCATCACGCAAAACCAACCCGTGGTTCTTCGCCTCGCAGAGGCACTGCACCCTCTTGCCATGCGCCGCCGCGGTGGAATAGATGTGGAGACCCACGGAGGTGGAACCGACATACGAAATCCCCTTGACATCCGGATGCTTCAGCAGCAGCTCCGCCTCGTTGCGGCTGCACGTCACCAGGTTTACGACTCCCGGCGGCATCCCGGCTTCGATCAGCAGCTCCAGGCAACGGCACGCCGTCTGCGGCGTCAGGCTCGCCGCCTTGAGGACAAAGGCGTTCCCCATCGTGATGCAGAGCGGGATCATCCAGCCGAACGGGATCATGGCCGGGAAATTGAACGGAACGATCCCCGCGAAAACACCTACCGGCTCCCGGTACATGACCGTGTCGTGGCCGGTCGATACATTCATCAGGGCATCCCCCTGCATGAGCACAGGGCCGGCACAGGCCAGCTCCACCACCTCGATGACCTTCAGGATGTCCCCCTTGGCCTCATCCCAGTTCTTCCCCAGTTCCATGGAAACCGACATCGTCAGCTCATCCAGGTGATCGAAAAGAAGCTTGCGGAAGTTGAACATCACCTCCGTCCGGCTTTGTATCGGCCTGCCCGACCAGCCCGGGAAGGCCGCCTTCGCCGCCGTCACCGCGCTGTTGACCTCCTCCACCGTGCAGCAGGGCGCCTCCGCCATGACCTCTCCCGTGCTCGAGTTCGTCACCGGCATGTACTTCTTCGTCTTCGATTCCTTCCACTCGTTGTTGATGCAATACTTCAATTTTCTCGGTTTCGTCATGATTGAATTCTCCATTTTTATTTGATTTGTATTGCCGATAACATGTCGTTTGTCATATTCGGTCTGTACGCAGGGGATCCGGTGGTTTTGGCAATGACATCGCCTGTCGCCAGAATATCCTGTATCAAGGTTTTCTGCGCTTCCGCGACATTCTTATCGATGATGTGTTTCGTAATATTATAGTGGTAGTCATCCATGGCCTGATAAAAATCTTCATCCAGTCCGATTTTCTTCTTCATGTCCTCGAGCAGGTTGTCGATAAAATCCATGATCAGAATGAGCATCGGATTTTGAGTTATGCGTGCGAGGTAACGATGAAAACTGATCCCCTTAACCTTCTCTTGCGTGGGGTCCATCGCTCGCGATTCGCGAATGATCTTTTGCAAGTTGTTGATGTGGTCATCGGAAAGTTGGGAAATGACGATCCGCACAATGCAGGGTTCAAGCATGCAACGCACCATCGTAATATCATAAATTGAAACAGACTCGAACTTTAAAAAACCTTGAATGCTGTTGATCGTGGTCTTCATGTCCACCTGAGCGGCAAAAACACCGCCCATCAATCCCTTTCGAATCTCAATGATACCCATGGCCTCCAATACACGCAAAGCTTCACGCAGGGTAGCTTTGCTGACGCCGAAGGATTCCATCAATTCCTTTTCTGATCCTAATTTGTCGCCCGGGCTTAATTGTCCAGAGATAAAGATTTCCCTGATTTGCTGAATGATATCGTCCGATATTTTTAAATTCTGACGGCGTCTGAACAGACTACCGGCTGCGCTGTTGATCTTCTGCTTCTCAGGAGAGTTCATAAGATCACTCTAAACGCCAAAATGAGTCTTGCAGTCTTTATCTGCAAGATTGGATGAGATAAGTCAAGCACTTTTTATTATACTTTAATAATATTATAATAATTCATAAATTTCAATATATATAACATGACAATTACTCCGACAAACGCGACCAGAAAAGATATTACAATGCCGCGACCAACAAAATCCCGGTTACCCTGGTATTTATCCTGCTGTTGCGTTATCATCAAACCTGATCCCCTCCATGTTCATTTGGTCGTCCGGCCGGCGGACGCTTTCCGGCAGCGGGCTCAGACAACTCCGGGGGACACAGGAGCGGAAAGTGATCATGAAATCATTCCTCACCGACTCGACCAAACATTTGCGGTCCTCCCTGGTCAGACGCGGTTGCGCCATCGGGCGATACAAATCCTCCGTTTTTGCCGACGGGGAGCGTAGATACCGGCTGCGGGAAGACGTAACGGGCCAATCCGTCGCGATCATCGCCTCCGTCCTTCCCGCTCCCGAATCGCTGTTCGACCTGCTGGCTCTCCATCGACTTCTCCGGGAAAACGGCGGCGGCGCAATCTCGCTGATCGTTCCCTACCTCGGATATGCGCGGCAAGACCGCTGCGGGAAAAAAGGAGAGGCCCGCATCGGCATCATGGTTGCCGAACTCCTTCGGCGGACCAGGGCGGTAAACCTGATCGTCTGCGACCTTCACAGCGAGCGCGTTCGCAAGGCGCTTGGCCCGTCCGTTAGGGAATTGTCCGCCCTGCCGTTGTTTGCCGAAGCGGTCGCAAAACGCCCCCCCGAGGTGATCGTGGCGCCGGACGCGGGCTCCGTCCCGCGGGCTCGGCGACTTGCGGAGCTTCTGACGCCCCTTCCGGAGGTTGCGGTGATCGACAAGTTCCGTCCCCGACCCAACGTCGCCGTCGCGAGACATCTCCGGGGAAACGTTCGGGGAAAGAATGTCCTCATCGTCGATGATATGATCGATACGGGCGGAACGTTCGTCGAAGCGGTCAAACTCATGATCGAAAACGGCGCCGCAGCCATCCGTATCGCCGCCACGCACGGCATTTTTTCCAATGCGGCCGGGGAACGCCTGTCGCAACTGCCCATCGACGAAATCCTGGTCACGAACACGCTGCCGCAGGTGCGCCGGGCCAAAATGCGCTGCCTCGATATCGTCCCGCTCTTTCTTCAAAACCTGATCTGATGCGCACGGCCTGTTCGTCCCTCCGGTAATGCTTCGGACGCATATCCGCATGGCAAAGCCGGCGGAATTCTGTTATCAATAGGCCGGTATTCTTGGAAAATGGAGTAGAATAATCCTTGCCTGATCGGGAGAGTCCATCATGCCTGAAGAAGATATTGCAAAACTGAAAATTGAAAAGTCGGAGATGATCGTCAAGGCCAGACGCAGCCGGAAGCCTCTGGTGATCGCGCTCATTGCGCTGCTGCTTTTGATTGCCGGCGGCCTCTACTTCGGCGGCATCCTCGTCCCGGCCATTTCCGTCGATGTGACGACCATCTCCCCGTTTTACCCCTCACAGTCGGTCTCCCTGTTGAACGCCAGCGGCTACATCGTCGCCCAGCGGAAAGCCGCCGTGGCTTCCAAGGTGACGGGTCGTTTGGTGGCGCTGATGGTGGAGGAGGGAAGCAAGATCAAGCAGGGACAGATCATCGCCCGCATGGAAAATATCGACGTCTCCGCGGTCCGAGACCAGGCCGCGGCCAACCGGAACACCTCCCGCGCCAACCTGGAACAGGCCAAGGCGGACAGGGACAATGCCCAGCGGGAATATGAACGATACAAAAGGCTGGTGGCCAACGGCTACGTGTCCCGGTCCGCGTATGAAACGGTGGAAACGCGGTATCAAAGGGCCGTTGAAGGGGTAAAGGCGCTGGAAGCGGCCGTTCAGGCCGGAGATGCCGCGCTGAAAACGGCCGAGGCGAGTCTGGACTATACGCTGATCCGCGCCCCCTTCGATGGCGTCGTTTTGACCAAAAACGCGGACGTCGGCGACATCGTCACCCCCATCGGGGCCGCCGCCAACGCCAAGGCCGCCGTCGTGACGATCGCCGACATGAACTCCCTGCAGGTGGAGGCGGACGTCTCGGAAACGAGCATCACGACAATCCGGGTCGGCCAGCCCTGCGATATCCAGTTGGACGCGTTGCCGAACATGCGGTTCCGCGGGGAAGTCCACGCCGTTGTGCCGACGGTGGACCGCAGCAAGGCCACCGTTTTGGTCAAGGTCCGCTTTCTGGACAAGGACCCCCGGATGCTGCCGGACATGAGCGCCAAAGTCTCCTTTCTCTCGCGCAGGCTCTCCCCCGAAGAGATGAAGCCGCGTCTCGCGGCCAGTCGGTCCGCCCTGATCGACCGAAAAGGCGGAACATTCGCGTATCTTCTCGAGGGAAACCGGGTCCGGCAGACGCCGGTCCGGATCGGGGCGACGTTTGGCGATATGGTGGAGATCGTTTCGGGACTGAAAGAGGGAGACCGTGTCGTCGTTACCCCCCCGAAGGGACTGAAGGATGGATCGCGGATCAAAATCGCCGAACGTTGAGCGCCCCCTTCCGGGCCCCTCCCCCTTTGCCGTTGATTACATCGTTATCGGCGATGAAGATGTGGTGATCCTGAAGCGCTATAAAGATATCGTCATCTCGAATTCCCGAAACTTTGAAACTCTTTCTGCAGACTGACGAGGCTTGAATATTTGAATCTATAAGGGAAGATACACACGACCTACAACCATTCAGGGACCCGAATGATGCGACTCGAAGACCTTCAACCAAACGCCGCGGTACGTGGTGTCCTTCCGGATTGCCTCGTCACTGTCATCAGCGTGCAGTGGTTTGGTTCGGAGGCCCTCGAACTTACCTACAAGACGCCAGCCGGCAAGGTGGCCAACGAACTGCTTTATCGGCACGACGAGCCCCGACTCGATCTCGTGGAGCAGGGCCGCCCCTGGAGTTTCGACGGCGACGGTGCCCTGTTCCGCCTGGTCTCCGAAGCACATCGCATCCGCCTTGCGCACCTCTTCGATCCGGTGCTCGCCGTCCATACCTCTATTGTTGATCCGCTGCCGCACCAGATTACGGCCGTTTACGAGGCTATGCTGCCGCGTCAACCTTTGCGCTTTCTGCTTGCCGACGATCCCGGCGCCGGAAAGACGATCATGGCGGGTTTGCTCATCAAAGAACTGATCGCCCGTGGCGATTTGCAACGTTGTCTCGTCGTCTGTCCGGGCAGCCTTGCGGAGCAATGGCAGGATGAGCTCTATCGCCGTTTCCATCTTCCCTTCGAAATCCTCACCAACGACAAGATCGAATCCGCTCGCACCGGCAACTGGTTTCTCGAAACCAATCTCGTCATTGCCCGGCTGGATAAGCTCTCTCGCAATGAGGATGTACAGCAAAAGCTTCAGACTCCGGATTGCCGTTGGGACCTTGTGGTCTGTGACGAGGCGCACAAGATGTCCGCGACGGTTTTCGGCGCCGAGACGAAATTTACCAAACGCTACCGGCTCGGCCAGCTTCTCTCGACCATCACGCGGCACTTCCTGCTGATGACGGCGACGCCTCACAACGGCAAGGAAGCAGATTTTCAGCTCTTCATGGCGCTCCTCGATGGCGACCGTTTCGAGGGCCGCTTCCGCGACGGGGTGCACGTGGCCGACGTCTCGGACCTGATGCGCCGGATGGTGAAGGAAAACCTCCTTAAGTTCGACGGCACGCCGCTGTTTCCGGAGCGCATCGCGTACACCGTACCCTACAAGCTCTCGGAGGCCGAAGCCCAGCTCTACAAAGCGGTCACCGAATATGTGCGCCAGGAGTTCAACCGGGCCGAAGCACTTGCGAATGATAAGCGCGCTGGAACCGTCGGCTTCGCACTCACCATTCTGCAGCGGCGGCTCGCTTCATCGCCCGAGGCGATCTACCAATCGTTGCGTCGACGTCGTGAAAGGCTGGAAAGCAGACTGCGCGAGATGGAAGTGCTCCAGCGCGGAGGTCGGACCGCACCAATCCTTACGGCCGACCTTCCGATCTTGGACGCCGAGGACGTCGAAGATCTCGAAGATGCGCCGGACAACGAGGTCAAGGCCGTCGAGGAGGAGATTCTCGATCAGGCGACCGCGGCGCGGACCATTGCCGAGTTGAAGGCAGAGATCGAGACTCTGAAAGGCCTGGAGTCACTGGCGCTCGGGGTCCGTCGCAGCGGAACGGACACCAAGTGGCGTGAGCTTTCCACCCTCCTGGGTGAGATCTTCACCACGGCCGCCATCTCCAGCCCCGTAGCCGAAGCGATCAAACCTTACGGCGCCGGTGCGATTCCCCGGCCCACACCTTCCCTGCACCAGAAGCTCGTTATCTTCACAGAACACCGCGACACCCTGAATTATCTTGAGTCCCGCATCACCACGCTGCTTGGCCGCAGTGAGGCGGTGGTCATCATTCACGGCGGCATGGGCCGCGAGGAGCGCATGAAGGCGCAGGAATCGTTCAAGCACGACCCTGAAGTGCAGGTGTTGCTGGCGACGGACGCCGCCGGCGAGGGTATCAATCTCCAGCGCGCACACTTGATGGTGAACTATGACCTGCCGTGGAACCCCAATCGCATCGAGCAGCGTTTCGGGCGTATCCACCGCATCGGCCAGACCGAAGTATGCCATCTCTGGAACCTGGTGGCCGAAGAAACCCGTGAGGGCGACGTTTATCGCAAGCTCCTGGAGAAACTGGAGCAAGCCCGCGAAGCCCTCGGAGGTCAGGTATTCGACGTGCTCGGCAAGTTCCAGTTCGAAGGCAAACTGCTGCGGGATCTTCTGATCGAGGCCATCCGTTACGGTGATCAGCCTGAAGTACGCGCCCGCCTTACTACGGTCGTAGAGCAGGCGCTCGACCGCGACCATTTCCAGGAACTGCTCGAAGAGCACGCCCTTGCCCACGACGCCATGGACGCGAGCCGCGTCCAACGCATCCGAAAAGATATGGAACGGGCGGAGGCCCGCCGCCTGCAGCCGCACTATATCGAGTCTTTTTTCCTTGAAGCCTTCCGCTATTTGGGAGGATCGGCGAGACAGCGGGAGCCGCGCCGCTACGAGATCACCCATGTCCCGGCCCCGGTGCGCAACCGCGACCGCCTGATCGGTATCGGCGAGCCGGTGCTGCCGCGTTATGAACGCATTGCCTTCGAGAAGCTGCTGGTGGCGCCGCAAGGTCAGCCGCTGGCTGCTTTCGTATGTCCTGGTCATCCGCTGCTCGACTCGGTCATCGACCTTACCCTCGAACGCCACCGCGATCTCCTGAGACGCGGCGCCGTGCTGGTGGATGAACGCGACTCAGGTACCCAGCCGCGCGTGATGTTCTATCTGGAACATGCAATCCAGGACGCAAGCCTTACGCGCTCGGGAGAGCGCCGCGTCGTCTCCAGGCGGATGCTCTATGTCGAGCTCGACGCCGCCGGCGTCACGCGCCACGTGAACTATGCCCCCTATCTCGATTACCGCCCCCTGGCCAAGGACGAGCCAGGTGTGGAGGCGATTCTCGAACGGCCCGAGTGCGCCTGGATTACCCGCGACCTGGAAAAGAAGGCCCAGGGCCATGCGGTCGTGAATGTTGTTCCCGAACACCTGGAGGAGGTGCGCGGTCCCAAACTTGCCCTGATTGCCAAGACCGAGGCGGCGGTCAAGGAGCGGCTCACCAAGGAGATTACCTACTGGGATCATCGCGCTGAGGAACTCAAGCTCCAGGAACAGGCCGGCAGGACAGGCAACCGGCTCAATTCAGGTGAGGCGCGCAAACGGGCCGATCTGCTTCAGGGCCGATTGCAGAAGCGTCTCGAAGACTTGAAACTGGAGGCGCAGATTTCACCACTGCCGCCGGTGGTCCTGGGCGGTATGCTGGTGGTGCCCATGGGCCTGCTCCTGGCCATGAAGGGGCAGACGCCCGCCATTTCTGTCACGCCAGCCGATACGCAGGCCAGTGCGGCGCGGGCCCGGGCCGTCGTCATGGAGGTCGAGCGGCGCCTCGGCTTCGAACCGACCGACCGCGAAACTGAAAAGCTTGGCTACGACATCGAGAGTGCCGTACCGGGTTCCGGAAAATTGCGCTTCATCGAGGTGAAAGGCCGCGTCACCGGCGCGCCGACGATCACGGTGACCCGCAACGAAATCCTCTACTCGCTCAACAAACCCGAGGACTTCATCCTCGCCATCGTAGAATTCCTCGATGGCGATTCACACCGTGTCCACTACATGAGGCAGCCCTTCCAACGCGAGCCGGACTTCGGCGTGACAAGCGTCAACTATGATTTCGCCGATCTGCTTTCGCGGGCAGGGCTACCCTCATAATTTCTTGCAAAATCCTTGTGAATGGATATAATTCACGCCATGAATAAAAAAACATTTCCCCGATGCATGACGGCTGCCTTGGGGCAGCGATTACAGGCCATGCCGGCCGTGGTGGTGACCGGTGCCCGTCAGACCGGAAAAAGCACGCTGGTGAAGATGCAGCCCCCGGAAAGCCGTCCCTACTATTCCCTTGACGACATCGACGTACTCGATCTGGCGAGACGTAATCCTGAAGCCTTGGTGGAGGGTGCTGCCCATGTGACCCTCGATGAGGTTCAGCGGGAACCCGGCCTGCTCCTCGCCGTGAAACGCACGATTGATACCGACCGGCGGCCTGGCCGTTTCATCCTCACCGGGTCGGCCAACCTGCTTTTGATGCAGGGGATATCCGAATCGCTCGCCGGGCGGGCCAGCTACCTTACCCTCTGGCCAATGACCCGGCGCGAGCAATTAGGCCTCGGCCGTTGCGGACTTTGGGAAGAGTTGGTTACGGCAAATGACGACCAATGGCCAGACCTTCTGCGGGCGGATACATCCGGTCAGGAGGACTGGCAGAAATTTGCCGTCCGCGGCGGATTCCCCACACCCGCAATCCACATGTCGAAAGCGGCGGATCGGATGATCTGGTTCGATGGGTATGTGCGCACCTACCTGGAGCGGGATCTTCAGATGGTTTCCTCCATCGCTGCCCTGCCTGATTTTCGCCGGCTGATGCGGGCGGCCTGCCTTCGTCTGGGGCAGCTTGTGAATCAGACGGAAATGGCCCGCGACCTGTCGTTGAAACAACCCACAGTGCATCGCTACCTGAACCTGCTGGAGATTTCGTACCTCTTGATTCGCTTGCCCGCCTATTCGGTGAACCGGACGAAACGCCTTCTCAAGTCGCCCAAACTTTACTGGGGAGACGTCGGCCTGGCCATGTACCTTGCCGGATTGACCGAACCGACAGGCGCTCACCTCGAAAATCTGATCTTGCTCGACCTGATGGCCTGGAAATGTGAAAGGCTGCAGAATACGGAGATCCTCTTCTGGAGGACCGTGACGGGTGAAGAGGTGGATCTCGTGATCGAAACAGAGGGAAAGGTGCTGCCCATCGAGATCAAATCAACAAGCCGCCCGAGGATCAGGGATGCGGCGAATCTGCTTGCCTTCCAGAACGAGTATGGCAAGGATGCACGCGCAGGGTTGCTGCTGCACAACGGCACGGCGATCGAATGGCTGACGCCCAAAGTTTTAGCCGTGCCCTGGTGGAAGGTGATCTGAGAAACTATTCTTGGTGATCCGGTTCTGCTTTCCCGGAATCGTCAGATAATCATCCGATGAATGACGCTAATCGTCCGATTTTCATCCGGGCTTATAAGGAAAGATCATGAAGTATGCGAAAAAGCTTATAGAGGTTGCCCTGCCGCTGGAAGCCATCAATAAGGCGTCGGCCCGGGAGAAGTCCATCCGCCATGGCCATCCGAGCACCCTGCATCTCTGGTGGGCCAGGCGGCCCCTGGCAGCGGCGCGGGCCGTGATTTTTTCGCAGATGGTGGATGACCCCTCAGAATATACGGATACCCTCCTGAGCGATCCCATCAAGAAACGGGCGGCGACCCGGGAGCTCGGCAAACGGAAAAGCGCTTGGGAAGTACGCAAGACTCGATACGAAGAGGCTTGCCGCCAAGGCGATCGCTCCTTCCCCGATCCGGGCCCGGAACCCACGCTTCAGGATTGCATTGCCGATATAGAGCGGGAAAGGTTGTTTCGCATCATCGAGGACCTGGTCCAGTGGGAGAATACGACCAATGAGACGGTCTTGCAGCAGGCGCGGGATGAGATCTGGCAGAGTTGGCGCCGGGCTTGCGCCTGGAACGCCGACCATCCACGGGCCAAGGAACTGTTCGACCGTTATAAGCTGCCTGCCTTTCATGATCCCTTTGCAGGTGGCGGTTCGCTACCGCTGGAGGCGCAGCGACTGGGCCTGGAGGCTTATGCCAGTGACCTGAATCCCGTGGCTGTGCTCATCAACAAGGCGATGATCGAAATCCCGCCCAAGTTCGCTGGGAAGCCGCCTGTGAATCGGGAGGTAAGGGCTAATCAGGAGCTCTTCAAAAAGGAATGGAAAGGTGCCCAAGGCCTTGCCGAGGATGTTCGCTATTACGGGAAATGGATGCGCGACGAGGCGGAAAAGCGAATCGGCCATCTCTACCCCAAGGTTGAGATCACGGAAGCAATGGTCGAAGAACGGCCGGATCTCAAGCCATACTTGGGGCAGAAGCTTACCGTCATTGCCTGGATATGGGCGCGGACGGTGAAGAGCCCGAACCCGGCCTTTGCCAACGTGGATGTGCCGCTTGCCTCCACATTCATGCTTTCCACCAAGGCGGGCAAGGAGGCCTATGTTGAGCCGATAATTGAGGGATGCAACTATCGGCTCACAGTGAAAGCGGGCAAGCCCAAGAATTCAGAAGCCGCGCAGAGCGGTACCAAACTCGCTCGGGGTTCTAACTTTCAATGCTTGTTGTCTGGGACGCCTATTGCGAGAGACTACCTCATGGAAGAATGTGAGGCCGGGCGCACCAGTACACGGTTGATGGCTATCGTTGCCGAAGGGAATCGCAGACGGGTATACCTGCCACCCACACCAGAGCATGAGGCAATAGCAGTGAAGGCCAACCCTGTTTGGTTACCAGAAGGTGAAACCCCAGCGCAACTGACTGGTGGTGGAGCACAAGCGAATCGATACGGACTAAAGACATGGGCTAGCCTTTTCACCCATCGGCAACTTACGACACTTACAACTCTCTCAGATCTGGTGGCCGTGGCGCGGGAGCAGGCATATCTTGATGCCATATCTGCTGGTTTCTCCGACGATGGCATAACCTTGGACCAAAGCGGTGTTGGCGCAATGGCTTATGCTGAAGCGGTTGGTGTTTACTTAGGATTAGGGGTTAGCAAACTCACTGATTACAACGCCTCTTTAGTTCAATGGAGCAAGTCTCGTGGACAGGCTGTTCATGTTTTCGGCCGGCAAGCACTCCCAATGGCTTGGGATTATTCAGAAGTGGCACCATTTGCTGGGGCAGCTGGCGATCTTGCGGTGTCATTGGAAGGAATTGCAAGGTCAGTTAGCGGGTTTGGTTATCCGGTGAAAGGTAACGCCTGTCAGGCTGATGCCCAAACTCAGACAATTTCTTCAGGTAAACTTGTAAGCACAGATCCGCCCTACTACGACAACATCCCTTATGCAGACCTCTCTGACTATTTTTATGTGTGGCTACGTGGGCCACAGCGTTTTGTTTTTCCAGCAATCTTTGCTACTCTAGCAGTACCAAAGACAGAGGAACTTGTGGCTCTCGCCTATCGTCATACGGATGGCACGCCTGGTGCAGAAGCTTTTTTCCTAGATGGCATGACAAAGGCGATGCATCGCTTGGCCGAACAGTCCCATCCGGCCTTCCCAGTGACTATCTATTACGCCTTTAAACAGTCCGAGAGCGATGGTGCAGAGGGAACAACGAATACCGGATGGGATATTTTCCTCGGCGCAGTAATCGAAGCTGGTTTTGCTATTAGCGGGACATGGCCAATACGTACTGAGCGAGAAGGTCGCATGAGGGATAACGATTCAAACGCACTTGCCTCCAGCATCGTCCTTGTCTGCCGTAGACGTGCAGCCGAAGCGTCCACTACCACACGCCGGGAATTCATTAACGCTCTCAAGACAGAACTGCCTACTGCGCTTGTCCACCTTCAGCGCGGCAACATAGCTCCAGTGGACTTGGCGCAGGCTGCAATTGGCCCGGGTATGGCGATCTACACCCGCCATGAGAAAGTTCTCGACGCCGAGGGCAATCCTGTGACGGTTCGGGAGGCACTCTCACTCATTAACCAGAGCCTCGATGAGGTCTTGGCGGAGCAGGAGGGCAATTTCGATGCCGATAGCCGCTGGGCTGTGGCTTGGTTCGAGCAGTCTGGTTTTGACGAGGGGGTGTTTGGCGTCGCCGAGACCCTTTCCAAAGCCAAGGCTACAAGCATTGAGGGAATGAAACGGGATGGTGTTCTGGCTTCCGGGGGCGGCAAGGTGCGCCTGCTTCGTCCGGCAGAGCTTTCCGCTGCTTGGGAGCCGGAGAAAGATGAGCGGATCACGGCTTGGGAGATGGTGCATCAACTAATAAAGGCCCTCGAATCGGGAGGAGAAGGTGCAGCAGCGGACCTTGTTGCCAGGCTGGGCACGAAATCTGAAGTTGCCCGCGAGCTGGCCTACCGCCTTTACATGCTCTGCGAACGGAAGAAACGCGCAATAGAGGCGCTCTCTTACAACGGCCTGGTGCAAAGCTGGCCCGAGATCACGCGTCTCGCCCGACGGGGAACGGCCGAAGCGGTGGGACAGCAGGACCTGTTCCAGGCATGACCGGTCGTGGGAACGGGAAAAGCTGTCACTGTAATAGGTACTGAATAGTCAAAATCTGTCCTTGACAAGAGGACAGATTTCTGAGAACCTTCAGCCCATGCCGATAGAATCCATATTGCTTGAAAAGCTCAATGACGGGGTCGCGCCTGCGCCGTCGCTCCGCCTCACTCGGCGGGACGCCCAACTACCGCCGATCCCGGGAAAGGTGCATGCCGTCATCGGCATGCGTCGGACCGGCAAGAGCTGTTTCCTTCGCCAGTTGCAAGCGGACTTGCGCGCCACGATACCGCCTGAGCGGTCTGTATTGATCAGTTTCGATGATGACCGTCTGTCCGGTCTGAACCTCGCCCAACTTGACTTCCTGCTGGAGGAGTACTACCGGCGTTATCCCGAATCGCGGGGGCGCGAAACCGTCCATTGGTTTTTCGACGAAATCCAACTGGTCGAAGGCTGGGAACGGTTCGTGCGGCGGATCATCGATTCTGAGCGTGTGGACGTCGTTGTCTCCGGATCTTCGGCCCGCATGCTCAGCCGGGAGGTACACACCTCGCTCCGGGGACGCGGGATGGAAACCATCATCCGTCCTTTCAGCTTCCGGGAGTTCCTGCGTCACCGGGAGGAAGAACCGGAGGCCTCGGTTGAGCTGGCAACGAGCGCCCGGCGTTCCCGCCTGGAAAAGCGTTTCCTGGAATACCTTGTCGAAGGAGGATTTCCCGAAGCCCAGGGGCTTCCACAGACATTGCGAGTCCAATTGCTGCAAGGGTATGTCGATACGGTGCTGTTCCGTGATATCGTCGAGCGCTATGGAATCTCGCAAGTGGCGGCGTTGCGTTGGCTGATCCGCCAATGTCTGCGCAATCCAGCCGGGTCGTTCAGCGTCCACCGTCTCTACCAGGATCTTAAAAGCCAGGGTCACGGGATCGCCAAGGATGCGGTCCATGCGATGTTCGCTCATCTTCTGGACGCGTTTCTGATCAGCGCGGTCCCGATTGCCACCGAGTCGGAACGGCAGAGGAATTCCAATCCGCGCAAGATCTATCCGGTTGACCCGGCGTTGATCTCCGCCTTCGACATCAGCGGTCGTTCCAATCTCGGGCATACCCTGGAAACGGTCGTTCTTCTGGAGCTGGAACGCAGACGGGCGGAGGTCGCCTATGTGAGAACGTCCCAGGGGTACGAGGTGGATTTCCTGGCCCGACATCCTTCCGGTGAGGAGGAATTGATCCAGGTCTGCGCAGAGGCCGGCGTTGCGGACACGGCCGCGCGGGAGCTGCGTGCCCTTGTCGAGGCCGGACGCCAGTTTCCGAGAGCCCGCAAACGCCTATTGACAATGACCCGGGACGGCCTGCCTCGGGAAGCGCCGGCCGATGTCGTCATAGAGCCTGCCTATGTCTGGCTGCTGACATCCCCAAACCATAAGCAAGGGAAAGGAGCAAAGAAACGGCATGGCAATAACCAACCATGAGCGTGTCGGCAAGGCACTTAATCTGTTAAAGGATGGACTCCGTCCTTTCGTGGAACGGGAATTAAAGTCCCAGTATCAGCAGGGATGGTTTGACGAGCTGAAGGCGTCTCTTCCACCCCAGCAACTGAGCTTTGCCGGCACGGAGGCGGAACCTTTCGGAGATATTGCCGTTGTGTTGGCGGTGCTTTGGAACCAGTGGAATACTGTCTTCAAGAAGACCCTCGGGCATTCCGAGCGGAGCCTGGTGAGCGAACTACGTGACCATCGAAACAAATGGGCGCACCAGGAACCCTTTTCCGGCGACGACGCCGACCGGGCGCTTGACTCCGTCGAGCGATTGCTCGCGGCTGTCTCCGCCCCGCAGGCCGACGACGTCCGAAAGCTCAAGATGGAATTGCGGCGTACCATTTACGACGAGCAGGTGCGCAGCGAAAAGCGAAAAAGCGCTGGCTCTGCCATCGAAAGCGCGGCGGCAGGGAATCTGAAACCCTGGCGCGAGGTGGTCATGCCGCACAAGGACGTCGCCAGTGGCCGCTACCAGCAGGCGGAGTTTGCCGCTGACCTCTGGCAGGTACGTCTGGGAGAAGGGACCGCCGAGTACCGGGACCCCGTGGAATTTTTCCGCCGCACCTATTTGACCGAAAGCCTGAAAAGAATGCTCGTCGGCGCGGTGAGGCGCCTTGCCGGTGAGGGCGCAGATCCGGTGGTGCAGCTCCAGACCAACTTCGGCGGCGGCAAGACGCACTCCATGCTGGCCCTCTATCATCTCTTCTCCGGCATTACGCCAACGGAGCTTCCCGGTATCGACGCTGTTATGCAGGAGGCGGGGACAGCGGTGCTGCCGACCGTCCGTCGCGTCGTTCTCGTCGGCAACAGGATCTCTCCTGGCAATCCTATCACGAAGCCCGATGGCACCGTGGTGAGCACCCTGTGGGGGGAACTGGCCTGGCAGTTGGGTTATGCCGCTGGAGGTGCAGGCGAGGCGAAGAAGGCTTTCGATCGTCTTGCCGCGGACGACAAGCGGGCCACCAGCCCCGGCGATGTCCTGCGCGAGCTGTTTGTGGAGTATGGTCCGTGCCTGATCCTGATCGATGAATGGGTGGCTTATGCGCGGCAGCTCCATGACCAGAGCGATTTGCCTGCAGGCAGTTTCGAAACGCAATTCACCTTCGCCCAGGTCCTGACGGAGTCGGTGAAACTGGCCAAAAACTGTCTTCTGGTGATCAGCCTTCCGGCTTCGGATACGACGGGCTCGCCCCATACGCAGACGGACGACGTGGAGGTGGGCGGCCAGCGCGGGCGCGAGGCGCTTGACAGGCTCAGGAATGTTGTGGGACGGGTGGAATCGTCATGGCGGCCGGCCAGCGCGGAGGAAGGCTTCGAGATCGTGCGGCGGCGGCTTTTTGAACCGCTGGCCGATGCGGCGCAGTTCAAGGATCGCGATGTGGTGGCACGCGCCTTCGCGGATTTTTACCGGACACAGCAGGCCGAGTTTCCGTCCGATTGCCGCGATGCCGACTACGAAAAGCGCATCAAGGCGGCCTATCCCATCCACCCGGAGATCTTCGACCGGCTTTACACAGACTGGTCCACGCTGGTGAAGTTCCAACGCACCCGGGGCGTGCTGCGGTTAATGGCGGCGGTGATCCACAGCCTGTGGGAGAAGGGCGACAAAAACCCGCTCATCATGCCGGCCAATATCGCGATTGACGATACGCGGGTCCAGTCCGAGCTGACGCGCTACCTCTCCGACAACTGGGCGCCGGTCATTGAAAAGGACGTGGACGGGCCGAACTCGCTGCCGCTCCGGATCGACGGCGAGGTGCCCAACCTTGGCAAATTTGCAGCCTGCCGGCGCGTGGCCCGCACCATCTACCTGGGATCTGCGCCGCTTGCCAAGGCTGCTCACCGTGGACTTGAGGACCGGCAGGTGAAGCTCGGCTGCGTGATGCCGGGCGAGTCTCCGTCCGTTTTTGGAGACGCCTTGCGACGGCTGGCCGGTGCGGCCACCTATCTTTACCAGGATGGCCCGAGGTACTGGTACTCGACCCAGCCGACGGTCACGAAGCTCGCGGAGGACAGGGCCGAACAGTTCAAGCGTGATCCGGACAAGGTGATGCACGAGCTGGATGGGCGGCTGCGCAGGGATCTGGAGCGCAAGGGCGACTTCAGCCGCATTCATCCCCTGCCGCAGTCGGGGCAGGACGTGCCCGATGATCTTGACGCGCGACTTGTGGTGCTCGGGATCAATCACCCCTATGGCAAGGAGCCGGGAAGCGCCGCCGAGTTGGCCGCCAAGGCGATTCTGGAGTCGCGGGGAAACACCCCTCGCCACTATCGCAACACCCTCGTCTTTCTCGCGGCCGACAAGATCCGGTTGCAAGATCTCGACGAAGCGACAAGGAAGTATCTGGCCTGGGAATCCATCCTCACAGAGAAGGGGGATAAGGGGCTGAATCTCGATCCGCAGCAGGTGAAGCAGGCCGAAACCCAGAAGGTTGCCGCCGATGGGGCAATCACCGCCCGCCTGCCGGAGACGTATCAGTGGCTGCTGGTACCAGTGCAACCAAAGCCGCAAGATGCAATCACGTGTCAGGCCATGAGACTTTCGGGGCAGGATGCGCTGGCTGTCCGGGCGAGCAAAAAGCTGAAGAACGACGAATTGCTGATTACGGTTTTTGCCGCCACGCGGCTGAGAATGGAACTGGACCAGATCCCGCTCTGGCGCGGCAACCATGTCACCATCAAGCAGCTTGCCGAGGATTTCGCCAGCTTTATCTACCTGCCAAGGCTCAAGGATTCTTCCGTCCTGATCGGTGCGGTCCGCCAGGGGTTGCCATCGCTCTTATGGATGCAGGAAACCTTCGCCTTTGCTGATAGCCATGATGAAAACGCCGGTCGGTACCGGGGCCTGCGCTGCGGGGAGGATGTCTATCTTGCCGATGGTGAAACGCAGGGTCTGCTTGTGAAACCCGATATTGCCTGCAAGCAGATGGACGAGGAGAAAAGCAGGCAGCCCGTGGGTGGCACGACTGCCGGACCGGCTACGGGCGGAGAAGGAACGACGACAACGGAGCCTGGCGCCGGACCGACTGGTACGCCTTCAGCACCACCGGCGGCGCCGAAGCTGAAGCGCTTTCATGGCACGGTGACCCTGGATCCCACCCGCGTCGGACGCGACGCCAGTCGAATCGCCGATGAAGTGATCGCCCATCTTTCCGGTCTGGTCGGCGCGAAGGTGACGGTGACACTGGAGGTGGAAGCGGATATTCCCTCCGGCGCCCCTGATCACGTGGTTCGCACCGTTACTGAAAACAGCCGGACGCTGAAATTCACGAGCCAGGAATTTGAGAAGGAGTAGGGGTGGGTAAAGGTGCGTATCGTATGCTGCCCGTAAATCCCTTTTCAAACGAGAAAGTACCCAAGATCCGGATGAACCCGAAAAATTTTGAACGCAGAGGAAGTTGATTTGACCGAACCGAAACCGCCCATCGTTGAAATCAGGAATATCTTCAAGTGCTATCATAGGGACGACCTCGTTGTCCCGGTCCTGTATGATATCACCTTTGACATCGGCGAAGGGGAATTCCTGGCGTTGATGGGGCCGTCCGGCTCGGGGAAAACCACGCTGCTGAACCTGCTGGCCGGGATCGACAAGGCGGACAGCGGGACAATCCGGGTGGGCGGCGTGGATATCACCGCCCTTTCCGAGACCGAGCTCGCCCATTGGCGCGCCAATCATGTCGGCTTCATCTTTCAGTTCTACAACCTGATTCCCGTGCTCAAGGCGGTCGAAAACGTCGAGCTGCCCCTCCACCTGACCGCGCTCTCCCGGCGGGAACGGCGGGAACACGCCGAGACGGCTCTGCGCATGGTGAACCTGGAGCACCGAATGGATCATTATCCCAAGGAGATGTCCGGAGGGGAGCAGCAGCGGGTCGCCATCGCCCGCGCCATCGTCACCGATCCCACCCTGCTGGTCGCCGACGAGCCGACCGGGGATCTGGACCGCGTATCGGCCGAAGAGATCCTGACGATGATGGAGCGGCTGAATGCGGAGATGGGCAAGACCATCGTCATGGTCACCCACGACCCCCGGGCGGCGCAGCGCGCGAAAGTGCTGAGGCTTCTGGACAAAGGATACATGAACGATGCTCCAGCTCAAAATCCTCTTTAGAAATGCCTTCCACAACAAGCTGCGCAGTGGGCTGACGATCCTGGGCATCACCGTGGCCGTCCTGGCGTTCGGCCTGCTGCGAACGGTGATCGGCGCCTGGTACGCCGGCGTCGAGGCCGCGTCGGCGTCCCGCCTCGTCACGCGAAACGCAATCTCGATCATCTTCCCCCTCCCGATCTCCTACGCCGAGAAGATCCGGCAGATCGAAGGGGTGAAGCTCGTCTCCTACGGCAACTGGTTCGGCGGCGTCTACATCGACGAGAAGAATTTCTTTCCGAACTTTTGCGTGGAACCGCGAACCTACCTGGCCATCTATCCGGAATTTGTCCTGAGCTCTCCGGAGACGAAGGCTTTCCTGGCCGACCGGAAGGGTTTTATCGCCGGTAGAAAGCTGGCGGCGAAGTACAAATGGAAGATCGGAGATCAGGTCACCCTGAAGGGAACCATCTTCCCGGGGAACTGGGATTTCGTGCTGCGGGGCATCTACCGGGGCCGGGATGAGACAGTCGATGAGTCACAGTTTCTGTTCCACTGGAACTATCTCAATGAGACCATCAAAAAGGTATCCCCGACAAGGGCGGACCAGGTGGGCTTCTACATGATCACCGTAAAACGGCCGGATGTGGCGCCGGATGTGGCGCTGGCCATCGACAAGGCTTTCAAGAACTCGCTGGCCGAGACGCTCACGGAGACGGAGAAGGCCTTCAACCAGGGGTTCATCGCGATGAGCGGGGCGATCGTCACGGCGATCCAGATGGTCTCCTTCGTCGTGATCCTCATCATCATGGCGGTCGTCGCCAACACGATGGCGATGACGACCCGGGAGCGCATCGGCGATTATGCGATCATGAAAACCCTGGGATTCGGCGGTACGGACATCGCGATCATGGTCTTCGGCGAATCCCTCGTGATCTCGCTGACCGGCTGCCTGGCCGGGATGATCCTGACCTTTCCGGCGGCCAAGGCCTTCGGTCACACGCTTTCAACCTATTTCCCGATCTTTCTCGTCTCGGATCAGACGCTCTGGCTGGACATCCTTTTCGCGTTCGTGATCGCCTTTTTCGCGGCGATCATTCCGGCCCACCGTGCGATCCGGATCGGCATCGCCGAGGGATTGCGGAGGATCGGATAATGGCCGTCCCGCTCTCCTACAGCATGCGAAACCTCTGGAAGCGCCGGCTGACAACCGTCATGACGGCATCGGGGATGGCGCTGGTCGTCTTCGTCTTCGCCGCGGTGCTGATGATGGCCGCGGGGCTTCAGAAAACGCTGGTTGAGACAGGTTCGGACAGCAACGTGGTCGTCTTCCGCAAGGGATCCGCTTCGGAGGTGATGAGCGGAATCGAACGCGGACAGGCATCGATCGTGGAGATGCTGCCCCAGGTTGCGATCGGCGGGGAGGGCCGAAGACTCGTGGCCAAGGAGGTGATGGTCCTGATCGCCCTTCCCAAGCGGGGCGCCGGAAAGACGTCCAGCCATTCCAATGTCATCGTCCGCGGCGTCCAGGAGGCATCGATCCGGCTGCGGCCGCAGGTGAAACTCGTCGCGGGGCGCCTGTTTCGGATGGGATCCTCGGAGATCATCGTCGGCAACAGCATCGCCAAGGGGTTCGAGGGGGTCGGCCTTCAGGGAACCCTGAACTGGGGAATGCGGAAATGGACCGTGGTGGGCATCTTCGATGCGGGAAACACGGGCTTCAGTTCCGAGATCTGGGGGGATGTGGACCAGGTGATGCAGGCCTTCCGCCGGCCCGTCTACTCATCGCTCATTTTCAAATTGTCCAATCCGGCCCTATTCCCGGCAGCCAAAGCGGCCGTCGAGACGGACCCGCGGCTCACACTGGAAGCCAAGCGGGAGAAGCAATACTATCTCGACCAATCGGAGATGATGGCCAAATTTCTGCGGATCCTCGGGCTGTCGCTGACCATCATTTTTTCGATCGGCGCGATCATCGGCGCCATGATCACCATGTATTCGGCGGTCGCCAACCGGATCGGAGAAATCGGAACGATGCGGGCGCTGGGCTTCCGCCGGCGAAGCATCCTGGCCGCCTTTCTTGCGGAGTCTCTGCTGTTGGGCTTGATCGGCGGAGGGGCGGGGCTTTTCTTTGCCTCCTTCATGCAGTTCATCACCGTTTCCACCGTGAATTTTCAGACCTTTTCGGAATTGGCGTTCAAATTCACGCTAACCGGTCGCATCGCGCTGCAGGCCATGGCCTTTTCACTGATCATGGGCCTCATCGGCGGCATGCTGCCCGCCCTCCGCGCCTCCCGGATGAAGATCGTCGAGGCCCTGAGAGCGGCGTAGTGTATCGACGAACGGCGGACCGCGCCAAGTGGGAAAGACCACGCTTTGTCGCGATCTTGTGGCAACCCCCTTCAATAATCCCGCCTATTTCAACTGGAACAATCGGACTGACCGCAAGGTGATCATGGCCGCAACCTGGCCGGGTGATGCGGAACTCCTCATTTTTGATGAGATTCACAAGTACCGGTAGTGGAAGGGGCTTATCAGGGGAGAAGCAGATACAATCTACGGCAATCCCGAATACTCTTGAACAGAATTAAAGAGCTTGACATTCAAAAGAACGTGTCGTTTATTCGACCTCCGCCCTATTCACCGGAGCAGAATCCGGTGGCGCAAATATGGAACATCCTCAGACGCAACTACTTCGCCAATTGCGTCTTTGATGCCCTGGATGCTGCTACAAATCAAGCCGCATTCGGCTTGGCAGAGATGGCGGCAAACAAGGTAGCAATCCGGCAACTGACCAACTGGCCTTGGATGAGTGCCATCTTGAAAACGTAATGAAATAAACGACAGAGGAGGAAAATGTATGAAAAGAAAAGGTTTGATTTCTATGGCAATCGTGCTTGCCTGTGCGCTTGTTCTGGCCTGGTCTCTTGCAAGCCCGGTCGCAGCGGCGGACGGCAAAACGCTCCGACTGATCACGTTTCCGGGCTACGCACCTCCGGAACTCATCAAGAAATTCCAGCAGGAAACCGGAATCACGGTTGAGGTCACCGACTCCAGCAACGAAGACATGATCGCCAAGCTCCGCGCCACCCGCGGCGGCGGATTCGACTTGGCTCAGCCGAGCCAGGACCGGATCATTGCCGTGACGCAGCAGTTCGGCCTCTACCAGCCGATCGACCTCAAGAAGGTCAACACGGATCAGATTGACCCCGTTCTGCTGGCCTCCGTCAAGAAGAACGCATCCGACAAGGGCAAGCTCTACGCCCTCCCCCACGTCTTCGGCTCCTCTGGACTGATTGTGAACAAGAAAATGGCCCCCGACGCGAAGGACTGGACCGATTTCCTGAATCCCAAATACAAGGACCGGGTCTCCTACCGGATGAAGCGACCGACCCTCTGCGCCGTCGCATTCGGCCTCGGGGAGAATCCCTTTGCCAAGTACAACGACAAGGTGGCCTACCAGAAACTCCTGGACAAGGTTGCGGCCGAACTGATCAAAGCCAAACCCATCGTCCGGAATTACTGGGAAAACGGGGATGCCCTGGTGCAGTCGATCCGTTCCGGTGAGGTGTGGATCGCCGAGGGATGGGAGCAGGCCGGCTGGAAGCTCCATGAGGAGAACAAGGACATCGACTGGATCGGACCTACGAGCGGGGCCATGGCCTGGATCGACACGTTCGCCATTCCGTCCAAGTCCGAGAACCTCGATGCGGCTTACAAGTGGATCAACTTCTCTCTGAAGCCGGAGAACGCAGCCGTTTTCACGAACAAGGAGAAGTACGCGACCGCGTCCAAGGATGCCGTGAAATTTCTCGACGAAAATATCAAGGCGAACTTCACGCGCTGCTATACGCCGGAAGTCATGAAGAAAATGAACTGGTATCCCACGGTGCCCGCCGGTCTCGAAGAGATGGAGGGCAAGGTCATGGACAAGATCAGGGCTGCGAAATAGCCGGACTGTAGGCGCCGTGACGGCCATCGCCGCCACGGCGCCTTTTATGAAAATTCGTTGCGGGCGGACGGCAGATGCAGATCGATCTTTCGGTACAGAATGTTGTAAAAAGATTCGGCGACTTCACAGCGGTCAACAATGTTTCGTTTGATGTGGAAACAGGAAAGTTCTTTTCCATCCTGGGGCCCTCCGGTTGCGGCAAGACGACCCTGCTGCGCATGGTCGCCGGTTTCTATGAGCCGAGTTCGGGCGGCATCCGCATTCGCGGGGAGAACATGGCGGGGGTCGAACCGAACAAGCGGCCCGTCAACATGGTCTTCCAGCAGCTCGCCCTCTTTCCCATGATGAACGTTGCGGAGAACATCGCCTTCGGTCTGAGGAGGCGGGGCGTCAGGGGAGAGGAGATCCGGAAGCGGGTGGACGATATCCTGGAAAGGGTCGGCCTGCCCGGCTACGGGGAGAAGAAGATCAGCCAGATCTCCGGCGGGCAGAAACAGCGGGTCGCCCTGGCCCGGTGCCTGGTCCTCCAGCCGGTCGTGCTTCTCCTCGACGAACCCCTGGGCGCCCTCGATCTGAAGCTTCGGGAACAGATGAAGGTGGAGCTCAAGAAGCTCCAACAGCAGGTCGGGACGACCTTTGTTTATATCACCCACGACCAGTCGGAGGCGATGGTCATGTCCGATCTCGTGGCCGTCATGCGGGACGGCCGCTTCGAGCAGATGGACACCCCCCAGAACATCTACAACCGCCCGGCCACCCCCTTTGTGGCCCAGTTCGTCGGAAACAACAACCGGTTCCTCGGCCGCCTGCGCCGGGAGGGGGACGGTCCCCCCTTCGTCGAAACGGAGGACCGGAGCCGCTATGGCATCGTCCCGCCGGAAAATGCGTGCAGCGAGGATCGGGTGGAGATGTATGTCCGCCCAGAGGCAATGATGATCAATCCGGATGAACGGTTGTCCACGCTCAACCGGATCACCGTGGGGGTCAAGACGGTCCTGTTCGATGCCGGAAACAGCCGGCTCATCGTCACGCCGGAGAACTCCGGCCGGGAACTCATCGTCGCGCTGCCCCAGAACCGTCAATACGACGACATCCGCGTCGGGGACCGGATCGGAATCGGCTGGGATCCCGCCTCGGCGTTCTGTTTCTGCAGGTCGGAAATCGAGGCCAGCGATGAATCCTAAGGGAAGCGGGACCCGCTGGATGTTTCTGCTCTTCTTCACGCCGGTCGCCCTCTGGCTGCTGCTTCTGCTGATCCTGCCCCATTTTGAACTGCTCCGGATGTCTGTCATGAAAGGGGAAGCCGGCGCCGGAATGGGTGTCACGTGGGACAACTACCTCGGGTTCTTTCAGGAGCCGATCTACTGGGCCACCTTCGTTCGCACCGCCCTCTACTCCGTGGTGGTGACCCTGATCGTGCTTGTCGTCTCTCTCCCCATCGCCTTTTACACAACCAAGATCGCCGGGGTGAAGATCCAGGGCTTTCTGCTGGTCCTGCTGCTGCTCCCCTTCTGGGTCAGCGAACTCATCCGGGTCTACGGCTGGATGATCATCCTCCGGGAAAGCGGGGTTCTCAATAACTTCATGTCCTCTCTGGGACTCTGGGACAAGCCGGTGGAACTCCTCTACAACGACGCGGTTATGATCATGGGACTCGTTTATACGACCCTTTTGTTCATGATCGTCCCGATCATCGGCGTCATGGAGAGCCTCGACGACTCCCTGATCGAGGCCGCCTACGATCTGGGCGCGGGCAAGATCACCATCTGGCGGAAGATCATCATCCCTTATGCGATGCCGGGGATCATGTCCGGGAGCATCGTCGTGTTCATGATCGTGCTCGGGAGCTATCTGACGCCGAAACTGATGGGAGGGAAAAACTCCCTGTGGTTCACCGAGCAGATCTACAACCAGTTTATCACCTATTTCAATTGGAACCAGGGCTCGGCCTTCGGGTTTCTCCTTTTGCTCCTGTCGTCGGGGATCATCTGGGTGGCCCTCAAGGTAACGCGCCAGAAACTCAGTGATGTATTGAAATGATCCGATCTTTGCCTCGATCCGGCCTCTACAGGTGGGGCTTCAACTCCTACGTCCTTTTCTATTTCTTCTTCCTGTTTGCGCCGCTGCTGGTCACCTGCGTGCTGGCCTTCAACGACTCCATGTTCCCCTCGCTTCCCTGGAAGGGATTCACCCTCGACTGGTTTTTCAGCGACGGGCCGCAGAAGATCGGTTTCTTCCATGACCAGAAGAACCTGCGCAGTCTCTTCGTCTCCCTGAAGGTGGCCTTCAGCGTCACGATACTCTCCACGCTGCTGGGGACATGCGCGGCCTTTCTGTTCGAGCAGGAGGACTTCCGCTTCAAGAACGCGATGTATTTTCTGATGCTGGCGCCGCTGGTGATTCCCGGCGTCATCCTGGGGATCTCGATCCTGCTGTTCACCAATACTCTCGGCCTCTTTTTCGAGAAAGGATTCGGATGGGACGTGGAACTGCTCCGACCCGGCTACTGGCTCGTCGTCTTCGGGCAGGTCTCCTTCATTTCCACTTTCGTGGCCCTCGTCGTGACCGCCCGTCTGCGGAAGTTCGACCGGACCCTCGAAGAGGCGGCCATGAACCTCGGCGCGAGCCGCATCGGGGCGATCTGGCACATCACGCTCCGTTACCTCAGGCCCGCCCTCACCAGCAGCGCTGCCGTAGCCTTTCTGATGTCTTTCGAGAACTTCAACACCACCCTCTTTCTCGTAGGGTCCGAATCGACCATCCCGATCACACTTTACCTGCAGGTCCGTGACGGCTCGACGCCGGTGATCAATGCGATCTCCTTCATCCTGATCCTCACGTCGTCCGTTATTGCCCTGGCCAACCTGTTCTTCGCAAGGAAAGAGACGACGTAAATGCCTTGCTCCGGAGAAACGACCGATGATTGAAGAACTTTTTAACGCCATGGATAAAGCCCTGGATGAACTGTCCCGCAAACAGGGGAAAACGGTTCGGCTTTTCCACCATAACGATGCGGACGGCCTGACCTCCGCAGCCATCCTGACCCGGGCCTTCGAACGAACAGGCCGGCAGGTCCGGCGCTGCTCCCTGGAGAAACCCTATCCGGCGGTTCTGGAGAGGATCTTTGACCGGCAGGGCGAAGTTATCGTTTTTGCCGATTTCGCAGGCCGGATCGCTCCCATGATTTCCGGGCTGAACCGGGGAAGGAATCTGGTCTTGATCCTGGATCACCATGTCGCCTCCCCCGCAACCGATCCGCAGGTCCACAACCTCGATCCCGATCTCTACGGTCTGAAGGGGGATCTGGATATCTCTGCCTCCGTTACCTGCTATCTCTTTGCAAAGCGGATGGATGATGACAATGCCGATCTGTCCGCCCTCGCCGCGCTGGGCGCCGTCGGCGACGAGTTCTTCCTTGAAGGAAAGCTGGCCGGAGAAAATCGAAAGGCCGTTCTCGAAGCCGTCGCCCGGGGAGAGGGGAGAATTGAAGAGAGGGAAACGGGCGAAACCTACTTTTTTTTAACCCCGCGGGGGGAAAGCGAGGGAAGTTCCCTGGCTGAATACCTCGAAACGCTGGGTGCCGTCGGATACTACCGGGAGGGACCGGAGGCGGGCGTGGCGGTATGCCTGCAAGGCCCCACCGCAGTTTCCGACCGGATGCACGCGGAACTGAAGGAACTGAAGCAGGAGAGATTCAAACGGGAGATCGAAAGGCTGCAAGCGGGGGATCTGCACAGAACCGATCATATGCAGTGGTTTCACGTGGAGGACCGCTTCGATCCGATGGGGGTCAAGATGATCGGCGCCTTCTGCGAGGTCATCCGCAACATGGATTTCATCGATCCCAGGAAATATCTGGCCGGTTTCCAACGTCTCCCCGACTTCATCCCCGGATACGGACCCGTGGGGATGGAGGACGTCAAGGTCTCCATGCGCGTTTCCGGATGGATGGAGGGGCAGATCCGGGGTAAGAAGGCCATGGGATTGAACCGGCTTCTGCCTGAGGCAACGGCCGCGGTAGGCGGATTTTCAGATGCCTGTCACAGTCTCGCGGCAGCGACGACGGTCGGGGCTGGAAAAGAAAAGCAGTTGATTGCCGAGATGGAGAAGATCCTGGCTGGGAAATAGGGGGCAGTTCCCCTGTTTCGAGATTGAATGGGGGTAAAACATGGGCAAAGGTAAGGGTTACGGCAAGACGATCCTCATCGGGGATCAGTTCGTCCTGGAAGAGGTGCCGGCGATCGTCTCGGCCATCGCCTATGAAACGGAGGCCGTCGTCGAAAGGCTGGAAAGCAAGGGGCGGGACGGTAAGGGATGGATCCTGGAGGACCGCCGCCAGGAGGTCCCGGGATACAAGGAAAGCAAGAAGGAAAAACAGGTCGAGTCAATCGACCGGATCCTCCGGGTCATGGGCATCGACACGGGGAAAACCCCTCTGCGGATCATCTTCGGGGGATCGCTCCTCGCGGGGAGCGGAATCGGAGCCAGCGCGGCCGGCTGCGTGGCTCTGGCCCGCGCGCTCAATGAGGAGTTTCATCTGGGGCTCCCCATCGAAGAGATCAACCGGATTGCCTGGGAAGGGGAGTTCCCCTACCACGGGATCCCCAGCGGTGTGGATAACACGGCGTCCTGTTACGGCGGCCTCCTCTTCTACCGAATCCTGGAGGGGGAGAAGAGTGCAACGCCGATCTCGGTCCGGGAACCGATCCCGGTGGTTCTGGCCAACAGCGGGATCTCGGCGGATACAAAGCTGTTGGACGGCTTGGTGGAGGACGAAAAAAACAAGAACCCCAAACGGTTCCGGGAACGGATGGACCTCATCACGGCGCAATCCTTCCGGATGAGGGAAAGCTTGATGATGCGGGATCTTGCTGACGTCGGGCATCTTATGGTCGCCAATCATGAGATCCTGGTCGATATGGGGCTCTCGCACGAAAAACTCGATTATCTCTGCCGACTGGCACTGAAACAAGGCGCATCGGGAGCCAAGCTCACGGGTGGCGGAATGGGAGGCTATATGATCGCGCTGACGCCGGAGCCGGAGGTGCAGAACCGTGTGGCCGAAGCGATGGAGCGGGAAGGGTTTCCCGTGATCCGGACCAGCGTCGGAGGGACGGGAGCCGAGGATCGGAGGCGGGGCGATTCCTGGCCGGGTTGATATAGCGGTCTGAAATCCGGTTCATTCCGGTCCACCGCGAACCTTCAGACCTTTATGGGCCTCATCGGCGGCATGCTGCCCGCGTTGCGCGCTTCCCGGATGAAGATCGTCGAAGCCCTGAGAGCGGCGCAGCAGAACGTCCTCAGCGCTTCAGGTGCTTCATGATCGCCTTGAACTGGCTTTTCCCGTCGAGCCCGGCCTCGGCCATGACCATGTGGGCCTGTCCGCTCCCGAGGTAATTTCCTTTCCGGTAGGGATGAAGCGTCATCTCCCGACCCCGGTCGGAACGGATCCAGCGGTACATTGTCGGCAGCGTGAAACCGGTGATGCCCATCGCCCTTTTCGCATGCTCCTCCGGAAAGATTTTTTCCTGCGTGCGGCTTGGCAGGAAGTCGAAAAGTTCGGCGCTGGCCACATAATAGACAAACAGATCGACGCCCTTCTTTTCCAGCAGAGGCAGCGTCTCCTCCACAAAGGCGTATCCCACCTCGCTTCCCTGCAGGACCACGACGCCGGCATTTTTGTTTCTCGCCTTGCGGAGAAGATAAACCCCGGCGGCAGCCGCGTTTGCCGGCGGAAGCCCCAGGGCTTCTCGGTCGATCACCGTCTCGGTCGGCCGGGTGACGAACGGCGCGATGATCGCCGGACGCCGGTTCAGCGCCGTCGCCATCAACGGCCACAGCTCCTGCGGGTCCCAGGGCGTAAGGGTTGCCATCGTCCCCCGCGGAAAGTTCTCCTGCAGGATCTGAAGCGGCTGCGGGTCGGCATGGGTGGGCCCGTCCTCACCGGTTTTCAGTCCCGCGTGGGCGCAGACGAGGATGATCGGCCGGTAAGGCCCCTTCTCCAGCGACTGCCGGGCCTGGTTTCCAATCGCGTGCAGGCGCGCCGCGATGTGGCCGAGGGGCGCCAGGAAGGCCCCATACGAGGAACCGGCCCCGCTGTGATGCCCGAAGGAGGCGAGTCCGGAAAGGATCGCCGTCATCGCATCTTCGCAGATGCCCCCCGTCGCCAACAACCTGGATCCCGGGTTGGCAGCCGCATTGTAGTAGCCGCCGTCAAATCCCTGCCCCACGGTGATCAGGCTCGTCGAACCGAGAAGGTCGGCGGCCGCGGCGAAGAGAGCGCCGTTCCCGGCACGGTTGTAGTAATTTAGAATGCGACCGAACTCCGCCCGGAGCGTCGTGCCGACACCCGGCGTCAGCGCAAGCTCCTTCGGCGTTTTCCCGGCGGATTTCCTTGCGATCTCGTAGACGGCGTCGATCCGCGGCCCGTTGCTTCGGGGCTTGCGCCCACGCCGGTTCAGCCTTTCCCGCGACGCCTTGAGCCTTTCAACGATCATGGCCGCCAGCGCCTGATTGTTCTCCAGTGTCTTCCGTACAGCCTTCAGGGACTCCCAGAAACATTCCTCCAGAATACCCGCTTCCTTTCCGCCCCGGCACCGCTGGTTGCCGCTCTCGCAACGCGGCAGAGAACCCTCCACGGACGCCAGAAACGGCTTCAGGGTTTCGAAGAAGCCGTCGGCACAGAGCTTGTGTCCCGCCCCGTGGGAAGCCTTCCCCTCGATGCCGTAACGCCACCCCTTGGTCGTCCGGTAGACGACGGCCGTTGGTTGGCTGTTCTTCATCTTCAAGGCCATCCGCTGGGCCGCGCAGATCTGCTGCCAGTCCGTTCCATCGGCAACGGAGATCACGTTCCAGTCGTGAACGTACGCCAGTTCCGCCGGCGTCCACTGGACATAATCCCCGGGGACCGATCCCTCCCGGCAGACATGATTGCTGTCGATCGACGCCTGATTCCAGTCGATGTGGAGAATCACGTTCCGCAGCGAGGCCGTCCCCGCGGCCGCCAGGGCTTCGCTGACCCGGCCGGGCGTGAGGCCGCCCTCCCCTTCCACAATGTGAACCCGCGGCGCGTCTTGTCCAAAATAATCCATCGCGCCCAGGGCAAGGCCGATCGAACTCCCCAGTCCGACGCCCGATGCGCCGGTCGCAAGACGGACAAACGGGGTCGCCGGAGTCGGATGGCCGTCCAAAACCTTTGCATGGAGCTTCCGGAGAAGGGCCGTCTTCGTGATGGGATTCCGCCGGAACCCGAGCAGGTCCTCCAGACGGATCCGGAAGCGCTCCTCCCCGGGCAGAAGTTCGGGCGCCGCGATCCGAAGGGCCTCGTCCCGCAACGCCCAGAGAGAATAGAGACCCATGGTCTTATGACCGGCGGCAAACGAGATCATGTCGGCATCCTCCCGTTGCGGACGGGAAATATCATAGTCGAGCGAATCGAACAGAAGGCCCGCCAGAAATCGCCCGGCGGAGATGGATCCGCCCGGGTGGCCCGAAGCCGGGACATAATTGAACAACAGCGTGCACATCGTCCGGTAAATCAAATCGAAATCTTCGAGAAGCTTGACTTGCCTGACGGACACGGGAGGTTTCCCGACCTTCGCTTCATCCGCAACATCAACATACGTTCCCCTTCTCGGTCCAAGAGTAAGCGCCATCGTCTGCTCCTTTTTTTGGGAATTGCGTTTTCTTTTCATCGGTATTGCCCGGTTTCGATACTGCCCCGCCCGGAATCGGACCTCATCATCGTTCGACAGATGAAACCTGTCAAGCGCTAAATCGGGTTGCGTCAAATCGAGATCTCGAATCCGGATCGAAAGTCCGACGTTGACAGTGAGGGCGGCCTTTCCTATACTCTACCTCAATGAACACCCTTGATAACCGAAAGGAAAAGGCCCCTTGAAACGCAGACTCGTTGTATTGATTCTCTCTCTGGCCCTGACCCACCTGTTGCTGTTCCCCGCGAGCGGGTCGGAACCCGTCGCATCCCCGGAGATCGCGCAACGGGTCTCCGACCACTTTGACGGCAATCTTTACTTCAATCCCGCCATTTCGCAGCCTTCGCCGGGCTCAGAACCGAAACGCAGCAGGCCGTCATGGATCTGGCGGTTCATGTTCGGCAACGAATGGCCCGAATGGCCGGAAGTCAAGGACATGACGCCCGGGCAGCCACCCGCCGTTCGCGTGCCGACAGGCGTTCTCTCCGTGATCCCCGTCGGCCATGCCACATTTCTCATTCAGATGGACGGGCTCAATATCCTCATCGATCCCATCTGGTCGGACCGCTGCAGCCCGGTTTCCTGGGCGGGCCCCAAACGGCACCGCGAGCCGGGCATCCGCTTCGAAGACCTGCCGGCAATCGACCTGGTGCTCGTGTCCCACAATCATTACGATCATCTGGATCTCCCCACGCTGAGCCGCCTCGCCGGAAGGGGAACTCCGAAAGCCATCGTGCCGCTCGGCAACCTCGCCCTCGTCCGGGGCGCGGGCCTTTCCTCCGTGGATGAGTTGGACTGGTGGCAGTCGATCCGCATCTCTCCGGACGTGACGATTACGCTGGTTCCGGCACAGCATTTCTCATCGCGAACCCTGTGGGACCGCAACCGAACGCTCTGGGGAGGGTTTGTCGTCTCCGGACCGGCCGGCAACGTCTTCTTTGCCGGAGACACGGGATACGGACCCCATTTCCGAGAAATCGCGCGCCGTTTTTCGCCGATCCGGGCGGCGCTGCTCCCGATTTCGCCGTTCCGGCCGCAACGATTTCAAGGCCTCCTCCCGTATTCTTCCGGCGTCCACATGGGACCGGCGGAGGCCGTCCAGGCGCACCTGGATCTGGGCGCGCAGCTCAGCATCGCCTCGCACTTCCAGGTCTTCCAGTTGGGAGCGGATGGATTCGAAGACGCGGTCAATGAGTTGATGGCGACATTGCCGGCGCGAAATCTGAAGCCCGACGCGTTCCTCGCCCCGATGCCCGGCAGGGCCATAATGCTGACGAAGAATCCCCCGGAAACCGGCGGTCCGCAACACCCCGAGATTTACGGCCTGAATCGATAAACGGACAGCAGGCTCTGCGGACGACGTTCACGATGCTCCTTGCGTGTACGGTTCAACATTCCCGGTGCAGAATCAAGCGGCAGTCAGGATCAAGCATTTGATTTCCGGCAGACAAAAAAACAGGCGCATGCCGCGGCACGTGCCTGTTTCATTTTCATCTCTACCGGAAATATTCCGAAACGGAAGCGCTACTCGATGATGATCATCACCTGTTCCGTCTCCACGGAATCATTGGCCTTGACCTTGATCTCCTTCACGGTCCCGTCGGCGGGCGCGTAAATCGGATTTTCCATCTTCATGGCCTCGAGCATGAGAAGCTCGTCGTCTTCCTTCACCTGATCGCCGACCTTGACCAGAACATCCAGGATTTTCCCCGGCATCGGGGCTTTCACCTCTACACTCATTCCCTTTACCTCCTTGAATGTGATGAATTGATTCTTCAAACGTTTGCAGCATCGTTTTGCTGCAGCCTTTTGCGCCTCTCTACCCGATGTCCCGGAGACGTTTCCCCGCCGGACGATGGGCCTTGATCTAAGGCGACTTGTGAGCGAATGCTTTTACACTCCCCTGCCCATCCTGTCAAGATCAAATTGCAGAGGGCGACCGGGAACCAATGGATTTCACCCACGCTATTGGGTCGAACGAATCAGACGATAGATATAGTCCAGATCGAGCGCGATCTTTTCATTTTGCTCTTTGTCCCCCGCCACCGGCCTCCACTCCGGAGATTTTTCGGCCAACGCCGTTTCCAACTGCCAGCGGTGGGTAAAGGCCTTGCCGACCAGTCCCAGGATTGCGATCTTCTGATCCGCCGTGATCGAAGGGTTGTTGATCCGGTTCACCGCCTGAAACGTGAGTGCGACCGGATCGATCTCCGCGGCCGACAAAAGGACGTTCATCTGCTTGGGATTGAGCGTCATCCGCTGTGATACGGCCTTTTGAAATTGAACCGCCGTGGAGTAGGTTTCCCCCCGGAGATCCTCCAGAAGATCCGGTGGGATTCCCTCCGTCATGATTCGCTGTTCCGCCTCCGCCGTCAATTTGTACTCGACGGGAATATACGTCTTCTGCTGAAAGACGTTCTGGAGAATGAACAGAGAGATGAAGCTGATCAGGATCGCGACAACCGGTGTCGCAACCCAGGCTCCGGCAATCTCGCCGAGCATCCGCCAACGGATCCCCCGCCCTCCCTTGATCAAACCGATCCCGATCACCGAGCCGACGATCGCCTGGGAACTGGAGACGGGGACCAGCGGAAAGGCCGGCAGCCCGTGGCCGAGCAAAAAGGCCCGCAGGCCTTCCGACGCAAATAGAAAGAGCACCACCGCGTTGGCGAGAACCGCCACGAAGGCCGCAACCGGCGACATCTCCGTAATTCCGGCCCCGACGGTCAGCATCACTCTCTTGCCGTAGGTGAACGTCCCCACGGCGATGGCAAGCCCGCCCAACAGGAATAGTTGTTGCGCCGCATTCAGCTTAAACCAACCCATAAAGGAGATATCCGCGAACGGGGAGATCGGAACGAAGATTCCGACCACGTTGGAGATGTTGTTGGCGCCAAGAGAATAGGCGCCGGCGATGCCCGCGATGATCAAACCCATCCGGATCAGCGTGTCCAGACGGAACATGTGAATCTGGGCGCTTTTGATTCCATAGGCGATCAGCTTGTAGAATACGGCGGAGAAGATCGCGGCCAGAATCGGGCTGATGATCCAGCTCAATACAATCGATTGAAGGGAGACGTAATCGATCAGCGCGCCGGAAAAGAGGTCCCAACCGATGATCGCTCCGACGATGGCCTGTGTCGTTGAAACGGGATAGCCGAGAACCGTCAGCCAGTATACGGTGCCGGCGGCGGCCAGCGCGACGACGAAGGCGCCGGCAATGGCATTCACGGCGCCGAGTTCGCCCAGCGTTTTCGCCGCGCCCGCCCCGCTGATGACGGCCCCGAGGATGACAAAAATCCCGGAGAGGATCGCGGCCTTTTTGAAGCTGATCATCCGCGTGCCAACGGCGGTTCCGAAGACGTTGGCCGCGTCGTTGGCTCCAAGCGACCATCCCAGGAACAAACCGCTGGTTAGAAAGATGGCAAACATCGCAGGCTCCTATAACGTGCGCTTGATGACGTAGATGTTGAGGCGGTCGGAAACGTCTTCGGCCTCGTCGGCGATCCGGTCTACCTGTTTGGCGAAGAAGCGAAGATGCATCTTGTGGCTCAGGCGGAGGTCCTCCCGTCCGAAAATCGCCCGCTGGAGACGGGTCGTGACCTTGTCCGATTCCTTCTCATAGAAGATCACCTTGTGGATATGATCCGCCACTGAATTGATATCCTTGAAAAAAGCGCGGCAGGATCGGACCACCGCCTCGACAGCCTCGACGGAATAGAGCAGGAGTTCCTTGAAATCATCATGAAACTCGGCGCAGATATCGGGGCGTTCGATCTCGAACTGCCAAATCAGCCCCGTAAAGCGGTCCAGCAGCGCGTCCATATCTTCGAGCAGCGTCATGACATCTCCCCGGGATTCCGGAATCAGGGTTTTCTTGTAGAGGTCCTGCTCGATGGAACGGCGCAGGTCGTCCCCCCGGTGTTCCGTGTTGCGGATACTCGTCAACGCCTGGGCAAACGCCTCCATGTTTTTCTTCAGGTAGGCATCCATCCCGTTCTTAGACATCAATCCCGCCTCACTGACCTGGTTCAGAAAATCGTCGATCTCCTTTTCGATTCCCATTTTTTTCTTCAGGATGCTCTCCGCCATATTCCGGTCCCCCTCCCGTCTCTGATCTGCCTGTTCCGATCCGCGGTCTTTTCCCGGCCTCTTCGTTTCTGCTTTTCCCGACCGGCAAACGATCGAAGTATTCTGGTCGCCTTACAAACCTTTTTCGTGATCTGTCAACAGATATTTATCGATACTTATCTTGACAACTCTATAGGGATCGGTCTACATTGCGCAAACTAATAAATCTTATTCTTTGGATAATAAATAGTTATGAATCTAAACCAACTGAAAATCTTCTACCTTGCGGCAAAACAGGGCAGCCTGAGCGCCGCCGCGGAGACGCTTTTCATTACGCAGCCCGCCGTCACCAAAGGAATCCAACGCCTCCAGGAGCACTACGAACTGAAACTCTTCAACCGCTTTGGAAAGAAAATGGCGCTGACGGACGCGGGCGAAGTCCTTTATGGAATCGCCGAATCGATCTTCGAGATGGAGAACCAGGCGGAGGAAAGCCTGCGGGATTTCCAGCAGCGCAAGCGAGGGTATATCCGGATCCTGGCGAGCGAGAGCTTCGGCTCCTATTACCTCCCCTTCATCATCGACCGTTTCAGCCTGATGAATCCCAAGGTCCGGGTGTCGATGGACACCCTGCCGACGGAATTGATCGTCGAGAAAACCGCGACGCTTTCCAACGACATCGGCTTCATCTCCTATCCCGTCCCCCACAAGAAGCTCGTCTCACGCGAGATTCTGGAGGACAGCTACCAGATCATCGTCCCGCCCGGCCACCCCTTTGCGACGAAATCGTCGATCGATCCCAAAGACCTGGCAGGACAACCTCTGATCGTCCACGAAAAGGGATCGGCGCCTCGGCGCAGCGTCGACGAATACATCCGCCGCCACAACATCACCCTTTCGATCCCGCTGGAGCTGTCCAACAACGAAGCGATCAAGACCGCCGTCGAGGAGGGGGTGGGCGTCGCCGTCATCACCCGGCGGGTCGTCAGCAAAGAGCTCCAGATGGGAATTCTCAAGGCGATCCCCCTTGCCGATCCGGCCATGATGCGGAAATTTTACCTGATCCATCACAAGGACAAATACATCTCCCGCTCCCTCCAGAGCCTGATCGAGATGGTCGATCAATGGGTCGAACTTTTCTTTTACAGTAGTTTGGC
>DIKL01000104.1 GCA_002424545.1 Syntrophaceae bacterium UBA5619
TCAATTTATCACGACCGGAAACACCCCACTACGCAAATGCCCATGTGGCGCTTGGATTTGCCTATTCAAGGCTCGATGAACCTGAGAAGGCCAAGGATCATTTTGAGAGGGCCCTGGAGATCGAGCCGTCGAATCCGTATGCTCTCAGAAATCTGGGCGGCCTGTACGGCAAGGAGGAAGATTACGAAAAGGCAATCCAATGTCTTGAAAAGTCATTCTCGATCAATCCGGAAGACCAGTTGACGGCCTACGGCCTCGGCTACAGCTATTTCAAGACCGGCAAAACTGATGAGGCCGACAAGTATTTCAAGAAAGCCATCATCCTGGATGAATCGACCAAAATTGCCGAATTGGCAAAAGACTTCAGAAGAGAGATCGCGGAGATCGTCCTGAAGGGGAAAGGATTCAGGCTGGATGCCATGATCTACTGCCTTTCGGCTCTGCAATTCTTCAAGGACAAGCCATTGGAGAAAATCAGACAGGTTACCTTGGAAATCGGGATGAAAGGCATGCATGGGTTGGACATCAATAACCCGGACAAGAAATATGCTCTCGACTCCATGAGCGGCTCTTTTACCGGTCTGCAACTCGTAAGCTACATGTACGTGGGCTTTAAGACGATTGATCCGAAGCAGGACATTGGGTTGGATCTTTCGGAGGAATACACGAAGGCTCTGCAACTGTTCGGCAAGGAAAGTCATCATGGATATACGATTCATTGACCCCGTTCCCGACGTTCTTGCAGAGGTTAAGAAAACAACGGGCAAGGAGATAGAGTTTGTTCAGAAAAATGATCTGAAGACATTTGCAGCGCTCAGGATGGCAAGAAAAAATATGCCATCGCATCTTATTTTCTATAAAAAAGAGCACGATGAGATCATCAACCATATGATTGTTCACGAATGCGGACATCTCTTCAGGATTTCAAGATGTCCGGAGAATCAGAGACTGATACCCTACAGTGACAATCAGACCAAATACCAGGCCCTCAAGCAAATAAAAAACGAGACTGCGGCGCTATCCTCCGTTTTCTCAGAGGATCAAATCGCACACATCATCGATCTCTGGTATGATGGGCTCATAAGCCAAGTGACAAACCTGCCGCCCGACATCATGATCGAGAAGTGGATTTATGATCAATTTCCCGCTTTAAGACCCCTTCAATTGAAATCGCTGAAAAAGCAGCATTCCGAGGCGTTGGCTGGTCTTTCCGAGACGGTCCAAAGGACGGCCCCGCACACTATTTTGTTTGCATCCAACGTGATGAATTACGCCTTTCTCAGAATTCTCGGTTTGCATATCGGCCGGAATTTTGTAAGGGAATACAGTGCCACCGGTTATCTGAGTAAAGGGAAGGAGCTGGCCTCTGTCACGGAAAAGGACTACGAGGACAGCCATGAGAGCGACAACCTGATGATCGAAAGATGGGCCGCTTTCGTTAATATATCAGGATGGTTCAAATGGCGGGGTTTCGAGGATGTTCCGCCAGGTTATAGCCGGACGGGATAAGCGGTAAAGAGGGGTCAGTAGTTCTTTTTCGCCTTGCGATATACTTTTTCAAATCGTTCATCTCAGGCGCTCTTCATCCGGCGCTGATGCGCTTCCATGTAGCGGCGGAGGGCGGCATTGATGCTGCTCTGATATCCCCGGCCCCTTGTTTTAAAGAAGTCCACCACGTCGGGATCGAGCCGAAGCGTGATCTGTTTCTTCTTGCCGGGCCAGAGGGTCGCTCCCGCAATTCTGCGGATTTGCCCCGCCTGATTGCAGATGAAGAAAGTGGCAATTTAACCGTCATTGATGATAAACTGTTTTCAATGATTGAAAGGAGTTCCAGGTAATGAATAAACAGACGCACAAAAACAGGGAAGCTGTACGCGATCTTCCTTTGAAGGTAAAAGCCGAAATGGCGTTGAAAGAGGCAGTTGCCGAGGCCCTGGCCGAGCATAAGCGACGGGGGAATCCCATTGCTGTCTGGCGGAATGGCAAGGTCGTCTGGATACCGCCGGAAGAAATCGTCGTGCCGGAAGTAGAATAGCGCTAACGATCTCCTGATGTTCATCAAAGCGGTCGAGTTTCCGGCGACCGCTTTTTTTCCGCAAAAAATCCGCCTCTTTTTCGTGTTTTCCTGTGACGCTGTTTTGATCGTCGCCTGACTTAATATTGCATGTTTCAGTGATCGGGTTATCACCGATGGGGTTTATTGCATAACGCCGCGGTTTATTGTATCCTGATACCGTAACAGTAATTGCGGAGGGAGCTCCATGGTCAAGAAGGTGGATACGAAAGACGCTATCATTCAGCGCATTCTGGGGGAACGAGAGCGACTCGCACTCTTTGGCGTCAGGAATGTTGGACTGTTTGGATCGTTTGTCCGGGGCGAGCAGACGTCCTTGAGCGATGTCGATATTCTCGTGGAATTCATGCCTGAAAAGCATACATTCGACAATTTCATGGATGTTGCATTCCTTCTTGAAGAACTCTTGGGACGCAAAGTCGAAGTGGTTACCCCCGAGGCCCTCAGTCCACATATCGGGCCTCATATTCTAAGGGAGGTGGAGCGTGTCCCTATCGCCGCGTGAGTTAATCCGCCATATTCTGGACGAGATCGATTACATCCTTACTCAGATTCCGAATGCGGATTTCGACTCCTTTCTTAAGAATGCAACCCTGAAGAGAGCATTTGTTCGAAGCATCGAGATCATCGGTGAAGCTTCGAAAAAACTGCCCGAAGATGTCAAATCGAAGCAGCCGGATATCGAGTGGCGAAAGGTCGCTGGAATGCGAGACAGACTTATACACGACTACTTCGGTGTGGACTACACCATTGTCTGGGATGTTGCGACGAACAAACTGCCTGACCTCCGTGAGAAACTCCAATCCCTGCTGGAGACAATCGTGAAACGTCGACAAGCCGGTGCACCTGACGCTAAAAGCCGAGGTTCCAAGTAATTATTGAGAGCCGACGAACTCGTAAAATACCTTCTTCAAAATTGACAAGGACCATGTCTCTCTCAAGAACCATGATGTTGGGATGCCAGCCGCAGAAAAACGCGAAATAAACGAGACGACTCGTCGAATTGCACACAAATAACCCTGACCGCTTTTTGACCGCATAAAATCCGCTTTTTCGCATTTTCCCATCGCAATAGGCCGGAACGAACATAATCCGGCCGCATTTTGGCCGCACAGCGGCCATGTATAGACCATAAACCCCCAATTCTCCCTTCCCGACGGCCGTAAAGAACGCAATGGAGTTCGCGAAATTAATTGTTTACATTTTGTGCACTAACGGGTAAAATTACTACCCGTAGCGAATCAAAACGTCAACTCAATCGGCCTTTGTCCTGTTGACGTTTTGCTGCGGAACAGGGAGAAAATTTACCCGTATGAACACCAAACAGCAACTGAAGGGCACAGATTTCTTTGCCGACCATCCGGTCTTTTCTCTGGATGGGGCCGTTACAGCCATGGCCGGGGATGGAGGGCGTCCGCGCGTCGTGGAGCGGCTCAAATACCATCTCAAGACAGGCCGGTTAAAACGCGTGGCCCGGGAGGTATACGCCGTCGTGCCGCCTACGGCTCCGGCTGAAAATTTTCGTCCGGATCCTTTCATGGTGGCCAAGGCGATGCACCCTGCCGGCGTCTTTTCCCACCACAGTGCCCTGGAGCTTCTCGGGGCGGCCTATTCCGTGTGGAACCAGTGCACCCTTTATGTCGCCGGGCGCCGCCGTCCCCTTCTTCTGGATGGTTTTGGCGTTCGCTTTCTGGCTTCCCCCCTCCCAATGCAGGCAGATTCCGGGAAGCAGTTTGGAACACGCAGGATAGAGCGCCAGGGAATGATGCTGGAGGCTACAGGACCGGAACGGACACTGGTTGAGGGATTCAACCGCCCTTCTTTTGCAGGCGGCCTGGAGGAACTGGTGCGATCCGCCGCCGGCTTTACGACCCTCGATTTGGATCTGCTAGAAGAGGTCTTACGTCGGTATGGTCTTGCAAGGCTCTGGGCAGCGACAGGCTGGTTCCTGGAGCGGTTTCAAAAAAGCTTCCATGTGCCCGATACGCTTCTGAGCGGCATGGAAGAGCGCCGTCCGCGTTCCCGGTTTTATGCGGAGCGCAGCCAGCGGGGCGGCGCCCTGGTACGGCGGTGGAACCTAATCCTCCCGCAGACGCTTTTGTCCCTGGGAGAGCCTGATGAGCGTTAGCCTGGAATACCTGCAACGCTGCGCGGCACAGTCCGGCTACCGGGTCGAATCGCTGGAAAAGGTGGTTCGGCTCGGTGCCATGGCGGGGGATATGGCGCGGCATCCGTTTCTCGGCTCTGTCCTTGCTATGAAGGGGGGCACGGCCTTCAACCTCTGCTTCAGCCCTCCCAAGAGGCTATCCGTCGATCTCGATTACAATTACATCGGTCACCTCGACCGGACGGCTATGCTGGAGGCGAGGCCTGCGGTGGAACAGGCCGTCACTGATCTCGCCCGTCGCCAGGGGTATCGGGTGCAGCAATCGGCCGATGCCTTTGCCGGACGCAAGTACTATCTGCTGTATCGGTCCGTTTTGGGTCCAGAGGAACGGATCGAGGTGGACTTGAACTTTCTCTTTCGTATGCCCATCGCAGGGACCGAATTGCGCGGCCTCTGGCAGCCCGGCGAACTGGATCGTCCCCGTGTCCGGGTGGTCAGCCTGGAAGAGATCCTGATCGGCAAGTTCCTTGCCCTCCTCGATCGCGGTGCAGGACGCGACGCCTGGGATATTGCCTACCCGCCCCAATCGACAGCCGATATACTTCAATCCTTACGATTCAGGCGATGGTTCATTGCCCTTTCCTCCATTCTGGAGCATCCGTTGACAACCTACACCCGTGAGCGCCTCGAAGCGACCTTGACCGACCAAGACATTACCGAACGGCTCAGCCCGATGCTTGCCGGCCCCGCACTCGTTCGGGATGAACTCATCGAGTGTGCCTGGGGCGCCATCGGCGGATTTCTGTCTTTGAAGCCCGATGAGGAGGCATTTATCGCTGCCGTACAACAGGGAGAACTGAGACCGGAGATGCTCTTCCCGGACGATTCCGAGGAAGCAGGCCGCCTTGTGAAGCATCCGGCAATCCTCTGGAAGATCCAGAACGTGAAGAATTACCTGGCCCGACCGGCTGGACAGAAAAAACGGGGCGGGTCCGCCAAACGCCGTAAATGATCTTGGCCGCTTTTTGTCCGACTAAACGCATTTTTGACTGAAGTTTGACCGACACGCGGCCGATCGTCGGCCAAAAGTCGGACGGATCGGTCATCCGATCTTCCCGGCGACCGCTTTTTGTCCGCAAAAAAACGCTTTTTCGCATTTTCCCATCCCAACAGACCAGCCCGGCCGCAAATCGGCCGCTTTTTGGCCGCACGGCGGCCATAAAATGACACAATCGCCGATTCTTCCCCTCCCGACGGCCGCAAAAAAACCGCAAAAAAACCGCTTTTTGTCCGAAACTTTTTTGTCTGTCTTGTTGTATCCCGTTTCCGAAACGGCTTTCCCCCCCCAATCAGGTATCGAGGTCGAGCGCTATGTACGAATGCCGCTGCCCTCATGATGGAAGAAAACTGGCGGAGATGGCCAGGCTTCCGCTTTCCGCGATGAAGGCGGAGGTTCGCTGTCCCTGCGGGAAGCCGCATAAGGCGGAAATCGTTCTGGATCAGGAGACAAACAAGATCCTTGCGCTGACTTCGTGCGACTGTGGGCGTGTGACCGTGAACGTTGTCGGGTACCTGGTGGCCATCCAGTGCCAGAAGTGCAAGGCCGTCGTGAGATTCTGACGCTCCGACGTCATTGATGTAGCAGGCTCCGAGGCTCGCGAAGCCCATGCCGCTGTTGACGCATGGGCTTTTCTCTTGCCGCCATCCGGAAAGACCTGGCCTCGGAAAGGTTCGGAAGGTTCTACCGGCGCCTGCGGACGGAATGCCCCGAGCTTCTTTCCTTTCCTGATCAAGATTCCCTCCTGCTCTTCTTCCACGATGAGACCGCGGACCTGGACCGGAAAGACGCGATCCTCTTCGAACTATGGTCACGGTACCGGAGCGGTGGCCTATATCTCGATCTCGGCCCGTTCTTCATCGCCCTGTTCACACCGGCCCTCATCAGCATCTACACGCACGGGAAGAAAAAGTGCCCGGGAATCGATCAGGAGGTTCTCCTCCAGGAGATCTGCCTCCAACTCATCCGCGTCATTCAGGAAACCGATATCGTCCCGTACAAGGTGGCCGGCAGGATCGTCGGCACGTTGAGAAACCGGGTCCGGGCACTGCTGAATAAGCACCTCAGGGAAGAATGTTCGGGGCTTGCCCTCGATTTGGGGGACGGGTTCGAGGCCATCCGGTCGGACGCCGCGGGTCCCGACGAGAGGCTCATGGAAGGCGAACAGGAAACGCCCGACGTGATCGCCATCCTGGACCGCCTGGTCTGCACCGGGAAGATCACCGGGGAAGACAAAAAGATGATCATCGCCACGTTTGTCGAGGGCAAATCCCTCAATGTGATCACAACCTCGTCCACCGAGTATGAGCGCCTCAAGAAAAGGCGGCAGCGGTCCCTCCGGACCATCAAAAACTATCTTTCCAAGCAACTGTAATCAAAAGAGGAATCAAGATTTTTTGTCCCCTGAGGATGAGGTGATGACGTAATACAGATAGGAGAGACAAATCACGGAGGAAGGCCATGATTCGCAGGGAAGTCGCTCAGGGACATCCCCGACCCCAGGCACCACGAAAAAAGAACATTGTAAGGAGGTTGCCATGAACAACCTGAAACCGAAAAACACCACCCGCATCATCCGGGAAACCTTTTACGATATGACGCTTTACCTGCAGGCGCTCTTCCTCCTCTACGGCATCAGCGAGATTCTCGCTGACGACATCATCCATTGTCTCGAGGACGGATACGGAAAGGCCATGAAAACGCTGAAGAGGTGCGATCCCGCAGGCGAGAAGCCGAAGAAGCCTAGGGCGAACATGGCGGTCGAGCGGTTTCTGAAGAGGTTGGAACAGGAAGGAATCTGATCGGGGGCTGTCCTGGGGGTGAATCTCCCCGGTGTCGAGGGAGACATCTTTGGAAAGGAGGATCGGTTATGCAGGCAAATGACATTTTCGTTTCCCCGGAGGCGGCATTGGACCGGATGGTTCTGGGGAGGATGGTTTTGGGGATCGGGGAATCCGGGCAGGTGGTGTCGGAAGCCGGGGCTTCTTACGGTGCCGCGCCGGCTTCATGTCCGTTACCGGGTCGTGCCGCGGTGGATCAAGGCCGCCCGCAGGTCACGGCCGTCCCGGATGCAAACCCATTCAAAGGTGATGGCGACAGCAACGGTTTCTACCTCTCCAAGAGCCGGCTGAACCGCTACATCTCCTGCCCCCGGAGCTATTTCATCCACTACGAACTGGGGGTATCCCCGCTCCGGAGGGATGCGGCCCTCCTGATCGGCCTGTCCACCCACAGGCTGATCACCGCCCACCACCTGGCCCGGAAGAAGGACGAGTTCATCGATCCCGATGCGCTGCTGGACGACTTCTGGTCCCGGCAGGCGCGCGAAGGCGATGACGAGGCCGTCGCTCAAGAGTTGGCGGAGGCCCGGAGCGCGTCGCTGCGCTACGCCGAGCTGTTCATCCGGGACGCCCCCCTCGATCCGCTGGAGATCGAACGGCCCTTCTCCATGCCGCTCGTGAACCTCGACAACGGCGATGCGCTGCCCGTTCCGCTGGTCGGCGTCATCGATCTCGTGGATCGGCCGAACGGCGTCCTTCGTCCCCTGGAGATCAAGACCCGCGCCCGCAAGGCCGAGGACTGGCAAGTCCGGGTGGCGCTGGAGCTGACCTGCTACGCCTGGTGGGTCCGGCAGCGGATCATGGAAACCGGCGCCCGCGAGCCCGAAGAAATCCCCGTCGGCTACATCCACATCATCAAGACCAAGACCCCCTCGATCCAGTGGCAGACGGACACCCGCACTGTAGAGGATTTCCTCGAACTCTACCGGACCGCGCGGGCCGTCCTTGCAGGAATCCAGGAAGGGAGGTTCTACCCGAACGGCGGCACGCACTGCAACTGGTGCGACTTCTCCGCCGTCTGCGGAAAGAAACGGGATGAGATCGTGAGGATATTTGGCGATGCCGCCCGGCTCCGCCTGTGGGAAGCGGATCTGATCTGAGGCTGTCCGGGGGTGAAAGGAGGATGAGAGATGAAAGAGTTACCGTCAGTTGTGCAAAAGGTCAGAGCGGAAAGATCCGGAATGTCCATCAAGAAATTTTTCAGAAACCGATTCCCCGTCCTTTTCGGGAGGCCCCGCGTCCGGAAGGTCGTTCCCTTGGCGGATGTTGCCAGGGAACCGTCAAAACCGAGGATCCTCTGCATCGGCCGGATCCACCGGGGGCGGATGACCATGGTCGCCGCATTCCCACGAAAAAGGAGTGAGGGGGACGGGAAACCGATCCGCAAGGATCAAGGAGGTCAGGACCATGACAGAGTTTCATAAGGCAGAACGAAAGAAGGGAAAGCTCAGGCTGGCCATCGCCGGTCCCGCGGGATCGGGGAAGACCTATTCGGCGCTCCTGATCGGCCTGGGGCTGGGCGGCCGGATCGCCATGATCGACACGGAGCGGGGCTCCGGGGAGCTCTACGATCACCTGGGGGAATATGACGCCTGCACCATCCACCCGCCCTTCGAGCCCAAGAAATATGTCGAAGCCATCAGGGTGGCGGAAGACCTGGGCTACGAGACGATCATCATCGATTCGCTCTCCCACGCCTGGGTGGGGCAGGGCGGGCTGCTGGATGTCCACGGCCACATCGCCGACAAGACGGGCAACTCCTGGAGCGCCTGGCGGCAGGTGACGCCGAAGCACAACGAGCTGGTGGACGCCATGCTCCAGTCCAAATGCCACATCATCGCCACCATGCGGAGCAAGATGGAATACGCCCAGGTGGAAGAGAACGGGAAGAAGCAGGTCAAGAAGCTGGGGATGAGCCCCATCCAGCGGGACGGCATGGAGTACGAGTTCACCGTCTTCATCGATCTCGATCAGCGGCACACCGCCACGACCACCAAGGACCGGACGACCCTGTTCGACGGTCAATACTTCGTGCCCACGATCGAGACGGGAAAGACGCTCCTCGACTGGCTGGAGAACAACGGGCAGGCGTCACCGGGAGCGGTCGCCCAGGAGAAGCCGTTTGGTGGGCCGCAAGAGAGAGAGGCCCGGGACGGTGAGGGCAGATCCGCGGCGGTCCCACCGGCGCAGGGGGGCAACGGCGACGGCCTGAAGCCGCTTTTTGCCCGGCTGGGCGCGCTGGAGCTTCCGAAGGAGACGTACAAACGCTACTGCTACCGCCGCTACGGCATCGAGTCGATGACGCAGCTCGACCCGGCCCAGATCGCCGAGCAGGCGAAGCTTCTCGATTCCCTGAAACGTCCTGCGCGGCTGCAGTCGTTCCGGGAGCTGCTGGAGCGCATCGAAGCCGATGAGCGGGAGGCGATTCATCCCCTCCCGGCGGCAGGCGCGGCAACCGGTGCGGCGGCCACCACGGCGGCGCTCATTTAACAACCAAGGGGCAGGATCCGTCCTGCCCCTTTATCCTGGCAGCGTGAATCCGTGAAGCGTGTCGGACATCCGAAGAGAGAAGACGGCTACACCATGATCTTCAACGAACTCCTGGAGGCCTTGATGTGCGCCGACATCCCCAAGCGGGCGCGGCGGCTCATCGATGTCCAGATGCGCTTCTCGTTCGGGTGCGGGCCGAAGACGTTTACCAGCTTGACGAAGAGCGAATATGCAGCCCTGGCCAATCTGGACTGGTCGGACACCCATCGCGCATTGCAGTGGTTGCTGGAGAAAAAGATTTTCGAGCAGGACGAAAGGGACATGAAGCGATACCGGTTGAACAAATACTATCGTGACTGGCAAGTCCAGGTGGGATTGCGGGATCTGCAGGACTACAAGAATCATCTCAGCAGGATGGTGAAGAAGCACCTCGGTCTCTCTGGTAAAACGCCAGAACAATCTGGTGAAACACCAGATCCCCAACCTGGCAAAACACCAGAGGCGGCAGATGTCCTGATCTGGCGAAACACCAGACGCCCATCTGGTGAAATGCCAGACGGCGATCTGGCAAAACGCCAGACGGTGCGCGGTGGTTCTTCTTTACAATCCGGCGGTTGCGACCTCCTAAAGAAAAAGAAAAGAAAAGGTAAAGAAAATAAAGATGAAGAAGTATATTCATACTTCTTCTGTCGCGACCTCGCCGGTTTATTGGACTGTCATCTTTTCTTTTCCGGTCTGAAAAACGAAACCGATTTCTGGAACGCCCTGGCCGCCGCCTTCCCCGACCAGGACATTCCCATGCAGATCAACCGCATGACCGCCTGGCTGATCGCCAACCCCAACAAAAGATACAAAAATTACAAACGATTCATTCAGGGCTGGCTCTCCCGAGCCGAGAGAAAGGAGAACGATCATGGAAGAGAATATCCCGACCCGCATCGAAGGGATCGGAACGATCCTGAAGAGGAACCGCCTCCTTTTTCCGATTTCCCCCCGGAGCTCGTCATCCGCTGAGGAGCGGCCCCCGATGCCGGAGAAGATCTGTCCCGATTGCGGCAAACCGCTTCGGACCGTCTTCATGGACGACCCCACCTATCTGAAGACAACCGGGAAGACGCCCCACTGGGCGGACGTCCCCTGCGAGACCTGCGAGCAGCACCGCGTGATTGCCGAGATCGAGGCGCGGGCGACGGCCTGCGAGAAGGCCCGCCTCGGCCGACTGGTGGAAAACAGCATGCTCAAGCGCCGCTTCGTCGAGAAGACCTTCGAGAACTTCCTCCTCTACGGCGTCCACCGGGAAAGGCAGGAGAACGTCCTGTCTTACACCAGGGGGTTCGCGGAGGATTTCGCCCGGCACCGGAAGGCGGGCACCTGGCTTCTGTTCGTGGGAAACACCGGCACGGGAAAGGGGCACCTGTGCGCCGCCGTCATCAACCGGATCGTCCGGTCGGGCTGGTCGGCGCTCTTCACCAAGACGCCGCGGCTGCTTCGGGAGATCAAGGACACCTTCAACCGGGATTCCGAAGTGACCCAGAGCGAGATCCTCCGGAGGATGGCGGCGCTCGATCTGCTGGTGATCGACGAGGTGGGGGTCCAGTTCGGCACGGACACGGAGCGGATGATCCTCTACGAGGTCCTCGACCTGCGCTACGAGGAGATGCGGCCCGTCATCCTGACCAGCAACATCCGGAACATGAAGACGCTGGAGAAGATCCTCGGCGAGCGGATCATCGACCGGCTCTTCGAAGGGGAGTCGCGGATCCTCTTTTTCGACTGGGAGAGCTACCGGCGGTTTCAGAAGCCGCTCACGGAAACCGGGATGCCGTCGCTCAGACCTTTGCTGAAAGACAACGGCGCGGGTGGCCGGGGCGGGGAAGGCGCCGGAACCGGCGGAGCGGCGATCAAACCTCTCGTGAAAAATCCTGGCGTCCATGGCTCCTCTCATACGGATGGAGAGCGCAAATGAGACCCGTAACTTTTTCTGTGCCGTTTCTTCCCCCGTCGCTGAACGTCTACCGCAATGAACACTGGCGCAAGCATCGGGGCGAGGAAAAGACATGGAAGGATTATATCGCCGTGAAGTGGGCGGAGATGGGAAGGCCGAAGCTGAACGCCATCCGGATCGGCATGGTCTTTACCTTCCCCGACCGGCGGACCCGCGACCTGGACAACTACCTGGCCACGGGGAGCAAGCTGGTGGGGGACGCCGTCAAGGGGCTCTTCATCCCCGATGACGGCCCGGAGCACCTGACGGCCTGGAGCTTCCGGTTCGAGTTCGGTGACGAGGCCCAGACGACGGTTGTGATCGAGGAGGCGGACGGAAAGGAATGCGTGTCATCCGGTCGAGGATTTGAGGGACATTCTGCGGAAGGCAGTCGTGCATGCCGCCTCTACGAAGACTGCATCGCCCCTCTCTGCCCCCTGGATCGGATCAGCTTGCGCGGCGTCTGGTACCCCGACGATGAGATCTGCCGCTCCCGTACCCACGGCAACCTCCCCTGGATCAGCTCTCAAAGGAAGATCGCCCGTGCGGGAGCAAGCGGATACTTCACTCTGGAGATCCTCAACAGCATTCGCACGATCCGGAAGGGCATCACGGGTCTGGACCCGAACGTCGAGGAAAAACCGCAACTCCGGCGATGGCTCGAAATCCATGAGAAGAAGAGGATCTCCGAATCCCCCCAAACCGGGGTTTCACCCCTTTCCCAAAACGTGTCGAAACAGGGGGGTCAAGTGAAAATTTTGTGCCGAGACGGCGGGTCCCGGCGCCCTGATCCGGTCGGGACGGGTAAACCCCCGTCCCGGAGAGGTCGCCCCGCATAGCCCGGCTTCTGGCCATGAATTTTTTGTCACGATGGCGGATTGGAAAAAGAACATGGAAAACACCGGCCCCGCAGCCTCTCATCCGCTGAAGCGCTATTACCGGGTGGACGAAGTAGCCGGGTACTTTGCCGTTTCGGAGCGGACCATCTACCGGATGATCTACGCGGGGGAAATCAAGACGATTCGCGTCAGGGATCGCATCCGGATTTCCGTGGAGGCGATGCGGGCCTTTGAGGAGCGGGCGATCGAGGCAGAGGACGACCGTTAGGGGATCGTCGATGCGGAAAACGGAGATCGTCTGAACCGGGAAGATCCATGCAACAGGACGGCTGTAACTGCGTGACGATATGAAATCCACCGATTTCGAATCCATTTACGGACGGACCGTCAATCCAGGGGAACTTGCGGATTTTCTGGGCCTTGACCGTCGCACGGTGATTAAGTATGCTCACAGGTGGGGTGGCGTGGAAGTCGCACCCGGCACCTGGCGGTTCTTTGAAAAAAGAATAGTGGAGGTCCTCAATGCCGAGCAAGGTTTTGAAGAGAGGAATCGTGCGATACCGGGCGAGTGTCACCGTCCGGGGTCACACGCTGCAAAAGATGTATCCGGACGAGAGCAAGAAGTCCTACCAGGCCGCGCTGATCTGGGAAAGAGAGGCAAAAAGGGAATTGGAACGGAAGCTATCCCGGACAAGTACGGCATCTTTGGCGATGGGAACGTGGTCCAACGAATATCTGACGGAAGCCGAAAATCGCTTCGCAAAAGTGACATTTGACGAGAAAAAGTCGGCCTTCGCCAGGTTTTATAGGGATACCGGGCTCCAGCGTGATTTCCCGATTCAGGATTTAACGGTTTCGATTTGCCGGAAATATTTCCTGGCGCAGTCGCAGGCGCGATCGGGTTACGCGGCGAACAAAGACCGGAAGAACTTGGGCACTGCATGGAGATGGGGCCTGGACAACATGGAAGATTGGCCGAAAGGCGTCAACCCGTTTTTGTCGGTGAGGAAATTTCCGGAGATACGGCAGCCTCGATACGTCCCTCCGGAGGAAGACTTCTGGAAGGTGTACGCCCGGGCGGAAGGTCAGGACAGGGTCATGCTTCTGGCCTACCTGCACCTGGCGGCAAGGCGTTCGGAAGTATTCCGCCTCAAATGGTCGGATGTGGATTTTTTCGGCAACCGGGTCCGCCTGTGGACCAGGAAGCGCGAGGGGGGCCATGAGGAGTTTGATTGGCTGCCCATGACGTCCGATCTTCGGCAGGCGTTGCTGCAATGGTGCGAGGAGCGGTTGAAGCAGACGAGCGGCGACAAAGAGCATGTGTTTGTGTGTCTTGAAACGACGCCGTTTTGCAGAGACTATTTCGGGAAACCCTTTATCCATCGGCAACAGCTGATGGAGCGCCTGTGCGTCAAGGCGAAGGTCAAACCTTTCGGGTTCCACGCCATCCGACACCTGACGGCGTCGATCCTGTATAAGAAGGGATACCCGTTGGCCGTCATCCAGGCGATCCTGAGACATGCAAACCCGAACACGACCGCGCGGTATATCCGCAGTCTCGGTCTGGAAGAAACGAGGGACGCGCTTGAAAAGGGTCTCAAAGGTCCGGCCCTGGTGATCGAGCTAAAGACGGCCAATGCGGAATGAAAAACCCCCAGAGGAATCGGCTCCGAGGGTGTTTTGTGTCCGGTCTTGTGTCCGGGCGGAAATGGGGAGGGTTGATTCTTGTAAACCCTCGATTTTATTTGGCGTCCCCACGGGGAGTCGAACCCCGGTTACCGGCGTGAAAGGCCGGTGTCCTAGGCCACTAGACGATGGGGACGTTGGTTGAACCTCGATCCGAAAAAGCCGGTCCCGAATGCCGGCCGGCGTTTCCCCGAAAGGGGCGACCTTATATAATGGAGACGCGGAGATGTCAAGCGGCAAAAACAAGAACACCGGGGAAACGGCCGGGACCTCAATCAGTCGAATACAACCGGTTCGCGCAGGATCGCCTCCCGCGCCTTCCAGGCAAGCGCCGCCATTTCGGGGTGGGTTTCCTTCAGGGAGCCGATCTGTCGGAGATTGTCGGCGGTTCTCATGATGAGCATCGCCAAGTCTCCGTCGGCGATTCCCGCCTTTCGGACGATCCGGTTCCACTCTCCGCCCGTTGCCCACTCATGGATCATCACGGCGGGCCAGAGGTAGAGAGGGGCGACCGGGAAGCCGTTCCTTTTCAAACGCTCCGCGAGGGCCGCAAGCGCCTTCACCACCCGCTCATAGGAACGGATCAGGTGGCGGGGAAGCTCTTTTTGGATCACGGGAAGATCCTGGTCGCCGTCATAGACGAAAGGGGCGATTACGGCCGCCAGGAGCCGCTCGTCGTCCCGGGGGAGGACCCCTCTGCGGAGGGATTCGGCGACGAGGAGGGGCTGGTCCAGGCGGAGCTTGGACGCCCAGATGCCGTTTTCCGTCAGGCGGTCGTTCCCGCCGACGAAACCCTCTTCCCGGAGGAAGCGGAGGTGTCTCTGGAAGTCGGCCCAGAGATCGATTCTTTCCTCCGCGGTTCCCGCAGCCGCCGTTTTATGCCGTCGTTGCCAACTGGCCAGGGAATTTTCGAAGATTCCCCGAATGTCCTCCGGCGTCTGGGAAAGGAGGAGGTTGAGGACCATCGAAAAGTCGCTGCGGATGCGGCTTGTGATCGATTCGGGTTTTTTCAGAAGCAGCTTCCGGATGTGGACCAGATTCATGAAGCGGCCGGGCACGGCGAGCATGAAGCCCACCCGGTCCTGCCCCCGGCGGCCCGCTCTTCCGGTCATCTGGTGGAATTCAGTTCCGGAGAGGGGTGAGAATTCATGGCCGTTGAAGAGGTCTGAATTCATCAGCACGATGGTGCGGGCGGGGAAATTGACGCCCGCCGCGACGGTGGAGGTCGCGAAGATCGCCCGCAACTGTCCCCTCTTCATCAGCGTCTCCACCAGAAACTTCCAGGCGGGGAGCTGTCCTCCGTGATGGGCCGCCACGCGGGCCGTCCGCAGCGCGTACAGCTGCCTGTGGTCCTGGAGGAAGGGGAACCGTTCCAGGGGTTCTTCCATCTGTTGTACGGCTTGTCCGTCCGTGTCCTCCACCGGGCGGCAGCAGGAGAGTGCCGCGTCGCAGTCCGAGCGGGACTTGAGAAAAAAGATCGCCGGCAGCAGACGATACTTTTCAAGGACCTCCAGCATCGCCCCGAACGGGGGGCCTCCATGATCCCGGCGACCGTGAGAACCGCGGTCGATGAAATCGTCGATCTTTCCGAAGAGGCGGTTTCCCTCCACCAGGGGCATGAGGCGGCCGGAAGGGTGGAGGAAGAGAGGGTAGAGGGGAACGGGCCTCTTCTCCTCGCGGATGACCCGGCAGGGTTTCCCCCGGATCGAGGAGAGCCATTCGGCGATCTCCTCGCCGTTGCCGATCGTTGCCGAGAGGAGCAGGAGGTTGATCCGGGCCGGGAGGTAGATCATGATCTCCTCCCAGACGACCCCGCGGTCGCGGTCCCCGAGGAAGTGCGCCTCATCGAGGATGACCAGGTCGCAGTTCAGGTTCTCCCCGCTGTGCATCGCATCGTACAGTTGGTTCCGGAGGATCTCCGTGGTGCCGACGAGGATGGGGGCGTCGGTGTTCTCCTTCGTGTCGCCGGTCACGATGCCGACATTCGCCGCGTCGAAGCGATCGCCGAATTCAACCCATTTGGCATTGGTCAGCGCCTTCAGGGGAGAGGCATACCAGCAGCGGCCGCCCCTGCGGAACACCAAACGGATCGCCTCTTCGGCGATCCAGGTTTTACCCGAACCGGTCGGGGCCGTCACGAGGCAGTCGGCGTCCCCGATCGCGTCGAGAGCGGCCGTCTGGAACGGGTCCGGGCGGAACACCCCCTGCGGCGGTTTGCCGATCTTCGCAAAAACGGGTTTCAGGGATGGTTCGGCCCCCGGATTCATCCGGAAAGGCGGGCGTGTTCGCACTCCCCGGCCAGGCTTGTCGGGCCGGCCTGTCCGTCTCGACCTGTTGATTTTTCCGGACGTTCTTTTCAAGGTTTTGTTTCCCTTTCCGCCGGCGGCAGAAGCAGGGTGAGCCGTTCCGATACCGTCCCGACCAGATGGTCGAGGAGGGCGGTGTCCATCCCCGACCGGTAGCGGTCCGGGGAGGCGTCCCCGTGATTGAGGCTGCCGATCAGCACGCCGCGGCAGGCGAGGGGGGCAATGGCCAGGGAGCGAAGAAAATATTTCACGTCGGGCGGCATCAGACGGAAGAACGGTCGGAGATCTCCGCTCACGAGGAACGGATGCGTGCAATCCGGGACGATTTCGAAAAAAAGTGCCGGTGCGATCACATTGATCCGGTCTCGCAGGATGTCGGATTTTGCCAGCAGCTTGCGGAGCGTTTCCGTTTCCGGTTTGCGCAGTAGCGAAAGCCAGACGAAGGGGACGCCGAACGCCTCCTCGCTTCCCCAAAGCAGCCTCTCGAAAAGTTCTCCGACTTCATGGCGGAGAAGGAGATCCGACTCGATCCTGCTGAATTTTCGGGCAATTTCGTCATTGGTTTTCAGGATCTCCGGATCGCTCATGGGGGACCTCATTCGCCGGAAAAATCGGCCGTGAGGATCGTATGATCGGAGGGTTTCACGGCGAGACGCGGATTCAGATCGATGTCGCAGGAGAGACACCGGGCGGCCAACGACGGCGTGGCGAGGATATGATCGATTCGCCATCCGAGACCCCGCTTCACCGCGGCCGGAACCCGGTAATCGAAGAAGGTGTAGCGGCCCGGTTCCTCCGGATGGTGACGGCGGAACAGGTCCTCCAGACCCCACGATCGGACGGCGGCGTAGGCATCCCAGACCTCCGGCGTGAAACAGACGTGGCCGAGGAGCCTCTTGGGATCGTGAACGTCGATCTCCGTCGGGGCGACGTTCAGATCGCCGCACCAGATGAGCGGCGCAGCGGGGGAGTTGGTGCGTTCGAGGAAATGGCGCAGTCGCCGAAACCATTCGAGCTTGTAAGCGAAATGGGCTGTCTCCTTCTCCCGTCCCTGGGGGACGTAGGTATTGACGACGGTGATACCCGAATACACGGCGGCGATCAGGCGGTCTTCGTCCGCCGGACCGCCGTCCGAAAGGCCGTACAGGACCGTTTCCGGTTTTTCCCGGGAGGCGACCGCGACGCCGTTGTACTGCTTCGTCCCCCGAAAGATCACCTGATAACCCTCGGCGGCGAAAGCGGAAACGGGAAAAGCGCCATCCGCCGCCTTGGTTTCCTGTAAACAGAAGACGTCGGGGTTGTGCTCCCGCAGCCAGGGGAGAACGATATGGAGGCGGCTGCGGATGGAATTGACATTGTAGGTTGCGATCCGAAAAATTCCCATCAACTTTTCTCCGTTGTTTCCTAACGCAGGTAGGCCGGCAGCTCCTCCATCTCCTTTCCGTCGAAGCTGCATGGGGCGCCGCAACCCTTGCAAGGTCCCTTGGCGACGGGCAGAGGCGGTTCACCCTTGATTCCTTCGATGACATCCATGCAGCGGTTCACCTCGTCGTCCTCACCTTCGACGATCAGCGTGACGGAGCCTTCCGCCCCTCCCCAGCCGCCGGAGGCGTAGTGAACCGCCTTTAGCCCGAAGAGGTTGTCGATCGCCTCTATTTCCGTGACGATCCTTCCATCGGCGACGCAGGCCATCCCCGTCCGGCAACCGATGGTCCGGTTCAATGCCAACAATCCACCGTAACGTGCCGCCTCCTCGACGGAGGGGATCAGCTTTTCGAGACCGGCAACGTACAGGGACGCGACGCCCTTGGCCTTGAGGGCCATGTAGAACTGACCCATCGTTCCGCCCGACGGACCGGCCATAACGACGCCGACATTGCCGAACGCATCGACCGCATTGGCCCCCTTGATCAGCAGATCGCCGGGAGTCAGCTTGTCGATGACGGTGCCCGGCTCCACGTTCATGATCTCGCCCTTGTGGAAAATGACGGGCTTGGTCCTCAACCCCGGTCCCAGGACGCACATGATTCCCCGGATCACCTGGCCGGCCACGTATCGTTCCTTTTCCATTTTTTGGTTCAGGAGCTCCTCCAGGATGAAGGCGTTTGTCGAACCCCTACCGACGACCAAATAACCGTTTTCTTTCGCGTATTGCACCTCGGGCATTGCCGCGACGGCCTTGCCCAGCAGCCTTTTGGATTCCGAAGACGTCAATGTAAACAATGCCTGCATGACTTGTGACCTCCCTGCCTTGGATTTTTGGTAATTTTTATACGCCTTCGCGGAGGCTGTCAATGTCTTTCGCGCCGGCGGACAAGTGGAATCAAAGGCCATTGGCCGTATACTTTTTCTGCGGATCCCTGTATCATGCCGCCGATACATATCATCAAGACAAAAGGCAGTGCCGGTTTCGAGGAGACGCACATTTTCGGCAGGCTCTGGGAGGAGCATGTCCGGAACGGAGGGTGACCAGATGAAAAAGATTTCCCGATGGCGGGGCTGGCAGGTTCTGAAGGACGCCGGCTGGAACCTGTTCCTGTTGAGTGTCGGAAGCATCGTGACCGCTGTGGGGGTCAACGGAATCCTGATTCCGCATCGCTTCGTCAGCGGCGGTGTGACGGGGTTGGCGCTCGTTTTTCATTATCTGGTACCGACCCTCTCCGTCGCGCTGATCTATGCCGTCGCGAATGTGCCGCTTTTCCTGGCCGGCTGGTTTTTCATCAGCCGCCGGTTCTTTCTGTACAGCATCGCCGGGACGCTCCTCTTTTCCGGTGCAATTGCCTGGGTGAATGTTGGCCCGCTTCCGGTGCAGGACAAACTTCTGGCTGCGATCCTTGCCGGGATTATCCTGGGGACCGGGTCGGGCATTATTCTGAAATCGCTCGGATCGGCGGGCGGGACCGACATCCTGTCCGTGATCCTCCTTCAGCGTTTCTCCGTCCGCCTGGGAACGACCCGGCTTGCCTTCAATGCGTTGGTCCTGGCGACCGCGGCCCTGCTGTTTTCCCTCGAGGGCGCGCTGTATACGCTCATTTACCTCTACGTTTCCGCGCAGATCGTCGATCTTGTGGTTACGGGTCTGAGCCAGCGAAAGGCGATCTTCATCATCTCGCCCCAGTGGCAGGAGATCTCCCGGGGGATCCTTGACGAGATCCACCGCGGGGTGACCATCCTCCGCGGGGAAGGGGGATATTCGCAACGGGAGCAGCGGATCCTCTACACGGTCGTCAACTTCCGGGAGCTGGCCACGCTGAAGCAGATTGTCCGCCGAAACGATCCGGCCGCCTTCGTCGTCGTCACCGATACCACGGAGGTGATGGGGCACCGCATCGGAAATCAGCCCCACTGGTGATCCGTCATCATGAAGCCAAAGGGACTTTGTCAACATGCCGCCGGAGCCGGAATCGTCGTGGGGTTTCTGGTGACGGCGCTGCTCTGCCTCCTTCCGTCCGTGATTCGGGCGGAGGCCTGGCCTTCCCTGATGGGAGGCAAACAGGCTGCCCTCCCCGTGTATGGATACCGCGTCATCCATGTCTATCCCCACGACCGCGGCGCATTTACGCAGGGGCTTATCTGGCGTGACGGATATCTTTACGAGGGTACCGGACTGCACGGAGCATCGAGTTTACGGAAGGTTCTCCTGGAGACGGGAAGGGTGGTCGAACATCGTTTGCTGGGAAGGCAATATTTCGGGGAGGGAATCACGGAATGGAACGGCAGGCTCCTGCAATTGACCTGGACTTCGAATCTGGGGTTTATTTACGACCGTTCGGGTTTGAAGCCCCGCGGAACCTTCCGCTATCCCGGGGAGGGGTGGGGTCTGACCCACGATCGAAAACAACTGATCATGAGCGACGGCACCGCGACGCTGCGGTTTCTCGACCCTGAAACGTTCCGGGAAACGGGGCGGCTGAATGTGCAAAGCGGGGGAAGGCCGTTGACGGACCTCAATGAGCTGGAGTTCGTTCAGGGCGAGATCTACGCCAATCTCTACCGGACGGATCTCATCGTGAAGATTTCGCCCCAAACCGGCAACGTGACCGGGTGGATCGATCTGGGCGGACTGCTCCCCGCGGCCGACCGGCGGATCTCCGTGGATGTGCTCAATGGGATCGCTTACGATGCCCGCGGGGACCGTTTTTTCGTCACGGGAAAACTGTGGCCGAAGCTCTTCGAGATCAAGCTTTACCGGCGGGAATAGGCGGAGGCAGGTCGCTTACGGTTTGAGCGCCTCCCGGATCCGACGGCCGGTCTCCCCGTCCTCGATGACCTTTTCCAGGGCGGCGGAGAGAACGCCGTTGATTTCGTTCTCGAGCCTCTCCTCCGACAGGAAAATGTGGTCCAGCGAGGAACTGCTTTCCGAGGTTATACGGTAGAAGATCCGCTTCCGCTGGACGTCGGCGAAGGTAAGCGTCAGCCGTGCCTTCGCGCTGTAACGTTTCATCGTAAACGTCTCGACGCAAGTCACATCCAGTTCATCGATGGTTCCGCCGACGAGAATCGTTCCCCACTCCGGTCGGATCGCATTTTCCGAAAGGTCCCAGGCCGGTTTGTTCGTGGAGACGGCATATCCCGTCTTGTGCATGAGCTCGCGGAGCGCCGAGGTCACGGCGTCCGTCGGTTTGACGTATCGGGGCAGGATTGGAATCGGTGCTCCGTCCGACCGGATCACCCGACCGACCAGCAGCGTGTCGTCCATCTTTCGACGATCGATGAAGGAGGCTACGGTCAGGCTGTATTTTCGGCCGTCGGTCAGAGCCGGTGGCGCGACCTTGATCGACTCGTACCGCATGTCGACGTGGTAGAGTTTGGGTGCGCAGCCGATCAACGGAAGAAGCAGACCGAAGACGACCAGGTTGAGGACGAATCCCCGGACGATTTTACCGGCGTTTCCCCGGTTCGCGGGCGCCGTGGCATCCTTTTTCATTGGCAGACCTCCATAGTATTCATATCATGGATCGAGAAGTTTCCCCGGCCCGGAGAAGGCCGTAGGCGCTATTTCGATCCTCCGCCTTTCTTTTCGAGTGTGAGGAGCAGTTCACCCGTTTTCTTCATCTCCTCTCCGTAGCCCCCCCAATTTCCCTGGCGGAGGAACTCCTGCGCCTTCCGGAAGTGGCCGAGGGCCTCGATGGCCGTCTGCCGGTCGCTTCTCTCCGCGCCGACCGCCGGCTTCTTTCCCTCATCCTGGGATGCACGTTCCTTCATTGGTCCTCCGCCGAAAATCTTCTGCAGCGCCAGGTCCAGCGTCTCTTCCATCGCGATCGTGTTTCCATAGGCCACGATCACCCGTTTCAGCTCCGGAAGCTGGCCGTTGGCTGCGGCGAGGTAGAGGGATTCGACGTAGAGGATCGACTTCTCGATCGGGATCGCCAGCAGACTCCCCCGGATCACATTCGATCCCCGCTGTTGCCAGAGCGTCAATTGCTGGGAAATCATCGTATCCTGGTCGATTCGGGCCTCGATCTGGCGGGGACCGTAGACCAGCTTCTGTTTGGGGAACTTGTAGACGATCACCTTTCCGTAGTGCGGAGCGTCGCAGCGGGCGGCCATCCAGGCCGACATGTTGTCCTTCATGCTGGGGGTAAAGGGGGAGAGGAGGATGAACTCCTCCTTCTCGGCCTCCGGAAGCTTCATGATCGTGTAGTAGGGATCCATCGATTGCTGTCCGCCGGCGACCTGTTTGCCGGGAATGGACCAGAGATCCTCCTTGTTGTAGAAGACCTGCGCATCCTGCATGTGATAGGCCCGGTACATCCGCGCCTGGATCGCGAGCAGTCCGGCGGGATAACGGATATGGCTCCTGAGCGTCTCCGGCATTTCCTCCAATGACTTGAAGACGCCGGGGAAGATCTTGGCGTAGGTCTGCAGGAGCGGATCGGTCGGATCGCTTACGTAGAGTTGAACCGTTCCGTCATAGGCATCCACCACCGCCTTGATGGTGTTGCGGATGTAGTTTCCCACATCCCGGGTGGGCTCCGAATAGGGAAAGCGGTCCGATACCGTGTAGCCGTCGATGAACCACAGCAACCGTCCCTCCGGCGAAATGACCAGATAGGGATCCTGATCCAGTCGGGCAAAGGGGGCAATCATCGAGACCCGTTCGCGGACGTTTCGATGGTACATTACCCGGCTTTCGGTCGTGATGTCGTCGGACATGAGGAGCGTGATGGAGGCGAAACGAACCGCAAAGATCAGCTTCTTCAGGAAGGAGAGCGGGACGCCCCCCATTCCTTCATAGCGGGAGTAGACATTCTTGTCTCCCACCGGGTAGTCGAATTCCGGCATCTTGGTCCGTACGAAGACATATTCGTTGGAGTTCTCTCCGAAGTAGATTTCCGGACGCGTTACCTTGATCGGGGTCGTCGAGACAGGGGGGATGTCCTTGATGAAGAATTCCGGGAGCCCCTCGGGGGAGATCCGATTTACGGGACCCAGAACGACGCCGTAGCCATGGGTGTAGGCAAGATGTTCGTTGACCCAGGTTCGGGACGGCAGCGCCGGGTACGAGATCTCCCGCGGGGAGAGCATGACCTGGCGGTATTCGCCGTTGACCGTGTAACGGTCGTTGTCGACCCCGGTAAACTTGTAATAGGTCCGCATTTCCTGGAGTTGGCTGTACGTCTGCAGCAGCGGTGCGTGGTCCCAGAGCCGGATGTTCTTCACGGTGAGGTCGTTTTTCTGTAGATCCTTTGCCGTTAGGTTGTCGTCCGTCGGAAACTCCTTCTCTTCCATCTGGGTCAGGCCGTAGGCGAGCCGCGTGTAATGAATGTTCTTCTCCAGGTAAGGTTTCTCGGCGACGATCTCATTGGGAATGACCTGGAATTTCTGCACAATGGAGGGATAGATTCCCCGTCCGACAACGTTTGCGACGACCAGCAGCAGAATTGCCGCCGCCGGAATCCGCCAGTCGGGCCGGATGGCAAAGAAGACCGCCGCGATTCCCGCGATGCCGTACAGGCCCATGATCGCTTTGAGAACCCAGAGCTGCGTGGTCACGTCCGTATAACCCGGACCGAAGACCACTCCCCGCTTGACGAAGAGGATTTCGTTGAGGTCGAGCCAGGCGCCGAAGATTCCCCAGAAGAGAAAGAGCGCCGCCAGCACCGTCAGGTGCACCCGGGCGGCCGGGGCGATCTTCCAGGTCCGGGGCGGGAGGAAAAGGAAGGAGCGCCGGATGAGGTAGACAAAGCCGGCTGCCGCCGCCGTCACCAAGAGGGTGAACTTCAGCCAGCCGTACAGATAGAGCAGAAAGGGAAGCTGAAAGACATAAAAGCCCACATCCTTGCCGAAAAGCGGATCGGCAACGCCGAAAGGGGTCGCGTTTATGAAACGGAGGAAATTTTCCCACTGATCGATTCCGTTCACGGCGGCGAAAAATCCGAATAGAATCGAAGCGGCAAGGATCAAGATCTTGAGAGTTTTCGGAGGAATTTCCCGCAGCGGGATCGCGAACGATCCCGTCGGTTCCATGAAACGGGGTTCGCCGGAAAGACGGAGCGCGATCGATATGTTGACGAAGAAGAGGATGAAAAATCCTATCCCGAAGAGCGCGGCGGTCTTGATCTTTGCGAGCAGGGTTACGGTGAAAACTTGCGTATAACCCACTTCCTGGAACCAGAACCAGTCGGTGATCAAGCCGATCACCCGAAGAAAAAGGGTCAGCAGAACCATCGCGCCGATGAACAGCAACATCCCCTTCATCTGCCTGATCTGGGGATGGGAAGTGCGGATGACCGTCATGTTTCAATCTCCTTTGTGGTCGAGGGGGAGAGATTCTTAAGGTCTATCCCCGAGGGCTTTCCGGTATTCATTGCGGAGAAACGTTTTCGGGACGCCGTGGTCGATGAAATCCCAAGGCAGGATCTCGTCGGGTTTCCTCCGTCGATACACGTAGAAATCGGCGTCGATGTCCGACTCGCGAAATGCACGAACCCAGTTGCCGCCGAGGCGGTGGGCCGCCATCAGAAGCCTTCCGACCCGACGGTCTCCGAGCGCAAGCAGCGCCTGAATGTAGTTCCATTTCGGCTGGCCGTGGATGACCCGGATCGTCTTTTCGCCGCGCAGACCCTCCTTGATCCGCCGGATCCTCCGGCGGACGATGGCGACATCCTCCAGCGGATGCCATTGGAAAGGGGTCGCTGCTTTGGGAATGAACTGATTGATGCTGAGCGTCAAACGTCGAAAGCCCCTCTTTCCCTCCGAGGTTTGCCGGGCGCGGCGTTCCATCTCCTTGACCAGCCCGATCATCGCCTCGATATCCTCGTCCGTCTCCGTCGGCAGGCCGATCATGAAGTAGAGTCTTGCCCGTACGATACCACATTCCATGAGTTTTTCAACCGCGGAGAAGATCTCTTTTTCACCGATCCCCTTGCGGATCACATCCCGGAGGCGCTGGGAACCGGCTTCGGGGGCAAGGGAAACGGTCTCCACGCCCGTTTCCTTGAGAATCGCCGTCATTTCGGCGTCGACCCGGTCCAGGCGGAGGGAACCGACGGCCAGGCTTCCTCCCCGGTCGAGGATGGAACGGCAGATGAGGGGAAGGGCGGGGTGGTCCGATACGGCCGTCCCCAGAAGACCGATGGTCTTCCCTTTTGCAAGACCGCGCCGGAATGAGGATTCCAGCGCGGCGGCGCTCCTAAACCGCGCGGGCCGGAAGACGAAACCGGCGGCGCAGAAACGGCATCCGCGTCCGCATCCCCGGCTCACCTCCGTGAGATACATCCCGCCAAGTTCCGTTTCCCTGGTGATGATTCTCTGTTCGGTCGCGAAAGCTTCGAGGTCGGCGACGCACGGCCGGAGGATCCGCTCGGGAAAGGCGGGATCGATCGGTTCCCTGGCGGCGATGCATCCGTCCGGCCCGGTGGTGATCCGGTAAAGCCGGGGAACATAGGCGCCCGCAATCTCCTGCTGGATCCGGCCAAGAAGGGCCTCCCGCGGGAGATTCTTCGGGAGCGAGACCATCAGATCGAGAAATCCGGGGAGAACCGCTTCCCCCTCGCCAAGCAGAAAGAGGTCGAAAAAGTCGGCCAGAGGCTCGGGGTTCAGCGTGACGGCTATGCCCCCTCCCATGACGAGCGGGTGCCTCTCGTTCCGGTCCGAGGACTCGATCGGGATTCCCGCCGCCTCCAGAATCTCCAGGACATGCGGATAATCATTCTCAAAGGAGAGTGAGAAGGCGACCATGTCGAAGTCGGCGAGAGACCGCTGCGACTCGATGCTGATCAGGGAAGCGCCGTCGGCGGAAAGATCCCCGTCGTCGGGTTCGGGAAGAAAGGCTCGTTCACACAGGCAGGCGGGATGACGGTTGATCAGGGCGTAGACGGCATGAAAGCCGAGATTGGACATCCCCGTCCGATAGCGATTCGGGTAAACCAGGCAGGTTGTCAGGGAACCTCCCCAGATCTTTCGCGACCAGCCCTCCTCGCCGGCGAGACGATCCAGGCATCTCTTTCTCTGTTTCCATGACTTCATCGGCTCTTCGATTTTCCGGCGGGGTTCGTTTTCAATCCGCCTGCCGCCGGAGAAATGTGGGAATCTCCAGATCTGGATGGCCCTCATCTTCGGTCTTTTCGAGGTTGAGCGTGCCGGCGGGGTCCGAGGATTTTTCGTTCCGGATGAAGGTGGGGACGGCGATGTTGCTGATCCGTCGGATACCGCTGAACGAGGCAACGCTTTTTTCCTTGGCCGCATACTCGGCGGTTTCGAAGCCGGTCGCGATGACGGTGATTCGGATCTCGTCCCCCATCGTTTCGTCGACGACCGTGCCAAAGATGATATTTGCATCCTCATGAGCCTCCGCTTGGATCATCGAGGATGCCTCGTTGATCTCATGAATGGTCATGCCCGGACCGCCGGTGATGTTCAGAAGAACGCCGCGTGCGCCCTGGATCGTGTTGTCTTCCAGGAGCGGCGAGGAGATCGCCTTCTGCGCCGCCTCTACGGCCCGGTTCTCGCCGCCGGCCGTTCCGGTTCCCATCAGGGCCAGCCCCATCTGCGACATGATGTTCTTCACATCGGCGAAATCGAGGTTGATCAGTCCCGGAACCATGATCAGGTCGGAGATCCCCTTGACGGCATGGTAGAGAATGTCATCGGCCTTCTTGAAGGCTTCGATCAGGGAAAGTTCCTTCCCCCCAAGACTCAAAAGGCGCTGATTGGGGACGATGATCAGGGTGTCCACGATTTTTCGCAATTCGGCGATCCCCGACTCCGCTTGTCCGTTTCGCTTTCTTCCCTCGAACAGGAAGGGCTTCGTCACGACCGCCACGGTCAGCACGCCCAGTTCCTTGGCGACTTCCGCCGCGATCGGCGCACCCCCGGTTCCCGTGCCTCCTCCCAATCCGGCGGTGATGAAGACCATATCGGCTCCCTCGAGGTGCTCGCGCAGCGTCTCCCGGGTTTCCATGGCCGCCTGCCGGCCGATGTCCGGGTCCGACCCGGCGCCCAGACCCTTGGTTGCTTCCACGCCCAACTGTATTTTCACCGGTGAGGATGATGCCCCAAGCGCCTGCGCATCGGTATTTGCGGCGATAAAATCAACCCCCCGAAGGTTGTAGGAGATCATCGTGTTCACCGCATTTCCGCCTGCGCCGCCGATACCGATCACCTTGATCGTTGCCGTGCTGACCGGACCTTTATCCGACAGTTCAAACATAATGCCGCTCCTTTTCCTAAAAGAATTCAAGTACCCACTGTTTGAGCCTCTTGAAGAGACGACTGATGAAATTTCCCTCCGCCCGGCTCAGCTTGTCCCGGGTGAAGTTTCGACTGCCGAAAAGCACGAGTCCCACGCCGGTTGCGTATAGAGGGCTGTTGACCACGTCGGTGATTCCTCCGATGCCGGTTGGGCAACCCCGTCGGACCGGCATGTTGAAGATCTGTTCCGCCAGTTCGGGAACCCCTTCGAGGATCGAGGCCCCTCCCGTCAGAACGACCCCCGCGGCCAGGATGTCCTCACAACCGGACTTGGTGATTTCCTTGTAGGCCATGCCGAGAAGTTCATCCATCCGAGGCTCGATGATCCGCCCGAGGATCTGCCGCGAAACCTCTCGCGGCTGCCGCCCCCCGACACTGGGAACCTCGATGGACTCATCCTTGGGGATCAGCGGCATATAGGCGCAGCCATATTTGATCTTGATCCTTTCCGCCTCGGCAACCGGCGTCCGCAGCCCCGTGGCGATGTCGCTGGTGACGTAATGACCGCCGACCGGAAGAACCGCCGTGTGTTTGATGCTCCCTTCCGAAAAGATCGCGATATCCGTTGTCCCGCCGCCGATATCGATCAGCGCCACTCCCAAGTCCTTTTCATCATTGCTCAGGACCGCCTCGCTGGAGGCGATCTGTTCCAGCACGATGTCTTTGATGTCAAGTCCGACACGGTTGATCGACTTTACGACGTTCTGGATGGAGGTGACGGCGCCGGTTACGATGTGAACCTTCGCTTCCAGACGGACGCCCGACATTCCTACCGGATCCCGGATGCCGTCCTGTTCGTCAACCACGTAGTATTGCGGAAGGGTATGGAGAATCTGCCGGTCCAACGGGATCGCAATGGCTTTGGCGGCATCGAGAGCCCGTTCCACATCGTCCTCTTCCACCTCGCGTCCTTTGACGGCTACGATTCCGAGGCTGTTCTGCCCGCGGATATGTCCCCCCGCGATACCGGTATAGACGGACCGAATCTCACAACCGGAGGTGCGCTCCGCTTCTTCCACCGCTCGCTTGATCGATTCGACGGTGCTTTCGATATTTACGACGACGCCCTTTCTCAGCCCCTCCGAAGGGTGGGAACCGATACCGATAATGTCGATGCCCGTCTCTCGGATCTCACCGACGATCACGCAGGTTTTTGTCGTTCCGATATCCAGACCGACTATGACGTTTTCCTTTTTTCCCATCGACCCTCCAGAACCCGTCGAATGTCATCCAGCCATATTGCGAAAATGACCGACCCTCGGTTTTTCGAATCACCGGGATCGTTTTGCGTCTTGCTACATTCGGAATCCCTTCCCTGCGCCCGCCGGCCTTCCCGGTCGAGCCGGTTCGAGGATGTTGCGCCGCTGGACGCTGATCTTTGCGGGATTGCTCAGATCGATCAGCATGAAGCCCGTTCTCATATTCTTCTCATCCAGATCCGCCATGACGGAGGTCAGCCGTTTGAGCTTGTCGTCATAGCCATCGAAGCCAAGCTGCAGGCAGAGTCCCGTGTCCGTAAACAGGGAAAGGCCGAATGTCTCGTTTCCGTGGATCTCCGAAACCTTGCCGATGGCGAGACCGTCCCCGAATCCATCGAAATCGCCCAGCAGGGCAATGGCGGTTTTCACCAGAGCCTCGTCAACCCTTCCTCCCCGGACGCAGCCCGTGAGAACCGGAAGGTCCGATTTTTCGTCGCCCTCCAGTTTCTTGAAGGGGGTGCTCGCCGCATCGATCAGGTACAACCCGTCTTCCTTCTGCAGGAGCGCCATGGCCTTCCTTTCCCGCACGACGATGACCAGCCGGTCGGGAAACTCCCTGCCGACAAAGACTTCGCGGATCCAAGGATTGTTCAGGACCCGCCGAGCGACGGCATCCCGGTTGATCGTCAGCAGGTTTGCCGAGGAACGAACGGCGGCCAGGTCCAGAATTTCCTTTTCGGTCAGCTCCTGGCATCCCTTCACGACGGTTTCCCGGACGGTGAGATGGGGAGAGCGGAGAATCAGGTCGCAGCCGATCAGCAGAGCCGAGGTGATGAAGACAATGGCGCCGATCAGCAGGAGCACCCGGCCGACTTCCCGGAGGGTGTCTCCGGCGTTTCGTCGAATCCGGTTTTTTTTCGCCTCCCATTGCAGATGATACGACCTTTTCATGGGCGAGTCCTTGATGAATCGGTGCAACGATGAATCGTGTTTTATTCCCCGATGATTTTCACCTCGGTTTCGAGGACATGGCCGGTCCTTTCGAAAACCCGCCGCTGAATCAGCTCAATCAGGCCGAGGATCTGTTCCGCGGTCGCCCGGCCCCGATTGACAATGAAATTCCCATGTTTCTCCGAAATCTGGGCGTCGCCGATCCGAAGTCCCCTCAGCCCGCATTCGTCGATGAGCCTGCCGGCCGGACAATCCGGCGGATTCTTGAAGATGGAACCGGCATTCCGGAACGCCAGAGGGTGTTTCCTCCGTCTGGTTTCAATGATTTTCCGAACCTGCTCCTCGATCATCATCCCGTTCCCCTTCCGGAGACGGAATGTTGCGCCGATGATAATCGTTTCTGCCGGCAAGTCAAGACTTCTGTACGCAAAATGAAGTTCTTTCCGCGCGACGCGGCGGATCACGCCCAAATCATCCAGAAGGCGCACGGTTTCAACGATATCCTTGATCTCGCCCCCATAGGCCCCCGCGTTCATCCGGACGGCGCCGCCCACGCTTCCGGGGATGCCGGCGCAGAAAGCCATTTCCGACAGCGCTTCACGCACGGTCAGGCTCACCAGCTCCGACAGCGGACAACCGGCCCCAGCCAAGAGAAGCATGCCGTCCTTTCCGTTATCCCGGAGGATCAGATTCCGCAGGCATGCAAGCGAAATGAGGACGCCCCGGAAACCCCGGTCCCGGACGATCAGGTTGGTCCAGTTGCCGACCGGGAGGAAAGGAACCCGCCTTTCGCGAAGAAACCGGACAATCTCCGCGATTTCTCTTTCGTCTTCCGGAAAGAGAAGGGCGTCGATCGGCCCGCCGACACCGATCGAAGCGTGGCGTTCGGCCGGTTCGTCGAAGAGGATTTTTCCCGACATCCGTTGCCGCAGCTCCCGGTGGAAGACCTCATCCCCGGTCATTCCTCCTACCCTCCCTGATCCGCTTTCAGAAACGCCTCGCCAACCTTCCAGACGCTCCCTGCCCCCTGGGTCAGGAGGATATCGGTCGGCCGGGCGATCTTCGCAAGATGGCTCACAATGGCGTCAAAGCCTGAAAAATGAACGGCATTCGGATGACCCGCACGACGGATCTCCTCGCAGAGGGACTCTGCCGTTATCCCCGGGATCGGTTCTTCGCTTGCCGCATAGATGTCGGTGACGATCAGCAGGTCGGCATCCCGAAAGGCCGTCAGAAACTCGCTGAAAAGGGCCTTTGTCCGAGTGTAGCGGTGGGGCTGGAAGACGACAATGATCCGTCCGGTCCAGACCTGCTTCGCCGCGGCAAGTGTCGCGCGGATCTCCGTCGGATGGTGTCCGTAGTCGTCTACCACGGTGACGCCCCGCGATTCTCCCCGAACCTCCAGCCGGCGATGTACGCCGGTGAAACGCTGCAAACCCTCCCGAATGACGGGAAAGGTCAAGTCCATCTCTTTTGCGACCGCTACCGCCGCCAGCGCGTTGTAGACGTTGAACAGACCGGGGACGTTCAGCTTTGCCGTTCCCAGGAGAACATTGCGGCAGAAGAGCGAGAAACGGGAGGATCCCCCCGAGTAGCGGATCTCTTCCGCCCGGTAGTCCGCCTCGGGCGACAAACCATAGGTGATCACCTTGCGCTTGATCCGGGGAAGGATCTCCCGCACATTGGGGTCGTCCAGGCAAAGAACCGTCGCGCCGTAGAACGGAACGAGGTTGGCGAATTGCAGGAATGCCTCTCGAATCTCATCCAGATCTCGATAGTGGTCGAGATGCTCGCGGTCGATGTTGGTGATGACGGCGATGCAGGGATTCAGCTTGAGGAAGGAGCCGTCGCTTTCATCCGCCTCCGCAACGATCACCTTGCCGTCTCCCAACCGGGCGTTGCTCCCGATGCTGGCGAGTTTGCCGCCGATCACCATCGTCGGATCCAGACCGCCATGGGCGAGGATCGTGGCCGCCATCGAAGTCGTCGAAGTCTTTCCGTGGCTGCCCGAAACGGCGACGGAAAACTTCATCTTCAACAGCTCCGCAAGCATTTCCGCCCGCGGGATGACCGGTATGTTTTTCTTCTGGGCCGCGACCACCTCCGGATTGTCCGGCCGGACGGCCGTGGAGGCGACGACGACGTCCGCATGGCCGATGTTGGCGGCCGCGTGGCCGCGGTGAATGGCGGCCCCCAAATCATCGAGGCGCTTGGTCGTGTCGGAGGAGGCGAGATCGGAACCGCTTACCTCATACCCCAGGTTGAGGAGGACCTCGGCGATCCCGCTCATGCCGATCCC
>DIKL01000128.1 GCA_002424545.1 Syntrophaceae bacterium UBA5619
AAAGATGGGTTGATCAGACGCTTACCGATTGTCGGCCTGCCCGGCAATCCCGTCGCCGCGATGGTCTGTTTCGAACAGTTTGTCCGTCCCGCAATCCTCAAGATGCTGGGGCGCAAAAACCTCTTCCGGCCGACTGTCCGGGCGCGGCTCGGCGAAGATATCGCCAAGAAGTCGGGAATCCGCCATTTCATCTGGGGAAAAATCCAAAGAGATGGCGATCACTATACCGTCATTGGGACGGGCAACCAGGGCTTCGGGATGTTTACATCGATGGTGCGGGCGAACGGCCTGATTGTTCTGCCGGAGGAAACCACCCGGGTCCGTGCCGGGGAAACGGTCATGGTGCAGCTCCTGGACGACTCCCTGAACCGCGGCCCGGAATCCGGGTATTAGCGACACCTCAAATTCGACGGACGGTCGATGCTTGAAATCGATTCACCGCCGGATACGAATCGTGCTGCCAAACGTCGGGCGTCTTCGGAACAGGAATAGGATCAGGCGCCGTAGGCAAATCGCCTTTTGCCGGAGATCGCGCCTTCCATTCCGCCGGCGGATGTGCTATAGAGCCGTCACGGAAGTGCAAAGGTCACTGGTGGGCCTCCCGGACTTCAAATCCGGAGTGGGGGGCTAGTACCCTCCCAGGTGGGTTCGATTCCCATGCACTTCCGCCATTTAATTTCAAGCACTTAGCGCATGCCATCGGTTTCCTACCTCCTACCCTTTCGCCCTTGAATCGGAAATTGTGCCCGTAATTGTGCCCGTGACTTCGGAGATTGTGCCCGGATTTGTACCCGTGGTTTTCTTTGGGCGGGTCTCTTCGATTTCTTTCAGGTGGGTGTCGAGACGTTGTGCGGCCTGCTTCAGATCTTCCTCGTTGGTGATGTTGTACCGCTGAAAAATGCTTCGGGTCTTGTGACCGCTGATCTTCATGGCGACCGTTTCCGAAACACCGGAGCGGACCAGATTCCTCACCCCGGAGCGCCGCAGGTCGTGGAAGACCTTCCCCGATAGCTTGGCCTTCCGGCAGGCCGTCCGCCAGGCAGCCATGAAATTCCTGATCGGCTGCGCCTCAAGCTTTCCCTCGGGGGACAGGGCTTCGCGGAAAAAGACGTATTCGCATTCCGGATAGGCCCGCTCCTTCAGGATCATCTGGTTCCGGAGACAGTCATAGAGTTCCCCGGCCAGGTAGATGATCCGGGGCTTCCGGTTCTTCGTGTCGCCGGCGTGCAGGGTGATCTTCCGTTCAAAGATGTTGACCTGCTCCCACCGGAGATTGAGCACCTCGCGCTTCCGCATCCCGGTCAGATACCCCATGGTCAGGACCGGCTTCAGGTGATCCGGCAGGGCCTCCTTCAGCCGCCGGTATTCCTCATGCTCGAAGAACACCTCCCGCGGATCCGCCTCCTTGAGCTTCGGGATGAAGGGCGGACTGATGACCTTCTTCGGCGTCTGCCTTGTCCCCAGGGACATCATCCGGCGCAGGGCCGACAGTTCACGGTTGATTGTGCCGTTGCTGGCCCCGGCTTGTTTGCGCTTCAGGATGTAGCGTTCCACCTGATTGGTGGTGATGTGGATCGCCTTCATCCCTTTGAATGCATCGTCCAGGTGATTTAGGCTCAGTTTCGTGCGGTCCAGCGATCGCCTGGCATTGAGCTCGTAATCGTTGAGGAGATCCTTCTTCAGGTCCTCAAAGGTGACCTTCTCCACCTTCAGTCCCTCAAATTTCCCCTCGACCACCTGTCCTTCCCGGCGCTGCAAGAATTTCTTCGCCTCTGTTTCCTTCTCGGTCCCAGCGCTTTCCCGAAAAGGCTTCCCGTCCCGGTAGTACTTCACCCACCAGGTGTGCCCCCGTAAATAGATCATACCCATGACATGTCAAACCTCCTTTCGCTTCTTCCCTCTCATCCGGGGCTTCAGCTCGTCACCCTTCGATTCCAGATAGGCCAAGGCCAAATGCAAGAATGAAGGAATCGGGCGGTCGCTCCGTTCCCATCTGGAGACAGACAGGGGGATGACACCCAGGACCCGCGCCAATTGGCCCTGGCTCCATCCGCACCTCTGTCTCCAATCCCTGAGTTCTCCGCTGGTCATGGGTCATTTATATTCCTCTGGATAAGGTTTGGGAAGTCTTTTTTTAAGAAGAAATCTGCGTTTTGCTGCTCTCGATCCAGGCGTCCATGTCCCGGATGTCGATCAGCAGGCGTCTGCCGTCCTTGACAAAGGGGATCTTTCCGGCCCAGAGCATCTCCCGGACCGCCCAGACCGTGCGGCCCAGATAAACGGCGGCCTCGGCAATCGAATAGAGCCGCTTGGGGATGGCCGGGACCGGCATCGCCTGGCCCTGCGCCTTTGTGGACGGGGTCTTTGTCAGCATCGTGAAAATCCTACCGCTAAACTAAACCTGTTTGAGCGCGCCAAAGGACTACCGGCGGCCTTGCCCTCCCCCGCCGGGCCGTTCGCCGCTTACCAATCATCCCGCCGCCGTTTCTCGAAATGCCGGAGTTCATCGGCAGGAACCCTCAGACAGCCCCGGAGGCGGATCGCCTTCAGGTCCCCCATGTCGATCATCCGGTAGACCGTCTGGGATGAGATGGAGAAATGGACGGCCACCTCACCGACCCGGTAATACCGCTTCGCGGTCAACGGCCCTTTTTGCCCCTGAATGCGAGGTGTCATCTGCTCAGTCATGCTGCCATTGCCATTTCGGCGGGTCCTCCGGCATGGAGGAACACCCGGCCGAAAATTTTTGGGTCCTCAAACCAAGGCTCTGGGGCATCCCCTTACCTCTCGGCAAAGGAGATGGGGCGGTTTTAAAAACAGGGCCGGACACCCCTCCGGAACCCGGTCGACCGGCGCCCCATCGGTTACCTCTTCTCCCAGAAGCGCGCCGCCTGCGCCTGCTGCCGGAGCGCCGCCTTTTTTTCATCCGACATTCCCCTTCTCTCCGGGTGGTCGGCAAGCCACCTCCTGAGCTGCGGCTCTTCCGCCTCGTCGGAATCGAGACCGGCGATCCCCTTCTTGACGATGCAGTTCCTCCGCAGCATCTCCAGGGTGAAATACCCCTTGGCCCCGACCCGGCGGATCTTCCGCTGGCCCCTGATCCAGGGCAGGTTGGCGTACGTCCGGGAACGGCAGATCTCCTCGTCGGCATACCAGACCCCCTTGAGGCTTCCGGGGTCCAGAGGGCAGAGCGGCGCGAGACACTCTTCGAAGAGACCACAGGTGTACGCCGTCATCGGTTCTTCCCTCCCGCCGGGATCGTCGCTGCGGGCGACTTGGGCGGGCGGTCCGCCACGGTCGCGGTCCGCTCAAAGCGCCGGTGGCTCTCCCAGTCGAAAAAGACGACCTTCGATTCCCCCTCGAAGAGACGGTCGATAATCCGCTCCCCGAGGAGTTGCTCCAGGGTCCTCAGGTCGGTGATGTTCGTCGTGAGGATCACGGGCCGCATCGCCTCGTAGCGCAGGTCGAGGATCTCGTAGAGGATCATCCGCTCCGTATCCGTGCCGAACTGGACCCCCACCTCATCGATCACCAGCAGGTCGAGACCGCTCAGCCGCCGGATGATCTCGCTCTGGGTGACCTCCGCATCGCGGTGGAAGGTCTCCTTGATCTCCCGAAGGAGCCGCGGGGTCTTGGTGAACAGGGCGGTGCGGCCGGCGCGGACAAGCTGGTTGATGACGGCTGCGCAGAGATGGCTCTTCCCGGTGCCGACGTGACCCATGAAGAGGAGCCAGGTGCCGATCCGGTGATGACGGTCGAAGTCGTCGGCGAACTCCTTCGCCACGGACAGGACGTAAAGCTGCTTTTCCCGGTCCTTGCCGAAGGGGAGGAAATTGGTGAAGGTCTTGTCGAGAAACCGCTCCCGGAGCATGCTGTCGGCGATCAAGGCGTTCAAGCGGTTCCGAGCGGCCGCTGCGGACCGCTCCTCCTGTTCCCGGATCAACCGCTTCTGCTCGCAGGCCCCGCAGGGGAGGGCCGCCCAGTGCGGGACCTTGCCGGTGATCTTCAAGTAAGTCGGGTTGTCCATGAAGACAAAGGCAACAGGATCGCCGCAGACCGTGCAGAGGGCCTCGGGCCTACAGTCCCCGACCCGGGCCGGGGCGGACTGGTTTGGACGGCCGTCCAGGTCATAGCCCGCGGGGCCCGCCCCATCTGTGCCCGCCCGGCGGTGGCTTTCATCGGATACGCAGTTGCAGGCATCAGGCGATGAGTTCCGGCGGGATGTCGGAAAAGGGAGCAGGGTTTTCTCGAGCATCTGTCCGACTCTTTCCATGGATTTTCTCCTCTCTCTCCTCCCGGGCCAGCCAGGCCTGGATGAAGCGTTTGTAGTCCTTGTGTCTGCGTCTGGGATTGGCCATGAGCCAGGCGGTCATCTTCCGGACCTGGGCGGGGATGTCCTGGGCGGGATAGGCAACGGCAAGGGCGTTCCAGAAGGCTTGGTCGCCGATGATCGGGGCAAAGAAGGGGTGACCGTCCGGCACGGGTGACGGAACCTTGACCGACGACGTAGATAGTCCTATGTCTTCCTCTGTCTGCTTATGTCTTCCGGAAGGGATATCGTAAACGGTTTCGGCATCTTGATCCTGCTTCCGGTTATCATTTCGATCACCGGGCGGTTCTCGATCTGATAACACGTCTGTTATCGAATCGATAACCTCCACGTTATCATTCTGATCACTTGGCTTATCGGATTGATAACCTGTTTCGTCCAGGGCGGCCCCATCGCCGAACATCCGCCGGGCGACCTTGCCGAAGAAGTCCGGATCCTTCCGCAGCGCCTGATCCACCTGCCATTCCCGGTAACGCTTGTTGAGGAAAAGTCGAAGGGGCCCTTTGGCTCCCGCCGCTTCCAACCGGATAACGCCCCGTGCCAGGAGAGCTTTCAGGATCTTGTCCACGTTCGGCAGGTGCTCGTTCATGAACCGGGCGAGATCGCTCTTGCTCAAGAGGGCGAAGGACCGGTTCATCCCGTAGCTGAAGCGGATCACGACCTTGATCATGCGTTCCTCCCTGGCGGTGAACCGGGAACACATCCAGGCATCCCACAGTTCGTTGGAGATCCGGATGAATCCGTCTGCCGTTTTCGGATTGCCATTTCGTCGCTTGGCCATGACCGGCCTTCCATTTTGAACAGTCCCTCTACCGTACTATGTCCGACAGGCGCCTTCAGGGGACAAAATATTTTTGTTTCGATTCATAATCAGCATGTTGCGTGATGGGTACCCCCCCGGCAAAAAGGCCCTTTTCGCGCCGAACGTAAACCCGAATGACATGGAGGCCAATCCGATGGAGGGTCTGAGGGGAAGCACCTGAAGGCATGCGGAAAGGACACGCCATTTTTCCAAATTTCCTTTGTGAAATCGATCCAATGGTGGTATTTATCCATGATCTTTTACTGTCGGTACGGACGATCTGTGGGGCTAAACCTTCGATGGACCTGAGAATCAAGTGGTTGCAGCAACTGCTCTCTTCGAAAGAGAACGAGCACCTGGAATTCAAGGAGGCGAAAAACCGCTTTGACTTCGAGGAGCTGGTAAAATATTGCGCAGCTCTGGCCAACGAAGGGGGCGGCAAGGTCGTGCTCGGCGTCTCCGATAAGATTCCCCGAAAGGTTGTGGGCAGCGCCGCCTTTTCTCAAGTCGAACGCACCAAGGCCGGGTTGATCGAAAAGCTCCGCCTCCGCATCGATGTGGAGGAGATCCCCCATCCCGATGGACGGGTCCTGGTGTTCCACATTCCTGCCAGACCTCTCGGAATGCCCGTCGTCTATAAGGGCGCCTACTGGATGAGGGGCGGAGAAGATCTGGTGCCCATGACGGTCGATCAGATCCGCAGGATCCTGGAAGAGACGGGGCCGGATTATTCCGCGGAAATTTGTCCGGGCGCATCGCTCGCCGACCTGGAAAAGCCGGCTGTCGCGGACTTCAGGGCCCGCTGGATGAAGAAATCCAACAACGACGCGCTCAAAAACCTGACCGTGGCGCAGCTCCTCACCGACGCGGAACTGATCATCGATAAGCAAGTAACCTACGCCGCCCTGATCCTCTTCGGCAGCAGACAGGCCCTCGGCAAATTCTTGCCCCAGGCGGAAATCATCTTCGAGTACCGGTCAATGGACACGACCGGCCCCGCTCAGCAGCGGCTCGAATTCCGGCAGGGATTCTTCGGGATCTACGACGCCCTGTGGAATGCCATCAACCTCCGCAACGACCTCCAGCATTTCCAGGATGGTTTATTCATGTGGGACATCCCGACCTTCAGCGAAGAGGCGATCCGCGAGGCGATTCTCAACGCCGTCAGTCACCGGGACTACCGGTCCGCCGGATCCGTTTTCGTGCGCCAGTATCCCCGCAAGTTGGAGATCGTCAGTCCCGGCGGCTTGCCCCAAGGCATCACGCCGGAGAACATCCTCTGGCACCAGTATCCCCGAAACCGCCGCATCGCCGAGGCATTTGCCCGTTGCGGCCTGGTCGAGCGTTCCGGCCAGGGCATGAACCGGATCTACGAGGAGTGCATCCGGACGAACAAACCGAAGCCTGACTTTCACGGCACGGACGCCTTCAACGTGAACCTGATGTTGTACGGGGAAGTCCAGGATCCTCAGTTCCTGCGTTTCCTGGAAAAGGTCGGCAGGGAAAGACTCAAATCCTTCTCCACAAAGGATTTTCTGATTGTTGATTTCGCCTATCGGGGACGGCCGATTCCGGGGGATCTCAAGGAAAGAGTGCCCTTCCTGATCGAGGAGGGCGTCATCGAGAAGATCGGCAGGGACAAGTACACCCTTTCCCGGCAATTCTTCCAGTTCCTCGGGAAAAAGGCCGTCTATACGAGACACCGGGGACTGGACCGCGAGACCAACAAGGCGCTTCTGCTCAAGCATATCCAGGACAACCGCGCCGACGGCACCAGATTCAGCGAACTGAAAGAAGTCCTGCCGGCCTTGTCGGAGAGCTCCGTAAAGAGGCTGCTGCTGGAATTACGGAAAGAAGGTCATATCCACGTCATCGGCAGGACCAACGCAGGCAAATGGTATCCCGGACCGATGAAGAATCAGAATCCATAGAACATAGATAGAACATAGAAAGGGGGTGACGCTTCGGTGCAATCTGGCCTAATTCCTGATCTAATTCTGACCTAATTCTGACCGAATCCTCAAGCGATCTTCCTGATATCACATCTGCTTTTCCCGCTGCTTCCTGCTGATCCCTTTGCATACCGACTTAATTCGGTTGTTCCAGGACCGAAGGCGGTTCGCTCTTTCTCCCAACCGCCGCGCCCGACCTGAAGCGCGGCAATGGTCGCCGGCCGTCGAGGCGAACCTTCACCTGGCCCTGGCTGCCGCAATTGATAAAGTCACGGCATAGGCGCTCGTTTGTTTTTCCTCCAGGCGGGTCCGCCGGCGTTGGACAGCGCCGAGGACCCCGTTCCTGGACGACTGTCTTTCGAACCAAGACCTGAAGCAGTAAGAAGTTTCAAAAAGATCGTGTTTCGATGAGTTAGCGTCAGATTCACTTTGCAAGATACCAAAGCCCATGCCGCCCTTGACGCATGGGCTTTTCTTTCGCCGGAATCCGTAAGGAGCTTGATTCTCCTGAACTCGGAAAGCTCTTCCGGCGGCTGCAAGCCGATTGCCCCTACCTCGCCCCGTTTCCAGACTGGAAGGCCGTCATCGCTTTCCTCCACGACCGGGAGCGCGGCTATCGAATGAAGGATCGGACTCTCTGGCGGCTGATTCGCTACTATCGGCAGGGTGGTCCGAGCGAAAACCTTGGCGTTGTCTTTCTCACCGTCTTTGAACCGGCGATCCTGAACATTTACAAACATGGACGCAAAAGGTGTCCCTTCTTCGGCGATGAAGACCTGCTCCAAGAGATCTGCACGTTGCTCCTGCGAATGCTCCGTGAAACGAAGATCGTTTCCGACAAGGTGGCCGTTCGGATTGTAGGTCAATTGAGGAATGACGTCCGGGACCTGTTGGACGAAAAGAGCCGCGATCGGGAATGGCTGCATACGGACGTTTTCGATCTTTTCGGCGCCGATGCGGATGCGTGGAGAAGCCAGACGCCAACTGACGAGAGCGGTATCGGAGCGCTCATGGATCTTCTGGGCGTCGCCGATGCGCGGGGTCTTCTCGACCTTCTGGCGCGGCGGCGGGTGATCGACTGGGAAGGGAAAAGGATCATCGAGGCCACCCTGATCGGAGGCAAGAACCTGAAGGAGATCTCCCGGCCGGAAGAGTACGAACGTCTCAAGTATCATCGGGCCAATACTCTCAAGGCCATTCGCGACTATCTTTTCGCAATACAGAAGAAGCGGGAAGGTTAAATCCGAGATGGCATATGTTCCGTCTTCGCTTGTCGCGTAAGCCTTTGACAACGCATCTTTCCTGCTCATCTTATGGCTCGCTCTTGGAATGCTCCTTGAAACCGGCCCCGCTTCAAGGCGTCCGAGTACACGAGGAATCGCCGGGAGCGGGGAAAGAGGCGGTACGCCGATACGAATCCCTCGTGCGTCAAGCTGAGCACACCCGCCCTGCCCCATCAGAACAACTACTCCTTGATGATCGCCTGTTTGATCTTTTGACCCAGGGTTTCAGAGCGACCGGCGCCCTGGAATCCGCGTAGCGGTTTCGAGGGCGAGGGCGCGATCCAGGGAGACGTGTCTCGTCCGGAGCGAAGCGGAGGGCGAGTCACGGCGACCGAAAAGAAA
>DIKL01000116.1:0-54391 GCA_002424545.1 Syntrophaceae bacterium UBA5619
AAATTTAATGGCCAGTATTAGGTGATATAATTTGCACTGAGGTCATGGGGAGGAGTATGTTGCCCATACACAGCGTAGTCAATTTTCTGAGGAACACGAAATGGACGAATATCTGAAGCCAACCGGAACCATCGAGAGTGATCACCCGTCGATCCGCGCCAAAGCACAGGAACTGATCGGAGATGTAACGTCTCAGCGTGGCAAGGTACTGCGCCTTTTTGACTTCGTTCGCGACCAAATCCCGTACAACTTGTTCATGATCTCGATGCACCCCGATGACTTCCGGGCCTCCTTCGTGCTGGAGGCGCGGAAAGGATACTGCGTGCAAAAGGCGGTTTTGCTTTGCGCCTTGGCCCGCTCTGTCGGGATTCCCTCGCGGCTGGCCTTGGCGCGGATCCGAAATCATCGCATACCGCCCGGCCTTCAGGCCCGCTTGGGCCGCAATGAGTTCCCCGGCCACGGCTACAATCAGTTTTTACTGGAAGGGCAGTGGATCTCGGCGGCCGCCACCTTCGATGCGGCTTTCTGCAAGCAGATCAAGGTTCCAGTCGTGGAATTCAGCGGACGTGAAGATGCCATGCTTCCAGCACAAAGCCTGGATGGCAAGCCATATATCGAATACATCAAGCATTACGGCTACTTTACCGACCTGCCGCTGGATTTTATCACCGAGCGTACTTCAAAAATCTGGGGCTGGGACAAGCGAGCCTGGAAACGGCCTGAGGATGACACCGGTTTTCCTTGAATCCTTCATCTGATCCCAAAAAGAGAGGTTTCCTTGCCTTGAAGCTGACCAACATAGGGGCGGATACAGAGTGGAAAAAGAACATATAAATCACTGTCTGGTTTGCAAGACAAAGAATTGTTACCACCGCAAATTGGATCCGAAAACGAGCAACTGTCTCGAAATCGACTATGCCGAGGAGATCAGGCTTGAGCCGTCCGAAACAGAACTGATCTACAGGGCCAATGCGGCTATCCAAGGAGCGTTTGAGAGAAGAACAAAGGGGGATTTCACGTTGAACTGGCTGAAAACATTTCTGAAAGATTTTTTCGGGAGTCAGGCAACGGTCGGTGTGGCCAGTTGCCTCGGATCCGTTGAGACGGCCCGAACAGTGATCGAAGCGATTGAATCGGAGGGGATGAAAGCTGCGCTGGTTACATGCAAATTGGGGGGATTGACCGTAAAAAATGTGGATAAGGATGGCGTACCTTACGAACATCCGGGGTGCAATCCGGTGGCCCAGGCCAAAATATTGAATGAATTGAATGTGCCGGTGGTCGTATTGGTTGGTTTGTGCATCGGGCATGATATGATCTTCATCAAACACTGCAAATCCTATGTGATTCCTTTTATAACAAAGATGCCCCTGACGTTTGGGACGTTATGATGAGTTTCCAGCAAATGGTTTTCGTGGAAAGAGTACACAGCATGAAGAGCGGGACATGACGATGGTGAGGATGTGTTTTTAATGGGAGAAGGTACTGATGAACGATAAAAAAGAAAACATCATTTTTGAGATGGAAGATCCCTATTTCGGGCGAATGAACGATCCGACGGCTGTGGCAACAATTAAGGGGCCGTGTGGCGATACCATGGAAGTCTATCTTGTGATCAAGGACGATGTGATTGAAGAGGTAAAGTACCACACAGACGGGTGCGGCAATACACGCTCCTGCGGTCATGCCATCGCTCGACGGGCGCTGGGGCGGTCCGTAACCGACGCACTGTCGATCAGCGCGGGCGAACTGATCCGTTCCGGTGAGTGCCAACCTTCGGAAGGCCGCCACTGTGCCATCCTGGCGGTCAGCACGTTGTATCGTGCGATTGCGGATTATCTGCTTGCCTGCTGAGCGGCTTGATCTGATGCCTGTGGGTAAAGCTGATAAGCCGATCAGACGGCTTTTGCAGTGCGATGTCCTGAACGAAGCGGGCAGCGGTGGTTAAGAAATAGGCTCAACCGATATTGAACCGAGAGCGGCTCTATTCATAAAGCGATAAATCATACCAAAAATCGCTGTGAAGCGGATTAAGAGTCAAATGTAAGCTTTGAGGAGGAAGGGGTGTCTCTGCGTCTGCAACCTGTTGATCGGGCGGAGATTGTAATCCTGGCGGATAAATATTGTGAACAGGTCATCTTGAGTACGGACAGGGTCTTCCGCCCGGGCGGATTGACGGTCAAGCCATGGAAAGAGAGGTGGCGCTGAAGGCCGAACACGGTTTCAGCGCTGTCGTCCGCCTGTTTCAAGGGGATGAGGTGCGCAATGTAATGATCGATACGGGGCGATCCGGGACGGTGGCGGTGGAAAATGCCTCCTATGCCGGGATCGTCAATACGGTCCGCTATGGCCTCGAACTGGCGGGGATCGATAAGCTTCTGGCCGTCATCGGGGGATTTCACCTCTGTTGGCCTATATCCGAGGCGGTGGTCCGGCGCACACTCGATGACCTGAAGGAGTTCAAACCCGATTATCTTGTCCCTTGCCACTGCACCGGCTGGGACGCGAGCCGTAAGATCGCAACGGAAATGCCGGAGCGGTTTCTTCTGAGCACCGTCGGCTGTACGATGCGTTTTTGATGGATGAGGTCGCCGCCAAACCAGAGGTTACTTTGTTATTGACAAACAAAAGGATAACACTGCAGAGAGCGCGCCATAAAACGATGCTTCGAAGGAAAATGTATCCCGCACCGCGGTCAACCGCGGGTGGGTGGTGGACAAGATCGATGAAAAAGATGGCGTATTTAATGTGAAGATCAGAAAGGGCTGAGACCCGTGGCGCTGCTCGGGTTTCTAAAAGGGGATCACAAAAAGAGTTTTACCCAAATAGGGACGCACAGGCCGCCCCGGGGATCCTCGTGTTCGAGAATACCGGTGAGGTCATTCACGCGGAGAAGTTTCTGAAAAAGAAAGGCTGGCGATATGGGAACAGGCAAGAGGCGGCGGCGGCTGTATGTGCATTTGGCAGACGTCTTGCTCCGAAGATCCTTTCAGGCCATTGCCTTTCATTATCTCCAACCCATCATCCATTGGCATCGAAAGATCCAGGACGTGCCCGCTGCCGTGGAAGGGCAGTCCATTACGGCAATTTAAGAAAAACTGGATCTCAGATGAGAGAGGCCGGACCGGTCTGTCCAAACCTGTTAATCAAGATTTGCCTGATTGTCCCAGAAAGTTCGCCTGATCTGTGTTGATCGCGTTTTTGCAATGCAAGAAAGGCAAATGAGTAGCATTATTGCTGTCCTATTTTCGGATGCTGAAATTCGTACACTTCATCTGTCTGTTTTGATTGAGTCATACAAGTATCTTCCTGATAAATTGTTTCTGGCATGGATTATGATAGCTTCCCTGTCGGCACATCATACCGGCGTGGATGATATGCATTTTCACGGCATCCGTCATGGACAACGGTCGATGATCACAAGACTCGGAGGGTAAGTAGAGAGATGAACTGCGGCGAAAAGAAAAGCGGTTGCGGAACGGCCAGCGAACAGCCGGCCGATGATAAACTCAAAATGTTTACCGAGGACGAGGTCCTCGTCCGACGCATGTCGGACATCAAGCACAAGATCCTTGTTCTTTCGGGAAAGGGCGGCGTGGGGAAGAGTACCGTGGCCGTGAATCTTGCGGTCGCGTTGGGAATGGCGGGGATGAAGGTTGGGCTGCTGGACGTCGATTTCCACGGCCCCAGTGTTCCCACGCTGCTGAATATGCAGGGTGAGCTTCTCAAAGCAGACAATGGGGGCGGAATCATGCCTCTGGTCACGAAAGACGGCCTCCGGGTGGTTTCCCTCGGATTTGCCCTCGGTCATTCGGATGAAGCGGTCATTTGGCGGGGACCCATGAAAATGGGCGTAATCAAGCAACTGTTGACGGAAGTGCAGTGGGGGGAACTGGACTATCTGGTCGTCGATTTCCCGCCGGGAACAGGGGATGAGCCCCTGTCCGTGGCGCAGTTGATCCCCGAGAGCGACGGCGCCGTCATCGTTACGACGCCACAGGACCTTTCCCTTCAGGACGTGCGAAAGTCCATCAATTTCTGCCGGCATCTCAACATTCCTGTTCTGGGGGTTATCGAAAACATGAGCGGGCTCCTCTGCCCGCACTGCGGGAAGATGATCGAGGTCTTCAAAAGCGGCGGCGGAGAGACGATGGCCAAGGAGATGGGCGTGCCTTTCCTGGGCCGCATCCCGATCGATTCCCGGATCGTCGAAACCTCCGATCAAGGGCGACCCTTCGTTCGCCGATATACCGACACGGAAGCGTCGAGGGCCTTCATCCAGGCGATACAACCCGTTTTACATTTGAGGAATCAGGAAAAAGTCGTGTCGGATGGGGTTCCGCCGACACCTCAAACCATCCAGGAGAAAAACATGAAAACCCTGAAAATTGCCGTCCCCATGGCGGCGGGTTCCCTGTGCCAGCATTTCGGTCATTGTGAACAGTTTGCGCTTTTTGACGTGGATACCGATAAAAAGACCATCCTGAAGTCGACCACGGTTGTTCCTCCACCCCACGAGCCGGGGCTTTTGCCCAAGTGGTTGCAGGAACAGGGGGCAGATGTCATCATCGCCGGTGGAATGGGGTCAAGGGCTCAGGAGCTCTTTCTCGGAAAGGGCATCCATGTGGTCACCGGCGCATCGTCGGAGGACCCGGCAAAGGTCGTGGGCGAGTACCTCCGAGGCGAGTTAACGACCGGGGCCAATGTCTGCGACCATTAAATCGCGAAGGGACCGTTGATGGATCTTGCCCCCAGGGGGATCAAGGAGATTAATCCCATCTCAAGCACCGAATTTTTCCAGCCTGCGGGCGTGGGCGAGTGCCAGTCCCATCAGGTGCACCATCGGCATTCTCCCCAGGCCGCCGGCGATGCAGTCCCGTTCGCCGAACCGCTCCACCCGGTCCGGGCGGCAGGTCGCCGATGACAGCAGAACCGGAAGTGTGTGCCAACTGTGAGAGGCGAGGGCGGCCGGCGTGGAATGATCCCCCGTGACGACCAGGACATCGGGATTAAGTTCCAAAACCAGCGGAACCAGTTTGTCGACCTCTTCGATGACGGCAACCTTCGCATCAAAGTTTCCGTCTTCGCCCCGGGAATCCGTGGGCTTGATGTGGAGGAAAAAGAAGTCATATTGCCCGTAGTGGTCGCGAAGCGCGTCAAATTCTTCCCGGAGGGATGAGGGCTGCGGACCCACCACCATCCCCAGCAGGCGGGCAATGCCGCGGTACATGGGGTAACCGGCGATGGCGAGGGCATTGAGGCCAAAGCGTTGCTGTAGCGAAGGGTAGCGCCGATACCGGGAATACCCCCGGAGAAGCATCATGTTGGCCTTCTCTTCGTCGGAAAGGATTTTCGCGGCTTGGTCGATGAGTTTTTGAAGAAGGGCGGCTGTTCCTTCCGCTTCCGGGATCAGGGCTTTCGGGCGAAATGGAGCGATCCCCGTTTTTTGGGGATCGGTTTCCAGGATTTCCTCTCGAAGACCATCCCCTCTCAAAGCCAGCAATGCGCGATGCTCCTTGACCGGTTCAAAGATGATCTCGACGCCTGAAATCCGTTTGATTTTCTCTTGAAGCTTGCGGCAGATGCGTTTGTTGGTTTCGTTGTCGATTCGGCCGGCCCTCCGATCCGTAACGCGTCCATCCCCGTCGATCGTGGCAAAGTTAATCCGGATCAACAGATCCCGATCGGTCATCGGGAAGTCGATTCCCGCAGCTTCCAGGATTCCCCGGCCGATGCTGTTTTGAATGGGGTCATATCCGAAAAGGGCGAAGTGGGCCGGACCGCTGCCCGGTGTGATACCGTATCCGATCGGATCCAGAAGTCCGCAAACGGATTTCTTGGCCAGCGCGTCGAGGTTGGGTGTTCTGGCCGATTCCAGTTCCGTCTGATCCTTTTCCCCCAGCGGAAGGCCGCCAAGACCGTCCATGATGAGAAAAATGATCTTCGACTCATTTTTGACCACCAGCGTATCCACAAATTCCGGGTTCATGCCATCACCTCAAGATTGACCGGGAGCTCATCCCGCATATCCCGCCTGAACGGCGAAAATCCATCATTAACAAACTTGGAAAATTATGGCATAAACGTGTCAATCATTCAAGTTGGAATCAGGGTCACGAAAGGGAGGAGCGAGGGATGCCGTTTTGATGGCTTTCATAAATTTGTCCCTTCATAAATCTTGACAACAGATTCCAAATTGTATACAAGATAAAAACTCTTCGATGGGACAGCTACATACCTCACCCAATCATGGAACGGGATAGGGGATGAGGAAATGTTTTTCGGATGAACGAGGAAAATGTGCGGATCATGTGTAATCAGGTAAATGTTAGGGGCGAGAATTTTACAGACAGGAGGTAAAAGTATGGCCGATTATTATATCAATATTTTTCTCGATGATGAAAAAATCAAAAAGATTGAAGGTGTCGGACTTGCCGGCGGGATTCAGGAAATCAACGGCAAGAAGGCCGTCCGCGTGGGAGTGACAGCCAAGGAGCAGAAGAAACTTGCCAAGAGTTTTCCGGATTTGACCCCCGATTCTTCCAATGCCTACGTGCTCCCGGAGCAGGCGGAGAATCTTGTGCTGAATATGATCTTCTCGGTGAAGAGCTTCGATGTGATGAAGGGCGCCATCTTGAAGCTGTACAACCCCTTTGCCGGCAAAGAGCTTCTGCAGAAGACCTTTTGATGACGGGAGGGAAGTATCTCTTGGCTGGGCTGACCCCCGAGGAAGAGAAAAAAAAGGCCATATTCGATGCCATGTCGGCGAAGAGCCGGAAAAGGGTTCTTGACATGGGATACGAACAGTGGGACCCTTTCTTGCCGCCGAAAGATCCGCTGGATCTTCGGATGGGTCAACGCCGGGAAACGGCATTGAGTCTGATGAGAAGTTTTTTGCGGGAGTGCCCTCAAGAAGGGTACAGCAACGAGTATGGCCAAGGGGCTTGGGAAGCCTGCATGGGGATCACCGGGGGCGACGACCGATGGAGGGGGAATTACGATTTTTCCTGCTGGTACCGCGATTTCTTGAAGAAGGGTGAGGCATGACGGAGGGGATTTCCCCAGAGCACGTTGTGACGGAGCTGCGGAAAAGATTGGCGGAGAACCCGGCTTGCGCGCTGACCCATTACAATTTGGGGATCGCGCTGATCAAGCTGCACCGATGGGACGATGCCGTTACGGAGTTTTTGGCGGCAATCGCGGAGAGTCCCGAAATGGCTGAAGCGTATATCAACTTAAGCGGGATCTATTTCCAGCAGGGAGAAATGGACAAGGGGATTGAGCTCTGCAAAAAGGTGATTGCCTTCCGGGCGGATTACGCGATTCCCTACGGCAACATCGGGTTTGCCTATCTGCAGATGGGGGAGGTCGAGAAAGCGATTGAGATGCTTGAGAAGGCCGTTCAAAAAGACCCGAAGTTCGTTCAGGCGTTGAGCGCCCTGGGGAGCGCCTATTTGAGGCAGGGCAAGATCGAAGAAAGTATCGCTCACAGCAAAAAGGCCGTTGATATTGCCCCGCGGTTTGCGGTTGCCCATAACAACCTGGCCGTTGCGTATCTTCAGAAGGGGGAGACGGCAAAGGCGAAGGAGCATTGCGACCGGGCATTGGCGTATGGGTACGAGGTGCACCCGGGGTTTCTGAAGGAAGTGAAGGGATTGCGGCAGTAGTATCGATCGTGCCTGCAAATGACGAATGTGGAGAGTTTATAGTGTCTATGATCTGGAGGGAGAATACACCGCAAGGGGAATCCCGACAGAGCAATTAACGCGAGAGGAGGTATTTTAATGGCGAAGCGTAAGACTCCGATGCTGGACGAGTTGGAAAAAGGGAAATGGCCGAGTTTTGTCTCCGATATCAAACAGGAGGCCGAGTCGAGAAACAAAACCAAAGTGGACTTACAGACACCGAAGGAGGTTTGCGATGATCTGCTCGATCTTCTCGAGCTTTCCTTCAAGGACCGGGAAGGGCACTGGAAACACGGCGGCGTCGCGGGTGTTTTCGGGTATGGCGGAGGCGTGATCGGCCGGTACTGCGATCAGCCCGAACAATTCCCGGCGGTCAAGGATTTTCACACCCTCCGCGTCAATCAGCCCTCCAGTTACTTCTACAAGACGGACTTCTTGAGGCAGATGTGCGAATTGTGGGAGAGGCGAGGCAGCGGTATCACCAACATGCATGGGTCCACCGGCGATATCATCTTTTTGGGCACGACCACGCCGCAGCTGGAAGAGATCTTCTGGGAACTCACCCATAACCTCAAACAGGACCTTGGCGGTTCCGGATCCAACCTCCGGTCGCCCAACTGCTGTATCGGAAAGTCCCGTTGCGAGTTTGCCTGCTACGACACCCAGGAGGCTTGCCGCAACCTCACGATGGAATTCCAGGATGAATTGCACAGACCCTCGTTCGGGTATAAGTTCAAAATGAAGTTCGATGGCTGCCCCAACGGATGCGTCGCCTCGATCGCCAGATCGGACATGTCGGTGATCGGCACCTGGAAGGATGACATCCGCATCGATCAGGAGGCGGTCCGGGCTTACGTGGCCGGAGAATTCAAGCCGGATGGCGGCGGCTTCGCCGGTCGCGACTGGGGTCCCTTCGACATTCAGAAAGAGGTGATCGATCTCTGTCCCACCCATTGCATGGGATGGAACGGAAAGAAACTCGGGATCAACAACAAGGAATGCAACCGTTGCATGCACTGCATCAATACGATGCCCCGGGCCCTGAGAATCGGAAAAGAGACGGGGGCCTCGATCCTGTTCGGCGCCAAAGCCCCGATTCTGGAAGGCGCGCAGCTATCGACGTTGACCATCCCGTTCATGAGGATGGAAGAACCGTTCAATGAGCTCAAGGAACTGATCAATAAGATTTGGGATTGGTGGTCCGAAGAGGGCCGGAGCCGTGAACGCCTCGGCGAGCTGATGCAGCGCAAGGGATTCGCGAAATTTCTCGAGGTTTGCGAAGTGAAGCCGGATCCCCGCATGATCAAGGAGCCCAGATCGAACCCCTACATCTTCTGGAAGGAAGCGGACATTCCGGGAGGATGGGAGAGGGACATCAAAGATTTCAGAAAACGACATCAGAAATAGGAGGGGTGAAAATGGGTTACGATGCAAGCAATCCGATGAAGGACAGGATCACCGATATCGGTCCACGAGATTACAAAGAGTTTCTGCCTCCCGTCATCAAGAAGAATTTTGGAAAATGGTTGTACCACGAAATCCTCGAACCGGGCGTGCTGGTGCATGTCTCCGAGTCGGGGGAGAAGGTGTTCACCGTACGGGTGGGCGGCGCGCGGCTGATGAGCGTCACCCATATTCGCGAGATATGCGATATTGCCGATAAGCACTGCGACGGCTATGTCCGGTGGACCACCCGCAACAACATCGAGTTTATGGTCGATGACGAAGCGAAATTGAAGCCGCTGATGGAGGATCTGGAAAAGCGGAAATTCGCGGGCGGGTCGCTCAAGTTTCCCCGCGGCGGCACCGGGGCCGGCCTGACGAATATCGTACATACCCAGGGGTGGCTTCATTGCCATACCGCGGCGATCGATGCCTCGGGTGTGGTCAAGGCGGTCATGGATGAATTGTACGAGGATTTCGGAAAAATGAGGCTCCCCGCTCATGTCCGGATCTCGTTGGCCTGCTGCCTGAACATGTGCGGCGCCGTTCACTGCTCCGACATTGCCATTCTGGGCGTTCACCGCAAACCGCCCATGGTGGATCATGATAACTTGGGGAACATGTGCGAGATTCCTCTCGCCGTCGCGGCTTGCCCCACGGGAGCCATCAAGGCGACGACCGTGGACGGCAAAAAGAGTGTCGAGGTCAACAACGACAAGTGCATGTACTGCGGCAATTGTTTCACGATGTGTCCCGCCATGCCGTTGGCGGATGCAACGGGAAGCGGTGTGGCCATCCTGGTGGGAGGAAAACTTTCAAATCGGATTACCGCCCCGATGTTCTCCAAGGTGGTGGTTCCTTTTCTTCCCAATGAGGCGCCTCGCTGGCCGCAGACCGTGGAAGCGGTCAAGAAAATTCTCAATACCTATGCGAAAGACGCAAAGAAATATGAACGCCTCGGGGACTGGGCTGCGCGGATCGGTTGGGAGCGCTTCTTTGAAAAGACAGGGCTTCCGTTTACCGAACACCTGATCGACGATTACCGATTCGCGTACACGACCTGGCGAACCAGCACGCAGTTTAAATTTTAACGAAAAGAGGTGTCTCATGGGTGCGGAAGAGGACAAAAAGCTGGTCGTCGAAACCCTGAAGGCCAAAACGTTGAAAACGAAGTTCTATCTCAAGGACTTCAACAAGATGTTCCCGGACAAAAAGGCGAGGGAGGTCAGCAAGCTCGTCAACGAGATGGTCGCTGAGGGAACGCTGGAATACTGGTCGAGCGGCAGCACGACGATGTTCGGACTGAAGGGGGCCGGCATCCAGCATGATGCGGAAGAGAGTAAGGAAGAGAGTAAGGAATAGCAAAATAGAGCAGGGCGGAGAAAATGATTATTGATTGTCCACGAATTGTTTTCTCCGCCATGCGAGGCAATTCGGGAAAGACCTTCTTGACCGTGGGCGTCGCGGCGTCTCTTCGCCGTAAAGGGAAGAAGGTATTTCCTTTTAAAAAGGGTCCCGATTATATCGATCCCGCCTGGCTGGAAATGGCAGCGGGCCATCCCTGTTATAATTTGGATCTCTTTCTGATGGGACGCGACGGATTAATTTCGTCTTTCGCGGCCCAAGTGCAGCCGTCGGACGGCGCGTTGGTGGAGGGAAACCGGGGCCTCTTCGACGGCATGGACCGGGATGGGAGTTACAGTACGGCGGAACTGGCCAAGCTGCTGCGGGCGCCGGTGATATTGATCGCGGACTGCAGCATGACCACGCGAACGGTTGCCGCGGCGATTCTCGGCTGTCAGCATTTCGATCCTCAGGTTGCGATCCAGGGGGTCATCCTGAATCGGATCGGCGGTGCGCGTCATGAGTCCATTATCCGCTCCGCCGTGGAAGAGCGCTGCGCGGTGCCCGTTTTAGGAGCCGTTCCCCGGATCAGGAGCGGGATCTTTCCGGAGAGACATATGGGTCTCATCCCGCCGCGGGAACATCCAGGGTCGGCCAGGGCGGTAGACGAGGCCGCCCAAATCGCGGATCGGTACGTGGATGTGGATCGGCTGTGGGAGATTGCTCGGGGTGCCCCTGCAGTTTCCTTTCAGAACCTGGACGGTACGGAGCAGGGATCAATTGCCCGCGCGGCGGCAAGAAAACCCAGAATAGGCGTGATCAGGGATTCCGCCTTCTGGTTCTACTATCCGGAGAATCTGGAAGCCCTCGAAAAAACCGGGGCGTCTCTGGTCGAGTGCAGCGCCCTTGGCGACAGGAAACTGCCGCCGGTGGATGCCCTGTACATCGGAGGGGGTTTCCCGGAGACCCATGCCGCGGCTCTGGCCGCGAACGCCGGTTTCCGGGAATCTCTCCATGCAGCCGTGGAGGCCGGGCTTCCCGTGTATGCGGAGTGCGGCGGCCTGATGTATCTGGGAAAAGAGCTGATCGTGGAGGGGAAGGCCTTTCCGATGGCCGGCGTATTTCCGTTTTGCTTTCATATCGAGGGGACCCCTCAAGGTCATGGGTACACCATCCTCGAAGCGGATACGCCGAATCCCTATTTCCCAACGGGTGAAATCCTCCACGGTCATGAGTTTCATTACTCCCACATTCCGGATTTTGAAGAGGGGAGCTTCACTTGTGCTTTTCAAGTCAGGCGAGGGCATGGCATCCACGGGCGAAGGGATGGATTGTGCCACAAGAATGTGCTGGCCACATACTCCCACCTGCATGCCGCGGGAGCGAAGGGTTGGGCCGGGGCCTTGTCGGGACAGGCCGTTTCCTATCAGAGAAGAAGAGAATTTTCGGAACCAGGGAATGAGGCGTCGGCGGTGACAAACATGGGAGGACGTCAAGATGCTTGTTCCTGCCGAGGTTGATGAGTTTGTCGTAACGGAACCAATAAAAAGCTAAATAGAGGGAGGTAATGCAGATATGCCGCAATTAGAGATTGATGGAAAGACGTACGAAGTGGATGAGGATGGCTTCCTGCAGGAACTGGACAAGTGGAACAGAGACTTCGCGCAGGGTTACGCCGCCGTGGAAGGCATCGAGGGTACGCTGACCGAAGATCATTGGAAACTGATCGATTACATCCGGAACTACTATGCCCAGTTCGGCATTGCTCCGATGATCCGGAAGATGTGCAAGGATACGGGATTTAATCTCAAACAGATTTATGAACTCTTTCCCTCGGGACCGGCCAAGGGAGCCTGCAAGCTGGCCGGCCTTTCGAAACCGACGGGATGCGTCTGATTGAGTTTTATGAAGCGACCATCACAATCAGGATCAATGGGTCATGATTCGGCGATGAGGGGTTAACCCCTTATTTGAGGATGGCTGTTGCAGGGTTGAATGCATCACGGCAAATCCTGTCTGCGGATCCATCGTCCAATCGCGATGTTCCTGATATCGGCTCGATAACTTGGCGTAAGGCTTTCCCGCGTTTGATGACACGTTGCGCCAAGAAGGCCGAACCAGCCTCCATGGCAAGATGACGGGCCTTTCCTTGGTTCGACTTCTCCAAGATCGGATTTTCGCTGGGCCCATTCGGTTGCGGATACAACGGGGAGTTTCGTTATGTTGGACGAATGCAGGGTGCAGGGGAAAATGATCCGCCTCATGGTCGGATTCATCACCGATCTTGAGAATGTGGATGGGATCGTCTATTACGCCCGACCGGATCTGACGTTGGGCTCCGGATTCGGCACGGCGATTTCCACACAGGGCGGTCCAAAAGTGCAGGAGGAACTCAAGAAAACCCGTAACGCCGTGACGACGGACGTCGTCGTCACAGGCGGAGGCAACCTCAAGGCCAAGTTCATCCTTCATGCAGTCGGTCCCCGATTCCAGGAAGAGGACAGCGAAGAAAAATTGAAGGCAACGACATGGAATGTTCTACGAAAGGCGGAAGAACATAAACTTCAGAGAATCGCGTTTCCGGCAATGGGCGCGGGGTTCTACGGGATCCCTCTGCAAGTGAGCGCTCGCGTCACCCTGGAAGCGGCCAAACAGTTTCTGAAAAAAGCGGTAGATCCCAAGGAAGTTGTCTTCTGTCTTCGGGATTTGCGTGAACTGAGGGTTTTCCAGGAACATCTACGGAAGATCATGGAGTGAAGATGAGCGACGCCCTTCGTTTCGTTTCCGATGAGTTGCAGTTGATGGCCTTGAGTTTCATGGCCATTGTCTACATCATTCGTATTCGTTGGTTTCTGAAATTCAAAGCCACGCGGGATCGCCAAGCCCCTGCCGAGCGTCGGGATACCTCTTTGTTCAAGGGAATTATCTATTCCTGGGCCAACATCGCGATGCCGTGGTCCATGGAGAGCACCCGGAGGATGTTTTTCTTCTACATCCAGTTCGTGGTCTTCCATCTGGCCGTTGCCGCCAACATTGGGATGTCTTTCGTCATCCCGTATGCGCCGGATCTGATGAGGCCGATCGTCGTTGTCCGGCTGCTTCAGCTCCTGTTTGCGGCGGCCTTCATGATCGGATGCTATCGGATGTACCGTCGTCTCAGCAATCCGGCGATGCGCCTGATCAGTACGCCGGATGACCTTTTTTCGCTGGGGTTGCTGACGGTCTGGTCGTTCGCTTCGATTTTCGCGGCCCCGAACCGTCCGGATCTGGGGGAGGGACCTTTGATGGTCTATTTCATCATGACCGCCTTCTTCCTGGTTTATGTGCCGTTCAGTAAAATATCCCATTATCTCTATTATCCCTTTACTCGCTTCTATTTCGGCAAAACCATGCACTATCGCGGCGTCTACCCGGTCAAGCGGGTAGCGCAGACAAAACCGACAACAGTATAGAAATGCAAATCCATTCAAAGGCAACGAATGATTCCAATTCCCAGGTCGCATAAAGCCGACAAGGTCGTCGAGAGAATGAGCAAGAAACTGAACCGCCAGTTGGTGGGTTCGTTGGTGGGTTGCGTTCACTGCGGCATGTGCACGGAATCCTGCCACTATGTCCTGGCCAACCCGGACGACCCCACCTTTGCGCCGGCATACAAGGCGGATCAGATTCGCAAGATTTTCAAACGCAACTTTGACTGGACGGGGAAGATATTCCCCTGGTGGGTTCATGCCCAAGATGTTCGGACCGATGACGATCTGGAAAAACTCAAGGATATCGTATTCGGAAAATGCACCAACTGTCGAAGGTGTTCGCTGAACTGCCCGATGGGGGTGGATTTTGCGCTGCTGAACCGAATGGCCCGAGGGTTGCTTGTCTCCGTAGGCGTCATGCCGGAAGGCGTTGCCGTCGTCAGCAAGGATCAGTGGGAAGTTGGAAACCAGATGGGGGTGCTGCCGCAGGAATACATTGAAACCCTGGAATGGCTCTCCGACGAACTGGAAGAGGAGTTCAAGGATCCGGCGGCCCGGATTCCAATCGATAAAATGGATGCCGACATCGTTTATGCCATCAATCCTCGGGAGGTGAAATACGACCCCCGGACGATTTCCGATGCGGCCCGCATCTTCTATCTGGCGGGAGAGAATTGGACCATGCCCAGCGAAGGATGGGACATGACCAACTTCGGTCTCTTCTCCGGAGATGATGAGCTGGGCGGCGCTGTTGCGCTGAGGGTCTACGATAAGGTCCGTGAACTGAGGGGGAAAACGCTGGTTTTGTCCGAATGCGGGCACGGATACCGGTCGACCCGCTGTGAAGGGCCGAACTGGTCGGGGAACGAGGTTCCCTTTACGATAGAAAGTTCGGTCATGACGATGCTCCGTTACATCAGGGAAGGCCGGATTCAAGTCGATAAGAATAAGAATGAAAACATGTACACCTTCCACGACTCCTGCAACAACGCCCGCAGTTGTGGCTTATTTGAAGAACCTCGGGAGCTTTTGGATCTTGTGGTTACCGATTTTCAGGAGATGTATCCGAACCGTGCGGAAAATTATTGCTGTACGGGCGGAGGGGGGGCGATGTCGATGTCGGAATACACGCCCCAGCGCCTGAAATCGGCCGTCATCAAGGCCGACCAACTGAAGGCCACCGGCGCGAAGACGGTGGTCACCTCCTGCCACAATTGCGTGGACGGTTTGACGGACGTGATCCGGCATTACAAGTTGGGCATGAAGGTGACGCAACTGGTGAACCTGACGGCCAATGCGCTGGTGATCCCCGAGAGGGTCGTCGTACCGGTCGGCATGTTGATCCCGAGCGCAGACTTGCCGCTGCAGGGATTCAAGATCCTTGTCGTGGACGATGAGCCGGACATCCTGACATTCCTCACCGCGGTTTTGGAGGATCAGGGAGCCACAGTGATTCAGGCGGCCGACGGCGATCAAGCGTTGGCCCTGGTCATCCAGGAAAGACCGGATCTGGTGACGCTCGATTTATCTCTACCGGGAAAGAACGGCGGATACGTATTTGAAGAGATCCGAAACAATCCGTTGATCTGCTCCACCAAGATCTGTATCATTACCGGGAAGCCGGAGTTACGGCGGCTCATTTACGAACGTCCCGTCGCCCCTCCCGATGGATATCTGGACAAACCGGTGAACGAAAAGACACTGTTAACCAATGTTCGGATGTTGCTGGAGCTCAAACACCCTCAGGGGAACGCATAATGATGCGGGGAAAGTGATTCGATGACGGAGAATCCCTACAGGAATTATTTCGAAATGATCCCGGCCTACCTGACCATCCTTGATCGGGATCTCCGGATCGTCGACGCGAATCGTCGCTTTCGAAATGATTTTGGCGATTTCGATGGACGGTACTGCTTCCAGATCCATCAGCAGCGGTCGGAACGCTGTGAGCATTGTCCGGCGGAACTCACTTTTCGGGATGGGGTACGCCACGGCAACGAAGAGAAGTTCGTCAATTCGATGGGGAATGAAGTCTTCTTGGTCGTGTACACCACGCCGATCAAGAACGAACGCGGCGAAATTACCCATGTCATGAAAATGGAAACGGACATTTCCGAAATCAAGTTGTTGCAGAATCAGCTTCGGGACAGCCGGGAGCGCTATCGCAAACTGTTTGAGGAGGTGCCCTGCTACATCTCCATTCAGGATGCAAATCTGAGGATTGTCGATGCGAATCGGCGACTTCGCGAGGATTTTGGGGCTTCGCCTGGGGACAAATGCCATCAGCTCTATATGCACCGTAAGGAAGCCTGCGTTCCCTGTATCGTGAAACAGACCTTTGAAGACGGCCAGGTCCACCAGACGGAGGAGGTGATGACTTCCCCCAAGGGAGATCAGGTAAACGTTTTGGTTCATACGGCCCCGGTGCGCAATGCAACGGGACAGATCAATAACGTCATCGAGATGAGCACCAACATCACCCAGATTCGCCGACTCCAATCCCAGCTCACTTCCCTCGGGCTGGTCATCGGTTCGATTTCCCATGGAATCAAGGGACTCCTGACGAGTCTGGACGGAGGTGTGTATCTGGTCAACACCGGGCTTGCGAAAAACGATCGGGCCCGTTTCGAGCAGGGCTGGAAGATGGTCGAGCGGAATATCACCCGCATTCGAAGGATGGTCTTGGACCTGCTCTATTACTCCAAGGACCGGGAGCCGGAATTGGAAACGATATCCGGCCTGGCGATTGCGGAAGAAGTCTGTGAGGTGATGCGGGGAAAAGCGGTGGAGATGGGGATCGATTTCAAGTGCGATTTGGATAGCGACGCCGGTGCATTCGATGTCGATTCCAAGGCGGTGCGCTCCCTGTTGATCAACCTCGTTGAAAACGCGATGGATGCCTGTCGCGTGGACAGCAAGAAGACGGCTCACCAGGTTTGTATCAGGCTCAAGGGATACCCGGAGCACATCGAATTCGAGGTTGTGGACAACGGCATCGGCATGGATCAGGAAATTCGGGAACGGGCCTTCAGCCTTTTCTTCTCGTCAAAAAGGGGAAATGGAACGGGCCTGGGGCTTTTTATATCCAACAAAATCGCGCAGGCCCATGGCGGAGAAATCAAAATCGAATCGGAGTTGAATCAGGGAACCCGTATGATCGTAAAACTTCCCCGGAAGAGTCCGTCCAAGTGCGCCGAAGCGCCCAAGACGTGATCAAGGAGGGATCAAATGGCCGACCAGAAACGCATTTTGATCGTGGATGACGAGCAGGATATTCGGACCTATCTTTCGACACTGCTCGAGGATCAGGGATTCAAAACCGTGCAGGCGAAAGACGGCGAGGAGGCGATGCAGGAGCTCCTGAAAGAATTGCCGGATGTCATCACGCTCGATGTATCCATGCCCGAAAAATCGGGAGTCAAATTTTTCCGCGAGATCAAGACGGACGACCGATGGAAAAGTATTCCGGTCATCATTGTCACCGGAGTTTCCGACGATTTCAAAAATTTCATCTCCTCCCGTCATCGGATCCCGGCTCCGGAAGGGTTCGTCTCAAAGCCCATCTCTCCGGAAGAAATCCTGAGCATTGTCCGCAGGCTCACCCAGTAGAGGAATTGGCCCATGGGTTTTTATCTGTTGTCTTATCTATCAATTTTGGTGTTTTTCCTTGCCGCCGGTTGCCACGTTTATCGGCAATGGACCCTTCCCATGCATGTCCGATGGGAGCTCTATCCCGTCCAGCATGAGGTAAGCGAGAAGCTGGATCATGGCGGTTCCTACATGGAAGATTGGAACTGGTGGGAGAAGGAACAACGGAGTTCGTTGTTGAACGAACTGAAATACATGGTGCCGGAGATTTTGTTCATTCGCGGGTTGTGGAAAGAAAATCGAAAACTGTGGTGGGTTTCCTTCCCGTTCCATTTCGGATTGTACCTGATGATCGCCACCTTCGGCCTGCTGGTTCTCCATGCCTTTTCGGTCCTGCCGGGAGGCGCCCCTTCGGCGGGCGGCGCTCTCAGAACGCTGCTGAGCGGCATGATTGTTTTGACGGGTTGGGTCGGCCTGATTCTGGGAGTGACCGGCAGCGCGGGAATGTTCTTCCGGCGGCTGATCGATCCGGAATTGCGTGACTACTCGTCCTTCATGGATTATTTCAACATCGTTTTTATTTTTCTTTTCTTCCTGTTTGCGTTTCTCGCGTGCCTGTTCACCGATCCGCTTCTCGAAGGAGCGAAGGCCTACACGTTCGGCCTGCTCACCGGAGGAGGCTCTCTGAACGCCTACACGCCCGTGCAAAGTTTTCTGGGAGGAGGCACCGTTATTTTGGCGTCGCTTCTGGCGGCCTATATCCCGTTGACCCATATGTCCCATATGTTCATGAAGTATTTCTTCTATCACAATGTCAAATGGGACGACGCCCCGAACCGGCGCGGCGGTCCTGTCGAGGCCGCCATTCTGAAAAATCTCGCACTGAAGCCGACATGGAAGGCGAAACATGTCGAAGCAGACGGACGGAAGTCGTGGCAAGAGATTGCGTCTTCGGCGCCCAAGGAGATGAAATGAAAGAAACGGTAAAACCGTCGGATATGGCGAAGCCGTCCGAATGCCTCTGCCACATCGAGCCCGGGGATCTTTCACCGTTGCCCCCCCCGTATGAGGATTTCAACGAGAGGGCGATCCCTCCGCTGAATCCGGAAAAGGTCAAACACATCGAGACCTCTCTCGACGATACGGTCGCCATCGGCATTCCAAAGCCCGCAAACAGAGAAGAAGAAGAGGAACTGGTTCGGCGCTTTCTCTCCGGCTTGAAAAAACTGTTCGAGAAGGAGAACAACTGGACGTTTCTGCAGCCGCTCTTGCTTTCCATGGAGCACTGCACCAAATGCCAGACCTGTTCCGATGCCTGCCCCGTCTATGAGATGAGCGGCAAAAAAGACATCCACCGGCCGATGTTTCGCGCAGAGGTCTTGCGCCGGATCTATAACAAGTACCTTAAGCCGGGCGGGAAAATCACGTCCAAGCTGACAGGCGACATCGATCTGAACTGGACGACGATCGCGCGACTGGCCGAGCTGTCTTACCGCTGTACGCTATGCCGGCGCTGCGCCACGGTCTGTCCGATCGGCGTGGACAACGGGTTGATCAATCACGAGATCCGGAAGCTCTTCTCACAGGAGATGGGAATTTCCCCCAAAGAACTCCATGAAAAAGGAACGGTTCAGCATCTCCGAGTCGGCTCCTCCACCGGCATGAACCCGCTGGCTGCTAAGGACAGCGTCGATTTCATCCAGGAAGAAATGGAGGAGATCACCGGCTGGAAGGTCGATATCCCTTGGGACGTGGAAGGCGCGGATATTCTGTTGCTCCACAATGCAGGCGAGATGCTCGCCTGGCCGGAGAACGTCGGGGCGTTCGCCATCATTTTCCAGGCGGCCGGACTTTCGTGGACCCTCTCCTCGGAGACGGTTGGGTACGATGCGGTCAACTACGGCTTGTGGTACGACGATGTGCAGTTTTCGCGTGTCGCCGTCAGGCATGCGGAAATCGCCCGGAGGCTGAAGGTCAAGAAGATCGTCATGGGTGAATGCGGTCATGCGCACAAGGCGTTGACCGTCATCGCCGACCGCCTCTTGACGGGAGGTTTGAATATTCCGCGGGAATCGGCTATGGTGACGCTGGAAAAGATCGTGCTGGGCGGGAAGCTGAAATTTGATCCGCGAAGAAACAATTTTCCCGTCACGCTGCACGATCCATGCAATTTTGTCCGGGCAATGGGGATCGTGGAACCCCAACGGCGGATCCTCAGGAAGATCGCACCGCGGTTCCGGGAGATGACGCCGCACGGGGTGGACAACTATTGCTGCGGCGGCGGCTCGGGTTTTGCCATCATGTCTCCGTATAATTTCGAGGACTGGCGGAATCTGGTCAGCAGCCGTAAAAAATTTCTCCAGATCCTGAATGCATTTCAGGGCGAGCCCGCGGAGATCCCGAAATATGTTTGCGCTCCCTGTTCCAATTGCAAGGGCGCCATCCGGGACATCATCAACTTCTACCATGCGGAAGAGCGAAGCCGAATCCATTATGGCGGTCTGGTCGAATTGATCGTCAACGCCATGGCCGACATGAAAAAACCGCTGATTCAATTCGGCGATGATCCGTCATGGAAGGCCTAACCGGAACAGGTATCATGAATCTATTGAAATCCCTGATTGCCATTCTGATCCTGACCCTTGCGGCCCTGGGGTTCGCATCCAGCGCCGGTCTGTCTTACCTGTTGACCGTCATCATCCCGTACGCGGCCTTTGCATTTTTTCTGATCGGGTTTGTCTATCGTGTTGTTCAGTGGGCAAAGTCCCCCGTTCCGTTCCGCATTCCCAGCACCTGCGGCCAGGAAAAATCGCTTTCCTGGATCAAGGCCAACCCGCTGGACAATCCATCCAACGTGTTGGGCGTGATCGGGAGAATGGCCCTGGAGATTTTTCTGTTCCGCTCGTTGTTTCGGAATACGAAAGCGGAAATCCTGCAACAGCGGCTCGTGTACGGCGGCGCGAAATGGCTCTGGTTCTTCGGTCTTCTCTTCCACTGGTCGCTTCTGGTCGTCGTTCTACGGCATCTGCGCTTTTTCATCGAACCCATTTCCGGCTGGATCAACAGCCTCTCCGTGCTGGACGGATTCTTCGAGATCGGCGTCCCGACCCTCTATCTGAGCGATGCCGCCCTTCTCGCCGGACTCTCCTTCCTCTTGCTCCGCAGGATCTGCGCGCCGCGGATCCGTTATATCTCGCTTTTTACCGATTACTTTTCGCTGCTGTTGATCCTGGGTGTGGTCGTTACCGGCATCCTGATGAGGCACTTCTTTCCCGCCGATCTGTTACAGGTGAAGAACGTGGCGCTGGGATGGGTGATCTTTTCTGCCGTGGATCCGCAGGGGGTCGGAACACTCTTCTATATGCACCTTTGCTTCGTCTTTACGCTGATGGTTTTCTTCCCGATGAGCAAGCTGATGCACATGGGGGGGGTCTTCCTGAGTCCGACGCGAAACCTGGCCAACGACAACCGGAGGAAGCGGCATATCAATCCGTGGAACGCGCCGGTGAAGGTGCATACGTACGAGGAATACGAGGACGAGTTTCGCGAGAAGATGAAGCTGGCGGGACTGCCGTTGGATAAGGAGTAGAGATGTCCTCTGTCAAGACACCGACACCCGATGAGCTGATTGCGGTCCGTTACGAGCCGCCCCCGACTCCCTGGATGGAGACCCCGACCGTTTTTCGGCCGGGGACCTGGAGCTACAGCGGCACGCCCAAGAGCCTGACCGCGCTGGACCTTCCGAACCCGAGACCCTGGCAGCCCTCCGACGAGGACTGGAAACTGCCTGAGAACTGGAAGGAGATCATCCTGGAGGGCATGCGGGAGCGTCTGGAGAAGTACCGGTCGTTTCGGCTGTTCATGGATCTCTGCGTTCGGTGCGGCGCCTGTGCGGACAAATGCCACTTCTACATCGGATCGGGAGATCCGAAAAATATGCCCGTCGTGCGGGCGGAACTCCTGCGCTCCGTCTACCGCCGTTATTTTACGAAATCGGGAAAGCTTTTCGGCAGCCTCGCGGGGGCCCGCGACCTGACCGTCGATGTGCTGAAGGAGTGGTTCTACTATTTCTACCAGTGCACGGAGTGCCGTCGGTGCTCTGTTTTCTGCCCATACGGGATCGACCAGGCGGAGATCACGATGATGGGTCGGGAGCTCCTGAATCTCGTCGGCTGCAACATCAATTGGGTTACCGAGCCGATGGCCAACTGCTTCCGGACCGGCAACCACCTCGGGATTCAGCCCGGCGGCGTGAAGGATATGCTCGAATTCCTCGCGGAAGATCTCGAAGACCGCACGGGCGTGCACGTGGAGGTGCCCCTGAACAGGAAGGGCGCCGAGGTGCTGTTCGTCATCCCCTCCGGCGACTACTTCGCGGATCCCGGCACGTTCACCTGCATGGGCTACCTGGCGCTTCTCCACGAGATCGGTCTGGATTACACGTTCAGCACCTACGCCTCCGAGGGGGGAAACTTCGGTCTGTTCACATCCCACGAGATGATCAAACGGCTCAACGCCAAGATCTACGCCGAGGCGAAGCGGCTGGGCGTAAAATGGATCCTCGGCGGCGAATGCGGCCATATGTGGCGGGTGCTCAACCAGTACATGGATACGATGAACGGTCCCGCCGATTTTCTCGATGTGCCCGTTTCCCCGATCACCGGAACGCGGTTTGAAAATGCCCGATCGACGAAGATGGTTCACATCAGCGAATTTACCTCGGACCTGATCCGAAACGGCAAACTGAAGCTCGATCCGTCCCGGAATGACCACCTGAAGGTCACGTTTCACGACTCCTGCAATCCCTCCCGCGCGATGGGGCTGTTCGAGGAGCCGCGGTACATCATCAACCACGTCTGCAACCATTTCCACGAGATGGCCGAGGACACCATCCGGGAAAACACCTTCTGCTGCGGCGGCGGCGCCGGACTTGGAAACGACGAGAATCTGGAGATGCGCATGCGCGGCGGGATGCCGCGGGCCATGGCCGTCAAGGCCGTCCGGGAGAAATACGGGGTGAACCGCCTGACCTGCATGTGCGCGATCGACCGGGCGGTCCTGACCGCGCTGATGGAATACTGGGTGCCGGAAGTGCAGGTCACCGGGGTGCATGAACTCGTGGCCAATGCCCTGATCATGAAGGGTGAGAAGGAAAGAACGACCGACCTGCGCGGTGAGCCGCTGGAAGGGGAAGGAAAGGCTGTCGATGAAACTCTATAACCGCGGCATGATCCTCGCCGGGATTATCATCTTCTTGATCGTGGTCAGCTTTCCGTTCTGGTATGGGAGGGGGAGGGCGGTTCCCCCGCCCGACCTGAAACTCGATACACCCGCGATCGAGCAACTCCGGGAAAAACTCTGCGTGGAGCCGGCCCCGTTTATGAGGGCGAACCACATGCGGCTCCTGAACGACTGGCGGGACAGCGTCGTCCGGGAAGGCAAGCGAACCTATACGGCGGCGGACGGAAAGATATACGAGATCAGCCTGACCGGAACCTGTCTGAAATGCCACAGCAACAAGGATCAATTCTGCGACCGCTGCCACGATTACGCGGGGGCCAACCCCTCTTGCTGGAACTGTCATATCATCCCCGGGGAGGTCCGCTGATGGCGCCCACACGAAGAGAGTTCCTACAGATCGCCGGGATTTCCGCGGTCGGTCTCGTTTTCCCCCCTCTGGCGAAGGTTCTCGACAGCGCTCAGCAGCCGGGCGTACCGGCCGCTGCGGGACAGCCGCCCGGCATGGCGAATGCCGGTTCGCCCCTGACGGCCAAGCGCTGGGCCATGGCGGTGATCGCCGGGAAATGCCCGTCCGGCTGCAAGGATTGCATCGAGGCCTGCCATCGGACGCACAACGTGCCCGATTTTGGTAACCGGAAGGACGACGTCCACTGGATCGGCGTCGAGAAGATGACGCATGTCTTTCCCGCGGAGGCGCACCCCCGTCTGCCGGAATCCATTCGAGTTCTTTCCGCTCCGGTTTTATGCAACCACTGCGAAAATCCGCCCTGCGTTCGGGTTTGCCCGACACAGGCGACCTTTAAACGGGCGGACGGCATCGTGATGATGGACTACCATCGCTGCATCGGCTGCCGGTTCTGCATGGCGGCCTGTCCCTATGGTTCGAGAAGCATGAACTACAGGGATCCTCGGCCTTTCATCCCGAAGACCGATCCGGCTTTTCCCACCCGGACCAAGGGCGTGGTGGAGAAGTGCAACTTTTGTGAGGAGCGGCTCGCGCAGGGGATCCTGCCCGCTTGCGTCACGGCCTGCAAGGAAAAGGCTTTGGTCTTCGGCGATCTGGATGACCCCGGATCGGACGTCCGCTGCCTGCTCAACGAAAAATTTTCGCTCCGCCGGAGAGCGGATCTGGGGACGGGACCGCAGATCTATTACATTTTGTGAGGACGCCGTGCTCGAAAAAGCCCTGAAAGGAAGTCGCGGATACGGGATCTGGGTGGCGTTGCTGCTGCTGCTGACCGGTATCGGTTTTTTCTTTTACCTCCGACAGCTTGATTACGGTTTGGGAATCACCGGCATGAGCCGTGACGTCTCTTGGGGGCTCTACATCGCCCAGTTCACCTTTCTCGTCGGGATCGCGGCTTCGGCGGTGATGCTGGTTCTTCCGTACTATCTCCACGACCACAAGGCGTTCGGGAAGATCACCATCCTCGGGGAATTCCTGGCTGTCTCCGCGGTGATCATGTGCCTCACCTTCGTCCTGGTGGACCTGGGGCGCGTCGACCGGGCGATGAACATGATACTCCACCCATCGCCCAATTCGATCCTCTTCTGGGACATGGTGGTCCTCAACGGCTATCTGCTGATCAACATCGTCACCGGCTGGACGGTTCTGGAGAGCGACAAGCAAGGTGTCCCGCCTCCGGCGTGGGTGAAGCCCCTGATCTACATCTCCATTCCCTGGGCTATCAGCATCCACACGGTCACCGCGTTCATTTACGCGGGTCTGCCGGGTAGGGGTTTCTGGCTGACGGCGATCATGGCGCCCCGGTTTCTCGCCTCCGCCTTCGCTTCGGGTCCGGCCCTGCTGATCCTGTTCTGTCTGATTTTGAAACGGTTCACCCGGTTTGACGCCGGGGGAAAGGCGGTCCAGACCCTGGCCAAGATCGTGGCCTATGCGCTGGCGACGAGTATTTTCTTCGTGCTGGTGGAACTCTTCACCGCTTTCTACAGCCAGATCCCCGGCCACATGCACCATCTGACTTACCTTTTCCGAGGTTTGGAAGGGCACAATATGATCGCGAACTGGATGAGCGTATCGGCCGTCACCGCCGTCGTCGCCCTCGTTTTGCTGATCATTCCCCGAACGCGAAAGCGGGAACCCATTCTGGCCTTGGCCTGCTGCCTCGTGTTCCTGTCGCTGTGGATCGAAAAGGGCCTCGGCCTCGTGATTACGGGCTTTATCCCTTCCCCGCTGGAAGCGATTACGGATTACATCCCCACCGGACCGGAAATTGCCGTTACGATCGGGGTTTGGGCGCTGGGATTGCTGATCGTTACGGTATTGTACAAAATTTTCGTTGCGGTCCGAACGGAAACATGAACGGCAAAATATTTCCCCGAGCTCAGGTCCGCATCATTCCTGCCTTGCGATCGTTTCCTATCTGCATCCGGCAATAAGTTGACGTATGTCTTCAAATGGTTGCCGTTCCGCTTTCAGAAGGCGGACGGCTAAAGCGCTTGCTTTTTGATCGGCGGAAGGATAAGAGCGTCCGCTTTGTTCAGGATATACCATCGGCGAATTCTTGGGAGGAAGCTGTATTGAAAAATCGTTCGGAAACATCGGGACCGCTTTTGGTTTTGATCCGCGGCGGAGTCTCCTTTCTGAAAAGACAGCAGCGGGACTGGAAGGTGACCGTTCTGCGCACTTCCCTCGAAAGGCTTGCCTACCAGATGGTTTTCCCCTACCTGTCCGTCTATATCGTCGCGCTGGGGGCTACGGGAACCCAACTGGGCGTCGTCAACAGCATCGGCATGATCGTTGCCGGTCTCTGCGGGCCTTTTACCGGCTGGTTCATCGATCGGATCGGGCCGAAACGGATTTACCTCATCGGCATCGGTTTTCTGGCCGTCTCCTATCTCACCTACGGCCTGGCCCAGAGTTGGGGATGGACGATCGTTGCGATGATCGGCTATTGGCTGGGATTTTCGACCAGCAACAACAGTTGCGCCACCATCTGCGGAAACTGCCTGATCAACCGGGATCGTGCCACCGGAATGCTGATCTGCGAGACGCTGGCCGCCGGGTTGCTGGGGATGGCTGGGCCGCTTTTCGCCGTATGGCTCGTCATGGGGTGCGGCGGCGTCAATCTCGGCGGCATCCGACCGTTGTTTTTTGTGGGTCTTCTGATCACGGTCGGCACCTATTTTATCGTTGTAACGCAACTGTCGAATCGAAAATGGGTCACGACGGAAAGCCGGAGACCGCACCTGATCCGGGACATTGGCCAGGTGTTCCGCGGCGGTCGGCATCTGAAGAAATGGCTGGTCATCACCTCCATCTCCCAGTTGCCGTTGGGGATGGTTTTCCCCTTCACCCAGGTGTTCGCTCACCAGATGAAGGGGGCCGACGAACTGATCCTGGGCATCATGGTGACCGGATCGGCTCTGGCCTCGATTGCCTTTGCCATTCCGCTGGGTCGGCTTGCGGACCGGATCGGCCGGAAGAAAGTACTTTATGTCACGATCCCGCTTTTCTGGTTATCCAACCTGCTGCTGATCTGGGCGCCGTCGCCGGCGCTGCTGGTGATCGCGGGGATTCTGCAGGGTTTTTATTTCATCGGCGCGCCGGTCGTCGCCGCCATCGAGCGTGAGATGGTTCCTCCGGAACAGATGGGCAGGTGGACCGGCATTACCCGTCTGTTCAAGATGGTCACGAGCGCCGTGCTGGCGCTTTGCGCGGGGATCATCTGGGACGGGATCGGCCCGCAGTACATCTTTCTCTTCTTTGTGGCCATCGATCTGCTGGTCCGTCTACCCCTGCTGATCGGCATTCCCGAAACCCTGCACGTCCGCTTTCCGTCGGAATCGGGATGATTCAGTCAGGAAAAATGGTTAGTACCTTAATCCGCAGTCCCCTTTTCACCGGAACGAACCTTGCGTGCGCAGCCGTTCCGACTTTTTAAGTCCAACGTGGTGGGCAAAATCCCCCCTTGCAGGGGTGTCTTGCCCCTTCCCGACGCGAGAAAGCCGACCGCCCCTCTATACAATATTCAGACAAATCAAACCATTTCGCTGTTGGTATCATAATTGCTGGACGGCAGAAAGCGATCTCCGGCAACTCAGGATCCCCCGTTTCGCAGGCGGTCGACAGGCAGCCCTCGAATCCACGGCGGCAGGAGCGGCAAACACGCGGATAGAGAGAAACCGGCGGCCGTCCGGTGCAGCCGAAGGAGGCCAACGGACACGGCACTTTCATCGTGAGGTCCAAACCATGAGCGAATACATCCCTATCCTTGTGATGATGGGTTTCGCCATTTTGATTGCCCTTTTCATCGTCGGCGCTTCGCATATCCTCGGGCACCGCATATCCGGCAACATTAAGCTGTCGCCCTACGAATGCGGTATGCAGACCATTGGGCCGACCCGGATGAAAATCAGCATCCGCTATTACACCGTGGCGATGCTTTTTTTGATTTTCGACATCGAAATCATGTTCCTCTATCCCTGGGCGGTGGTGGCGGGCGACCTGAAGCTTTTCGGTTTTGCGGAGATGCTGTTTTTTATATTCATTCTCTTCATCGGCTACATCTATGTCTGGAAAAAGGGGGCCCTGGAATGGGAATAGCCGATCGTTCACAACAATCTCTTCAGCAGGTCGTCAACTGGGCGAGGAAGAACTCCGTCTGGCCCGTCACGTTCGGCCTGGCGTGCTGCGCACTGGAGATGATGGTAGCCAGTTCATCCACATACGACATCGCCCGGTTCGGCGCCGAGGTTTTTCGCCCCTCGCCCCGACAGGCCGACCTGATGATCGTCGCGGGCACGGTGACGAAAAAAATGGGGGTCGTCCTGAAGCGCATCCACGAGCAGATGCCGGAACCGAAATGGGTAATCGCCTACGGTTCCTGCGCCTGCAGCGGGGGGATTTTTCAAACGTACAGCGTTGTCCAGGGCGTGGACCAGATCATCCCCGTGGATGTCTATGTCCCCGGTTGTCCCCCCCGGCCGGAGGATCTCCTCAACGGACTAATCGCCCTGCAGGAGAAGATCGCCCGGGAACCGTGGGGATTGAGAAAGCTGGTCAGCCTGCCCCGGAGGAGACATGGATAGACGCGCCGTCGGCGAGCTGCTGAAAGAAAAGTTTCCGGATGCGGTGCAGAGCGTGGAGGAATGGAGGGGCGAAACCACTGTAACGGTCGATCCTGGACGGATTCGAAACATCCTCAAGCATCTGCGGGAAACCGGCACCCTGTTTTACGATCTGCTGCTCGACCTGACCGCTGTGGACCTTAAAAACGAAGCCCCCCGTTTCCTGATGGCGTATCTCCTGTACTCCACCCGGTTCGGGCACAGGCTGCGAATTCGAGCCCGCTTGCATGACGGTGAGGCGCTCGAAACGGTCAGCGATATCTGGAAGGCTTCGGACTGGCTCGAACGCGAGGTGTTCGACATGTTCGGGATCCGGTTCAATGGTCACCCCGATTTAAGGCGAATCCTGCTCGACGAAGATTTCGTCGGTAATCCCTTGAAAAAGGATTTTCCGCTGAAGGGAACCGGCTATGAAAGGCCCTTCTGGTCTTTCGTGTTTCAGCAGAAACCTCCAAGCGGATTCCAGGGAAACGAAACCGATGCCTGAAACGAGTCTGATGACCGTCAATATGGGACCACAGCATCCGGCGACGCACGGGGTGCTGAGGCTGGTCTTGGAACTGGACGGAGAGGTGATCGTCACGGCCGTGCCCCACGTCGGATACCTGCATCGAGGGATAGAGAAGCTGGCCGAATCCCTCACATACCCACAGGCACTGACCCTGACGGATCGGCTGGACTACACCAGCGCCCTCTCCAACAATCTGGCTTACTGCCTGTCTGTGGAGAAACTCCTGGGCATCCGGATCCCCCTAAGAGCCCAGTACTTGAGGGTGTTGCTGGCCGAACTTCAGCGAATCGCCGCCCACCTCCTCTGGTTGGGGACGCATGCGCTCGATCTGGGCGCGATGACGATGTTCTTCTACCCCTTTCGCGAGCGGGAAACGATCATGGAGATGCTGGAACTGGTGACCGGCGCGCGGCTCACCCCCAGTTTCATCCGGGTCGGGGGGCTGGCCGCCGATATCCCCGACGATTTCCCACCGGCCGTGCGGGCGTTCACGGAGATCCTCCCGCGGAAGATCGATGAATACGAGGAGATGCTGACGGAAAATATCATCTGGAAGAAGCGAACGCAGCATATCGCACCCCTTTCCGGGGAGGAGTGCATCGACTTTGGGGTGACGGGCCCCCCGCTGAGGGCTTCCGGCGTAAACTACGACGTCCGGAAGGCCTTTCCCTACTCCAGCTACGAGGAGTTCGATTTCGAGATTCCGTTGGGCCGAAACGGAGATGTGTACGACCGCTATCGGGTGCGGATGGAGGAAATGCGGCAGTCCAACCGGATCGTGCGGCAGGTTATGGACAGACTTCCGGATGGGCCGGTGTCCACCCCGAATGCTCCTCTGATTGTGCCGCCTCCGAAGGAGGAGGCGGGGAGGGACATCGCCGCCATGATCCGACATTTCAAGATCATGCAGGAAGGGTTTTGTCCCCCCTGTGGCGAGGTGTACTCCTCCATCGAATCGTCGAAGGGCGAACTGGGTTTTTACATCGTCAGCGACGGGACCAACAAACCCTTCCGGATGAGGATCCGGACTCCCTCCTTCAGCAATCTGAGCGCCCTGCCGAATATGATCACGGGGGAGATGGTGGCCGATGTCGTCGCCGCCATCGGCAGCATCGACATCGTCCTGGGAGAGATCGACCGATAGGAAAAAAGATGGAAGATATTTTTTTCAGCTCCTGGCGGGAAGAACTCGTGGAAGACCGGAAGATGTCGGGGAATGACAAGGTCCGCCCCGGCAATGTCCGGCTTCCGGAGAATTTCCGGCCCGGGGAACGGATCAAGGCCTTTATCGGCTGGAACGGCATCATCCTCCGGGATGAAGATGTCGACATTGTCGATCTCTGCGCCCGCTATGCGGAGGCCGTTCAGGGGGAATCCTGCGGGAAATGTTTTCCTTGCCGTGTCGGCACGAAGCTCGTGGCCGACTGGCTGGGAAAGATCGCCTCCGGAGAGGGCCGGGCGGGGTGGCCGGTCCTGATCGGGGAGGTGGCGCTCCGGATTCGGGAGGGGTCGAAATGCTCCATCGGCCAAACCGGCATGACCCCGATCCTGCATGCGCTGGAGTATTTTTCCGAGGCCTTTTCCTCCGCCATTGCTCAGGAGAGGAAAGTGCGGATGGGCCGTTACCGTTTCGCCGTGACCACCCCTTGCATCAGTGCCTGCCCCGGCAGCCTCGATATCCCGGGGTACGTGGAGGATATCGGCGAGCTGCGGTTCGCCGAAGCGCTAAGCCGGATCCGGCGGAGCATCTGCATGGCCGGGACGCTGGGAAGGGTCTGCATTCGTCCCTGCGAATCGCGCTGCCGGAGGGCGAAGCTGGACGAAACCATCTCCATCAAGAATCTGAAGCGGTTTGCTGCCGATTACGAAATTGACAAGAACCGGCGTCCGGAAGCCGCGGCCGGGAGGAAAACCGGGCGGAAGGTGGCCATCATCGGCGCCGGACCGGCGGGTCTTTCCTGTGCTTACTGGCTTGCCTTGAAGGGCCATCGGCCGACGATCTTTGAGAAGCTCCCGGAACCGGGCGGTATGGCCGCGATCGGTATCCCGGACTTCCGCCTTCCCCGTTCAATCCTCCGGCGCGAGGTGGAGATCGTCCGGGAGGCGGGCGTGGAAATCCGCTACGGCATCGAGGTCGGGAAAGGTATCGCCCTGAAGGATCTCCGGAGGGAGTATGATGCCGTCTTCATCGGCGTCGGCGCCCAGGACAGCACGCCGATGGGGGTGGAGGGCGAGGAGCGAGGCTACCGCGGATTCATCCCCGGAGTTCGCTACCTCCTGGAGATCAGCATGGGTAAGGATCCTTACCCGGAGGGGAAGAAGGTGGTGGTGGTCGGCGGCGGCAACGTGGCGATCGACTGCGTCCGCTCCTCCTTCCGCATCGGCAAGGGAGACGTGAATCTGGTCTACCGGCGCTCGCGGACGGAGATGCCGGCCGATCCGGCGGAGATCAGAGACGCCGAGGAGGAAAAGGTCAGCTTTCACTTCCTCTGCAACCCCACGAAGATTCTGGCCCAAGACGGCAGGGTCGTGGGAGTGCAGTGTATCCGCATGGAGTTGGGGGAGCCGGACGAGAGCGGCCGGAGGCGTCCCGTTCCGGTCGCGGGGTCGGAGTTCGTGATCGACGCCGACATCCTGATCCCGGCAATCGGCCAGAAGGTGGATCTCTCGTTCCTCGCAGCGGATGATGGGATCCGACTGACGAAGTGGAACACGATCGATTCCGACGGGGAAACCTTCGCCACCTCGCTGGAGGGGGTGTTCGCGTCCGGCGACTGCATCACCGGCCCCGATGTTCTGGTGCGGGCGACCGGCACGGGGAAAACGGCGGCGGAAAAGATCGATCTATTTCTCCGTGGCGGCAAGCTGGAAGTCTCGGAGGAGGAACGGTTTCGGGCGCTCTTCGCCGCGATCGGGGTCTACGACCCGGACGAGCGGATCAGCGTGATCGGCGGCCTTAAGACGCCGGCACCGTCAATGCTCGATCCGGAAGAGCGGAAGCGGACCTTTGAGGAGGTGGAACGCGGCCTCCGGATCGACGAGGCCGTGGTTGAGGCTGCGCGTTGCCTGCGTTGCTATCGAATCGGAATGATCGCTCTCGGCTGAAGGAATGGAAATGGACAGGATTCGACTGACCATCGACGGCAGGGAAATCACTACCCGGAGGGGGAACACGATCCTCGCCGCGGCCCGGGAGGGAGGCATCCGCATCCCCGCCCTCTGCCACCATGAGCGGCTGCTGCCGATGGGTTCCTGCCGGCTCTGCGTCGTCGAGGTGGAGGGATACCGCGATCCGATGACCGCGTGCACCACGCCGGCCCTGGATGGAATTGTCGTCACCAGCCGCTCGGAGAGGCTGTTTCGGATGAGGAGGGAGTTCCTGAAATTCATCCTCGTTTCCCACCCGCTGGATTGCCTTCAGTGCGACAAGGGCGGGGAATGCCGACTCCAGGATCTGGTCCACGAGCACGAAATCGAAAAGGCGGAGTATGAGGCCTTCCGGGAAGACCGGAAAGAGACCTATGCCACGCCGCTCATCCGCTACTGGGAGCTCCGCTGCGTCCTTTGCGGAAGGTGCGTCCGGGCCTGCCGCGAGATATCGGGCCGGGCCGCCATCGCCATTGCAGGAAAAGGGTTCGAATCCCGGATTGCGGCGATTGATCCCGGCGACTGCATCTCCTGCGGAGAGTGCCTCTCCCTCTGTCCCGTCGGCGCCCTGACCGAGGCTGTGAGCCCCGTCAAAAGCCGGCCCTGGCAAAGCGAACGAATCGACACCACCTGTTCTCATTGCGGCTTCGGCTGCCGTCTGACGCTGGATGTCTGTGAGGGGGGAGCCATCAGCAAGGTGGTCAGCGGGACCGATGAACCCCCCAACCGTTCCTCCCTTTGCGTACGCGGCCGTTTCGGGTATGATTCCATGGCCCCACCTTCCCGCTTGCTCTTCCCGGAGCGAATCACCCTTGCCGGCAGACAGAAGCTGGCATGGGGGGAGGCCTTGAAGACGGCGGCGGCGCAGCTCCGGGGGCTTTCCGCGGAGGGGAAGGGTGTGGGATGGATTGTCTCCGCCCGGATCACGAACGAAGAACTGCGCCTCATTTCCCGCATTGCCGGGCTTCTCCCGGGAAGCCGAATCGCCTCTTCCGCCTTCTACCATACGGGGAAGGCGATCGCCGCTTTCCGGGAAGCGAAAATCGGCTGGGACGACGGCGGGTACGACCGGATCTCCGGCTGCGACCTGATCCTCGTTGCCGGCGCCGATCTGCTACTCAACAACCACCTCCTCGCGAACCGGGTTCGGGCGGCGGTTCTCTCCGCGGGGGCAAGGGTGATCCTTGTCGACCCCATGCCCGCCTCGCTGGCGCGGATCGCCGACGTCCACCTGCAGGTGGCGCCGGGAGAAGATGCGCCCCTCTTCAATGCCCTCTCCCGGAGGCTTCTCGAAGAGGGAAGATGCGACCGGGGTGCGGAGAAGCGACCGGGATTTTCCGAATTCAGTGGCGCCCTCCGGAAGGATGCCGCCGCGTGTATGTCCGCACCGGGCGGCGTTGTGGAGGAAACGCTGGGAAAGGCCTGCCGGCTCATCGGGGAAGCGGACCGGATTGCCGTGCTGTTCGGTTCCGGCATCACCCACCGGGAGGAAAGCCTTGCCGCGCTGATCAACTTCTGCCTCTTGAAAGGCCTGCCGGGCCGGGGGGTCTTTCTTCCCACCGCTCTCCAGGCGAACGCCATGGGGGCTGCAACGATTCCCGGGACGACGGCCTCGCCCGAGGAATTGCTCCTTTCGCCCGATCTGTCCGGGCTTTGGATCTATGAAGAAGATCCCTTCCAGTTCCTGAACGGGGAGATGGTGAAGGCCGCCCTCACCCGAAAGGAGTTCGTTGCCGTCTGCGATGTCCTCCCAACGGAGGCGATGGATTTCGCCCAGTTGACGATCCCCTCCACGACCTTTGCGGAAAAGGAGGGCACCGTCCTATCCGGAGACGGAAAGACCGGCAAGGTAAGGAAGATCCGGAACGGCCCACCGGGAGGCGCGGCCTTCCTGCGGAATCTCCTGGTTCGTCTGGGAGAAAAGCCGGACCGCGATCCGGTCGGGCCCGCAGGAAAAAGCCCCGGAAGCACCTCCGCAGCGGAGAACGGTTCCGGGAGCGTTCCGGAATCGAACAGCGGAGGAAGGTTCCTGTCTCTGACGGTACGCGCCGCGCGGGCCGTTCCGGAAACGGTCGGGGAAGAGAGACCCTATCGCCTGATCCTCCGCGACCTCTTTGCAAGCCACCACTTCACGCATGGGGAAATTCCGGAAAGGGGCGCAGCCCGGGTGCAGAAGGATGCCCTGAACCTCTCGCCGGAGGACGCGGCGGCCCTCCAACTGAAAGACGGAGAGGAACTGTGCGTGGAAAGCGAGAGCGGCCGCATGGTTCGGCCCGTAACCATCAAAACGGGGATGAAGCCGGGCGTTCTGGAGTGCGTGTTGTTTCGGGAACGCCGGGATGCGCTCTCCCTGTCGCCGGGTTCCTCCAAGACCATCGCGGTATCGCTGCGCAAGGCGGCAACCCGGAACGGCGCACAGGAGGATTGAGATGGAACGATTTTACGATCTGCTGGAAATCGTCATCAAGAACGGGGTCGTCGTTTCCTGCCTGATGCTGCTGGTCGCCTATCTGACCCTGGTGGAAAGAAAGCTCCTCGGCTACTTCCAGGGGAGACTGGGGCCCGACCGGGTCGGCGCATGGGGACTTCTCCAGCCGATTGCGGACGGAATCAAGTCGTTCCTCAAGGAGGACATCATTCCGGCAGGCGCCGACAAAGCGGTCTTCGTCGCCGCACCGATCATCTCCTTCGTGACGGCTCTCTCGATGTTCGCGGTGATCCCCTTCGGGGACCGGATCACCCTCTTCGGACGGGAGATCCGGCTGGTGATCGCCGATGTGGATATCGGGATCCTGTACGTTTTCGCCATGGGCACCTTGGGGGAATACGGAATCGTCCTGGGTGGGTGGGCGTCCGGCAACAAATACGGCCTCTGGGGGGCGCTCCGGGCGGCGGCCCAAATGATCAGCTACGAAGTGGCCCTCGGTCTGATTCTGATCGGCGCCGTCGTTCTCACCGGCTCTCTCCGCCTGACCGACATCGTGGACGCGCAGCAAGACGTCTGGTTCGTCGTCTACCAGCCCTTCGCTTTCCTGCTTTATCTCGTGGCCGGACTGGCCGAAATCAACCGGATTCCCTTCGATATGCCGGAGTCGGAAAGCGAGTTGGCCAGCGGCTTCAACATCGAGTACAGCAGCATGAAATTCGCGTTGTTCATGATCGCCGAATATACCCATCTGATCACGGTGGCCGCCCTGACCGCCACCGTTTTTCTCGGCGGCTGGCGTGGGCCGTTGCTGCCCGGACCGGTGTGGTTCTTCCTGAAGATGTCCGCGGTGGGCTTCTTCTTCATCTGGGTCCGGGGAACCCTGCCGAGAATGCGCTACGACCACATCATGAAGCTGGGGTGGAAGGTTCTCTTCCCACTGGCGCTCCTGAATGTGGTGGTTACCGCCCTCGTGGCGGCATTGAGGTGAAATGATGATTCTTCCTCTTCTGAAAGGCCTCCGTCGCACGCTGATGACGCTCTTCTCCCGGCCGATCACGATCCGCTATCCGGAGGAGAAACGAAAGATCTCGCCACGCTGGCGGGGGATGCACTATTTCGGGAAGGATGCCGCCGGGGAGACCCTCTGTGTGGCGTGCGGCCTTTGCACCGCCGTTTGTCCCTCGCACTGCATCACTCTGGAGATCCGGGAACGGGAGGACGGCTCCCGCTATCCCGGCCGATATGAAATTGACGCCCTGCGGTGCATCTTCTGCGGCTTCTGTCAGGAGGCCTGCCCCGTCCAGGCCATCCGGCTGGGACAGGACTACGAGAATGTCCGCTATGCAAGAAAGGATTTCCTGCTCACCCGGGAGATTCTCCTCGCCCGAAACAGGGACGGCGGAACGGATTAAACCCTTCTTCGGAGACAGACGAGATGGATGCAATGGGATTCAGGGAGGCGATTTTCATCGCGGCGGCCTTTGCGGCGGCCGTCTCCTCCGTGCTGATGGTGACGGGGAAGAACCCCATCCACAGTGCCCTGTGGATGATCGTGACCTTCTTTTCGATGGCCGTGATCTACCTCCTTCTCCACGCCGAGTTCATCGCCGTTGCGCAGGTCATGGTGTATGCCGGCGCCATCATGATGCTCATCCTGTTCGTGATCATGCTGGTCCACATGGAAAAGGGCGAGGAGGTCGATCCCGGGAAAAAAAACCGCTTCCGGAAGACGAGGGTGGCGGGCATCCTGATCACCGCCGTGCTGTTCGCGGAAATGACTTTCGGATCGCTGCTCTACCGGACGACGGGACAGACCGGCGTCTACCCGGCCGATATGGTCCAACGCATCGGTAATGTGAAGACCATCGGATCGCTGCTCTACGGCCAGTATCTCTTCCCCTTCGAGATCGCATCGATCCTGCTGCTGGTGGGCATCGTGGGCGCGGTGATCATCGCCAAGGGAGACCGATAGGAGAAAGACATGCTTCAGGGAATTCCGCCCGAATTCTGTTTCATCCTCAGCGGCATCCTCTTCGCGATCGGGGCGATCGGCGTCGTCATCCGGAGGAACGTGATCGTGATCTTCATGTGCATTGAGCTGATGCTCAACGCCGTGAACCTTGTCTTCATCGCCGCGGGGGATTCGCTCTCCTCCATGGAGGGATCCGTGTTCGTCTTCTTCATCATGACCGTCGCCGCCGTGGAGGCCGCGGTCGGCCTGGCCATCTTCGTGATGGTCTTCCGTTTGAAGGATACGGTGAATGCCGATGAAATTAACCTGCTCCGGGGCTGACGGCTCCGGGAAGCGCCGCGAGCCCGTTCCGTCGATGGACGCCGGTATGACCGGCGATACGCAGAAAGAGAGATGAGCCGATGGCCGAACAGATCTGGCTGATCCCGTTTTTCCCCCTCCTGGGGTTTATCCTCAATGCCGCCCTGGGAGGCAGGGCGTCCAGGAGCATGGTCTCCTGGATCTCCTGCCTCGCCGTATTCCTGTCATTTCTCGCTTCCGCCGCCGTATTCCTGGAATTTCTCCGGCTTCCGGCAACGGCCAGATCCTTTGAAAACGTCCTCTACGGTTGGATCGCATCGGGGGAGCTGAGCGTCGACATCGGTTTTAGGATCGATGCCCTTTCGATCCTGATGTGTCTGGTGGTCACGGGTGTCGGCTTCCTGATCCACGTCTACTCCGTGGGCTACATGCGCGACGACCCGGGTCTCCGCAGGTTTTTCATCTATATGAATCTCTTCGTCTTCATGATGCTCCTGCTCGTTACGGGAAACAACCTGCTGGTGATGTTCGTGGGGTGGGAGGGCGTGGGATTGTGCTCCTATTTGCTGATCGGCTTCTGGTACGAAAAGGATTCCGCTTCCGATGCGGGAAAGAAGGCGTTCATCGTCAACCGGGTGGGGGACTTCGGCTTTCTGATCGGCATCATCACCCTCTTCGTCCATCTTGGCGGGCAGGGCGTCTGGACCTTGGATTTTGCGGAGATCGGGCGCAGCGCCCACCTTCTTGACGCTCCCGTTGCCGTGGTCGTGACGCTCCTGTTCTTTGTGGGCGCCATGGGAAAATCGGCCCAAATTCCCCTCTATGTATGGCTGCCCGATGCGATGGAAGGTCCGACGCCGGTGAGTTCGCTGATCCACGCGGCCACGATGGTGACTGCCGGGGTCTACATGATCGCACGGCTGAATCTCCTCTACAGCATGGCGCCGGAGACGATGCTCATCGTCGCGATCATTGGCGTTCTGACCGCGTTCTTCGCCGCCTCCATCGGTTTTGCCCAGCACGACATCAAGAAGATCCTCGCCTACTCCACGATCAGCCAGTTGGGGTTTATGTTCGTCGCGATGGGCGTGGGGGCCTATACAGCCGGAATTTTCCACCTGATGACCCATGCCTTTTTCAAAGGTCTTCTCTTTCTTGGGGCGGGGAGCGTCATGCACGCCCTCGGCGGAGAACTCGACATCCGGAAGATGGGGGGGCTAAAAAGAAAGATCCCCGTCACCTACTGGACATTCTTCATTGCCTGCCTGGCGATTGCGGGCATTCCCGGATTCTCGGGGTTCTTCAGCAAGGACGAGATCCTCTGGAAGGCCTTTAGTTCCCCCCAGGGGCACGTGCTGATCTGGCTCCTCGCCGCCGTGACGGCTGGAATGACGGCCTTTTACATGTTCCGGCTCTTCCTCGGCACTTTTCATGGGGAATGCCGGGTCCCGGAAGAGGTGAGGCGTCACATCCACGAATCCCCGCGGGTCATGACCGTGCCGCTGACGGTCCTTGCCGCACTATCCCTCGCGGGCGGCTATGTGGGGATTCCCCACCTGCTGGGCGGAGGTAACGCCATCGGGCGTTTCCTGGCGCCGGTCTTCGGACCCGCGGCCCCCGTGAAAGCGGCGGCAGGCTTTCCGCTGATCGCCGAGGTCTGGGCATCGGCGGGAACCGCCGGCCATGATGCGTCGGTCGAGTCGGCTCTTATGGCCGTATCCGTGGGGATCGCCTTTTTCGGGATCTTCCTGGCCTACCGGTTCTATGTGAAAGATCCGACCCTTCCCGACCGTTTCACCGCGAGATTCACGCGTCTCTACCGGGTGGTCCTCCGAAAGTATTTCGTGGACGAATTCTACGACTTCGTGTTCGTGCGGGGCATCCTGAAGGCGGCCGGCTTCCTGCTCCGGGTGGCGGACGGTTGGATGATCGAAGGGCTGATCAACGGCACGACTTCCGCCATCCGCAAGGCAGCCGACGAATTGCGCAAGGTGCAGACCGGCTATGTTCAGGACTACGCCCTGGGCATCATCGCCGGCGCCATTGTGGTCGTGGGATATCTGATCCTGATCCCGCTGTTTTGAAGAAGGCGCCGACGCCCGCGGCAGGCGACGGCGACACCGAAAAAGGCCGAGAGGTGGCCAATCCATGAACGAGACGTTTCCGCTGTTGAGCTGGATCATCTTCCTTCCCTTGGCCGGCGCCCTGCTGCTGATGCTGGTACCGGGCGAAAGGGTTTCCCTCATCAAGTTCTCGGTCCTGATCTGGACGCTCGTGGAATTTTTCCTCTCCCTCCCGCTGTTTTTCCGCTTCGACGAGGGAACCGCCGAGATGCAGTTCGTGGAACAACGGGCGTGGTTCCCGGAATGGGGGATCGGCTATTTGCTCGGCATCGACGGCTTCAGCATGTTTCTCGTACTGCTCACCACCCTGCTCACCGTCCTCTGCGTCCTCTGCTCCTGGGAGTCGGTCGAGCGGCGGCTCAAGGAGTACTTCGTTTCCTTCCTGGTGATGGAGACGGCGATGATCGGCGCGCTGTGCTCCCTCGACCTCGTTTTGTTCTACATCTTCTGGGAGCTGATGCTCGTGCCCATGCTTTTGCTCATCGGCGTCTGGGGCGGACCGGGAAGGATCTACGCGGCGATCAAGTTTTTTCTCTACACGATGTTCGGAAGCGTCCTGATGCTGTTGGCCATTCTGGCTCTCTACTTCCACTACGGAACCGAGACAGGGCTTCATACCTTCAATGTGCTGGACCTCTACGGGGCCGATATTCCGGCCGTCAAGCAATACTGGCTTTTCGCAGCCTTCGCGCTTTCTTTCGCGATCAAGGTGCCGATGTTTCCCTTTCACACCTGGCTTCCCGACGCCCATACGGAGGCCCCCACGGCAGGAAGCGTCATCCTGGCTGCCGTTCTCCTGAAGATGGGCGTTTACGGTTTTATACGCTTCGCCATTCCCCTTTTTCCGGTGGCCGCCGTCGCGGCGACCCCCATCATCCGCTGGATGGCAATCATCGGCATCCTCTACGGCGCCCTGATGTGCCTTGTGCAGACCGATTTGAAGCGGCTGATCGCCTACTCCTCCGTGAGCCACCTGGGCTACGTCATGCTCGGCCTCTTCGCGTTCAACGTGCAGGGCCTGCAGGGGGGCGTCTACCAGATGCTCAACCACGGAATCAGCACGGGGGGGCTGTTCCTGATCGTAGGGATGATCTACGAACGGCGGCACACCCGGATGATCGCCGATTTCGGAGGCCTGTCCGGGGAGATGCCCAGAATTGCGGCATTTTTCATGATCGTCGTCCTCTCCTCGATTGCATTGCCGGGAACAAACGGTTTCGTTGGGGAATTTCTTATCCTGCTGGGCGCCTTCCGGAGCCACGTCCTCTCAGGAGTTCTCGCCGCCACGGGCGTCGTCCTCGGCGCCGTGTACATGCTCTGGATGTTTCAGCGGGTCATGTTCGGAAAGATCACGAAGGAGGAGAACCGGGGGCTGCCGGACCTGACGGGAAGGGAAACGACTATCCTGGTCGTCGTTGTCTTTTTCGTGTTTCTGATGGGTCTCTACCCAAGCCCCTTTCTCCGAAAAATGGACGTTTCGGTCACCGGGTACCTACAGGGCATGCAGGCAAAGACCATTCTTTCCGTCTCCGTCGGCGGGGCGCCTATTGTCGCGTCTAATGCCGCAAGGCAGGCGGAATCCAGGTAAAGGAGGAAGGGAATCATGGAGGTCATGATACCCGAACTGGAATTCGGTGCGATCATCCCCGAGATCATTATCACCGCGAGCGCGATCGTCTCGCTGCTGATGGCCTCCTTCGGCAGAAGGGCAAGGATCGGAACCTGGACAGGTCCCGTGGCGCTGGCAGCCGCCAGTCTCGCCCTGGCGCACACCTTCCTTCTCTGGGACAATCCCGCAAGCCTCTTCAACGACCTCTATACGATTGACAATTTCGGGACCTTTTTCAAGGCGTTGGCGCTGATCGTCTCGTTGCTGGTGACACTCCTGTCTCTCCGGTACGTGGAGCGCGAAAGGATCATCCGCGGGGAATATTACGCCCTGCTGCTGTTCGGGATCCTGGGAATGATGATCATGGTTTCTTCGAACCATTTCATAACGATCTTCATCGGCCTGGAGGTCATGTCCATTTCCATCTACGTCCTTTGCGGACTTCTGAACAACGACCACCGGTCGGCGGAGGCCTCCCTGAAATACTTTCTGCTGGGGGCTTTTTACACGGCCTTTCTGCTATACGGCATCGCGATGATTTACGCCACGACCGGCGTTCTGGACATTCGGGAAGTTGCCGTGGTGGTCGCTTCGGAGCATTTCCATCTCACCCCGATGTTTTTGATCGGCGTGGGAATGCTCATCGTGGGGTTCGGTTTCAAAACCGCCTCCGTCCCTTTTCACATGTGGACCCCGGACGTCTATGAAGGCGCTCCGACCTCCATTACGGCGTACATGGCGACAGGGATCAAGGCCGCTGCGTTCGGAGCGTTTCTCCGGGTGTTCTACACGGCCTTTCTTCCCTATGGGGAAGCGTGGTCCGGGATTCTGTGGGTCATTGCGGTCGCCACCATGACCCTGGGCAACATCACCGCTCTGGTCCAGGACGACATCAAGCGGATGTTGGCCTATTCCAGTATTGCCCATGCCGGCTATATCCTGATCGCCTTTGTGATCGGCGACCTGTTTTCCGCCTCCGCGATGTTGTTTTACATCCTCGTCTATACCTTCATGAATATCGGCGCCTTTGCGATCGTCATTCTTCTGGGGCGGAAGGAACAGCCGAACACAGACATGGAGAGCTACGCGGGTCTTGCCGGGCGGCATCCGCTGATCGCCCTCGCCATGGCGGTTTTTCTCCTCTCCCTGACCGGCATACCGCCGCTGGCGGGCTTCATGGGGAAATTCTACCTGTTCGGCGCCGCCATCCGGGCCGAATACTACGGGCTGGCGGTCATCGGTGTCCTGAACAGCACGATCGCCGCCTATTACTACCTGCGGGTCATCATGTTCATGTATTTCCGGGAATCGACGGGGAAGCCCTGCCGGCCGGATTTTTCACCGGGTTACGCGGCGGTGATCGGAATCACCCTCTGGGCACTCTTCCACATGGGCATCTTTCCCCGCGATTTTTTGCTCATCGCCGGGAAGTCCGTGAACCTTTTCCTGTCGGGGGGGTGAAAGTCCGAAAAGGGGGTCCTCCGCAAGGAAAACCTCATACCGCCATTCTCGATGATCAACCTGGTCGCATCATGGATGCCGCTGCCCTGAACTTTTGCTGCGGAGATCTCCCCGACGATCCGTCGGCCTGTATTCCTCTTCAGGTCCCGCCGACCCAGGGCCGCGTGTTGTCGAGAAGATAGTCATCAACATGATCGAGCATGCAATCCGGACAAAGATGAACGAGCATCATACCGGCAATCCGCCTCACGATCAGCAACCGTTCGACGCTCCGACCGCATACAAAACACCGGTCGGGAAGGTCCTTCTTATGAAATTGATAACACTTCTCATCGTCGTATTTCATGAATCCTCTTCAGAAAAATGGTGTGCAGCCGCGTGAATCAAGAGCATCCTGACTTTTTTGCGAAAAAAGACGTACGACCCTTCAGGCGCGCTCCCCCTGGGTCGGCCGGAAAGGTTTCGCGGTATTGCTCTCCTCGTGCCCCGCCCGCACGTGCGGGAGAAACTTCACCAGAAATGTTGATCCCCGGCCCTCCATGGAGTCGGCGGTAATCGCTCCGCCATGCAATTCTATGATTTTTTTACAAAAGGTCAATCCGAGACCGGATCCCCTCTGACATTCTTCCTTTCCCCGCACCCGGTAAAAAGGTTCGAAGATCAAGGGGAGTTTGTCCGCGGGGATCCCCGTTCCCGTATCGGCGATCCGGACCGTAACATAATAGTCGTCGACGCTTGCCGAAAGGACGATATTGCCGTTCTCCGGGGTATATTTTGTCGCGTTTCCGATGATATTGGTAAAGACGCGGAGAAGACTTTCCTGATCTCCCAAAATTTCGGGAAGTTGATCCGGTAAATCCACCGTGAGCCGGATGCCTTTCTCTTTGCAGAGAGGGGCCATCTCATCCGCACTTCTCCCGATCAATTGAATCAGATTCAGAGGCTCCTTCTTCCAAGCAAAGCTGCCTTCCCCGATCCGGCTGATGTCAAGCCAGTGCTCGATCAAAGTTTCGAGACTCTGGATGCGGGCGCTGCACCTCTCAATGATCTCCGCCATATCCTTTTCCAGGCGCTCCCCGGCGACGGCCTTGAGCGCTTCGATGTACTGGCGGATAACGACCAGGGGGGAACGCATCTCATGGCTTACGAAGGTGATGAAACTCTTTTCCATCCGTTCCTTCTCTTCCCTTAACCGCCTCGCTTCAATTTTTAGATTGCGGTGTTCAATTGCCCGCCGAACGACCGCTCTCAACTGATCAGGGCTGAACGGCTTCGGGAGATAATCATAGGTCCCCTTCTGGATGGCCTCCACTGCCGAGACAATCGTCGCGTAGCCCGTGATCATGACGAGGACCGTATCCGGCACATCCCGGGAGAAGATCTCGATGATTTCCATCCCCGAGATTCCCGGCATCTTGAGATCGATCAAGGCAATATCCGGCTTGGCATTCCGGGCAATCTTGATTCCCTCGTCCCCCTCCTCCGCATCCAGTACGGTATAGCCGGATTTTTCCAGCGCCTGCCGGCATCCGTCCCGGATGGAGGATTCGTCATCGATGATCAGAACGACAGGGGCCGCCGGCTTCATCATGATGTCTTCCGTCCAACCAATTCCTGAGCGATGTAGCGAAGCAGATCTTCCGCTCTTACGGGCTTTTGCAGAACTGCGTTGACCTTGGGAAATTCCGGCGGCGGCTCGAATGAATTGAAAGGTCCCTGAAGATCCACTGCACTCAACATGAACAGCGGGGTATCTTTTCCCGTATCTGTGGCACGGATCTTGGTGAGGACGGAAAACCCTTCCCCCCAAGTCTCCATCATCATATCGATAATGGCCAGATCGGGGGCTACGGATTTCCACATCTCCACGCCGGTCTTTCCGTCTTCCGCCAGAAACACCTCGTACCCTCCCTTCTCGAGAATCAGCTTCGTCGCGAAAAGAAAATCTTTGTCATCGTCAATCAGCAGAATTCTCTTCTTTGCGGTCATGGCTTATCACCTCCATTGGTTTTTTGGATGCCCATGCACCACCTCCGCGGAAGATCTTGGACAGTGAAGCGTGGGATCGAATCCACGTCGCCGCTGCTCTGTCCGCCTGGAACGTCCCGGATAGGGGAACCGGATGCGGAAAGGTGCCAACCAACAGCAGCAAGGATGATGCCAGATTTCAATATGCTGATTTATCTAAGATATTAACTCACAAATGGGTGGCAGGCAGCACCCCGCGGGGTAAAACTCCCCATAGACGAGGAAGATAACTCCTGCCACAGGCAGATCGCTCATTGCGGGGACTCCATTTTGATACCGTAATTGCGCATCTTGATCCTCAGCGTCTTCCGGTCGATGCCGAGGAATTTTGCCGTCGTGTTGATCTGAAATTGAAAATGGTGCAGCGCCTTGCTGATATGTTCCTTTTCGACATCGATCAGTGTCATCCTACCCGATGAGGCGTCGACGACCGGGGCCTTGGACCCATCGCTTTGTCCATAATAGAAGATCTCGGAAGGGTTGACGACTTCCTGATCGCACAGGACACAGAGACGTTCCATGGTATTCTTCAGCTCGCGGACGTTTCCGGGCCAGCGATAGGAGACGAGGGATTTCTTCGCCTCCTCGGAGAGGCGGCGCACCCTGCTTTCGTGCTTGGCGACATACACATCCAGATAATGCTGGGCAATGGGCAGGATATCCGCCTTGTGTTCCCGCAGGGGCCGGATATGAATCGGAACGACGGAGATCCGGTAGAACAGGTCCTCCCGGAAACGTCCGGATTCGATTTCCGTTCGGACATCCCGGTTGGATGCCGCAATCAGGCGGACATCTACCTTCTCGGGCGCCGACTTTCCTACCCGGGGGACCTCCTGTTCCTGGATTACCCGCAGCAGCTTTGCCTGGATGTTGAGGCCGATGTTGGAGATCTCGTCGAGGAACAGGGTTCCCCGGTCGGCCATTTGAAACCGCCCCTCCCGGGACTCGGTCGCCCCGCTGAATGCCCCCTTCACATGGCCGAAGAGTTCGCTTTCCATCAGGTTTTCGACCAGGGACGAGCAATCCACCGGGACGAAAGGTCTGTCCGCCCGGCGGCTCAGGTTGTGGATGGTGCGGGCGACCAGCTCTTTTCCAGTTCCGCTCTCTCCCGTAATGAGGACGGTGCTGTCCGTCGGCGCGATCCGCCTCACCGACTCCTTGAGTTCCTCGGTGTAGTCGCTGTTTCCGACCAGCATCGGGATCTCTTTGTCCGAATGGTCCGCTTCTTTCTTTTCCTGCGCCTTTTCGACCGCACCAAGCAGTTCGGCGGGGGAATAGGGCTTCGTCAGAAAATCAAAGGCGCCCTGCCGCATCGCCTCGACCGCCAGCGGCACGCTTCCGTAACCGGTGATGATGATGACCTTTGCCGATAGGCCTCTTTCACCCTTCAGTTTTTTGAGGATCTCCATCCCATCCATCCGGGGCATCCGGATATCCAGCAGAATGACGTCATAGACATCCCGGAGGGCCATTTCCAGCCCCTGGGTGGCATCCCCCGTGCTTTCAACCGGATAGCCTTTCCGAGAGAGGACCTGGCAGCAGCCGTCCCGGATAACCTCCTCATCGTCGATGATGAGAATCCGCTTGCTTTTCTTCGTCATTGTAGCCGTATTCCTTCCGTCAGGCGGCCGTGACATTTCTGTTCGCACCAGTGTCATTTTCTCCGGACTTGCAGGGAGGCAGGGAGACGATGAACGTGGTGCCCTTTCCGGGCGTGCTTTCGGCGTCGATGAAACCTTTGTGGCGTTTGATTACCCCATAGGCAATGGAGAGACCAAGGCCCGTGCCCTGGCCCGGTTCCTTTGTCGTAAAAAAAGGTTCGAAGATATGCGGCAGGTGCTCCCTGTCGATCCCTTTTCCAGTATCGCTGATGGTCACCCGGACCCTGTCGACTACGAACGAGGTGGCGATCTTCAGTTTTCCCCTGTTCTCCTTCATCGCGTCGGCGGCATTGATAAGAAGGTTGAGAAACACCTCCTCGAGGCGGGAAGGATCGCCGTTCACCTCGGGAAGGTTTTCCGCAAAACGGGTCTCCATCTCGATGCCATGAAAAATGGATTGATCCTTGACCAAGTTGAGGGCCGCCCGGATGACGTCGTTGATCTGTAGGGGATGCATCTCGCCGGTCGGCGTCCGGGCGAAATCGAGCAATCCCTGAACGATGGTCTTGCAGCGGTTTGTCTGGTTGACGATCTTCTCTATGTTCTCCCGGGCGGTGCCCTTTTCCTGGAGGTCCTCCAGCAACAGGTTGCCGTAGAGAAGAATCCCCCCAAGGGGGTTGTTGATCTCATGGGCGACGCCCGCGGCCATCTCCCCCAGCGCGGTCAGTTTCTCCGACCGTATCAGTTGTTCGTGGAGCTTCTGCAAGCGCTCATCCCGGTCCTTCAGGGATTTCGTCATGTTGTTGAACGCCTCGTCGAGGATGTCGAACCCCGATACCGTATCCGGGGATAGCCGGTAGTTCAGATTGCCGGCGGCGATCGCCTCGGCCGCCTTCTTCAGGATGCGGATCCGGTTGATGATCGTGTTTCCCATGCGCAGGGAGATGACGAAGGCAAGGATCATTCCCAGAGTCGTGATTCCCAGGTTGATCCAGATCATCTTCCACATCATGTCCCGGTACTTGGCTTCCAGAATGCCGGTGTAGAGGATTCCGATGACCTTTTGGTTGATGTTGTAGAGGGGGGTGTAGGTCGTGATGTACCAATCGTTCACGACGAAGGCCCGGCCCACCCAGTCCTTTCCCTCATCGATGACGCGTTTGTAGACCTCTTTGGAGAGGGTGGTGCCGATCGCCCGCTGGTTTTCACGCGTCATCACGTTCGTCGCGATCCGGACCCCGCCCTGGAAGATGGTGGCAACGCCGATATCCTGCCCTTTGTATTTTTCATCATGATAGATCGTCTCGCGGATCTTGTCGACGATTACGCGTTCCCGGTTGAGGAGGATCCCGCCGGTCAGGAGGCCCAACAGTTTCAGGTTTTTGTCCACGATCGGGTAAACGGCCCTCATGACCGTCCCTTCCGTAAGACTCTTCTCTTCCAGCTCGATCGATTTGGGTGTCTTGATGATCTCGATGTGTGCACGTTCGGCAAGAGCAGGATTTTCCAGGAGGATCTTTTCAATCGGCACCAATTCGGTCGATGACTGCGGCACCCGGGTCTCGATGCATTTCCGGATGACAGGATCCCAAAGCATGTCGTCTCCGCTGACCTCGGGATTGCCGGCACGGAAGAGGATCTTTCCGTCGGCGTTGACGACGGAAAGCATGTCGAGAAAATGGCGATCGTCGGGCGTCTGGATGACCTGAACATGGCGGATCAGGCCTCGCAGGCTTTCCAGCTTCTCCAGCTTCCCGTCGCGCACGGCCTCGAACAGATCGGCGCTTTCGGCGGAGAACTGGATCTGGGAGACAATTCTTTCCAGGGTATGGCCGTAGATCAGCTTCGCCGTATTGATGTCCTGACTCACGCGGTTCTGGACCTCGTCGATCGTGCTTTTGTTGATCGTCCAGACCCCGATGAGGGTGGCGATGAAACCGGTCAGGCAGACCGCAATCAGGAAACCGGCAATCAGTCGGGTTTGAAGATCCAGGTTCACGAGCGGTCTGATCCGTTTTAGATCGATTTTCATCGGGACAAACCCCGCAGGACTCCCTTTCTCAAGCGACTTGCCCTTCGCGTTTCCAGTCGCATCGTAATCATATCATCGAAGAGGCCCGATGATCAACCGGAGATCTGCGCGATCTGGGAAAGACGATGGGAACCGTCTTCCTGCGGCACAATGGGAAGGAGACTCGCGTTCGAGGCGTCGCATTGATCCTCTGCTGGCGGGGAGGCCATGGGGGATAAGCATTGGTTCATGCCGGCGTCATGAACCGGCTCCGCCGATCATCTTGTTCACCCGGGAAAGCAGCTCCGCAACGGGGATGGGTTTGGCAACGTAGGCGTCCGCCTCGAGATATTCCCCGTCCGTTTCCGGGGAGAATTTGAAGCCCGTTTTCTCCGTCACCGCGGTGACCATCATGATGGGTATGGTTCGGCAGGCCTCGTCATGCTTGAGGTTGTAACACAGATCGAACCCGTCGGTATGCCGGTCCATCATGACGTCGAGGATGATCAGGTTCGGTTTTTCTCCCTCCAAGGCCTTTTGACCGTCGCGGATGTTCAGAACATGATTCACCTCATAGCCGTTGTTTTCCAGCACGATCCTCAGCGCATCGCCATAGTCGCGGTCGTCATCGACAATCAGTATCTTTTTCTTCGACATTGCGGCCTCCGATAGTTCAATAGAAGATCTCCGCCGTTTACGGCGGAGAATCTTCGATCCTTAAGATGAACAAACCCTATCGCTTGTGGTCGGTTCGCCCGCGGCAAGCCGCGGGGTAAGCGAGCGCGGGCGGATTCAATCCTTCGCATGGTTGTCCGACTCGGCGATCGCACCGGCGACTTCCAACGTTCCGATATGAACGGGACAGAAGTCGGAGCACCGGCCGCAGCCCGTGCACCCGCACAGACCTTCCTGGATGTCCGCTGCGTTGTAGTCGAGAAGCTTGTGTTCGTGACGTCTCTTCAGCCGCAGCGCCTGGGTAGGTCTTGGATTGTGACCGGACGCCTCCCGGGTGAATCCACCGAACAGGCATGCATCCCAGGACCGTTCGCGAAGCCCCTGTCCGGGACCGGTTGGGTGATCACAGACATTGAAACAGGTGCATGTGGGACAGACGAACGCACACCCTCCGCACTGGATGCATTTCTGTCCGAAGCGCTCCCACACACCCTCATCGGCGGTGCGGTCCTTCAGCCTGTTTATGGCCTTGGGGATGGCGTCCACGCGGGCGATTGCCCCGACGGACCTCTGCCGGAAGACCTCAACCTTCTCGCCGGCCCAGTCGTCATCCAGATCCGTCAGGGGAAACGACGACAGTGCCGCCTTGCCCTTTCCACTGCCGATCTGAATGATGAAAAACTCCCCGGCGTCCAAGAACTGCAGATCAAAACCATTTCCAGCCACGGGACCGCTCTGCATCGTAGTGCAGAAACAGGTCTCGTTCTGCGGGCCGGGACAGGCTATAACCACCATGACGGCCGCATCGCGTTTCGCTTCGGAATAGACGTCCCGCCGGTCCCGGGTCATGAAACTCGCGGACTGGAGGAGCCCCATCATGTCGCAGGAACGAATCCCGAACAGCAGGGTTTGATTTGCCGTGATCACCTCCCGGTATTCACCTTTTTCCACTGAAAAGATCGCTTCGCGCTGGGGAAAGCAGACCGACTTCGGGAACATCGGGGTCTTTCTGTAATCGAGTGTAAATGCGGACTCGTCGAAGGTATCGAGCAGGCAGTCGCCTCCGGTGCCCAGGGTCGGCGCCAGAACGCGATATTCTCCCGCCCAATGTTTCAGGAGGTTCTTGAGCTCGCTCTTGGCCAGTTTTTTCATGCGCATCTCCTCACTTTTACGGCGCACCCTTTGTATTCGGGGATCTTGGCCGTCGGATCCAATGCCGGGTTGGTCAGGGCATTGATCGGGAATTCGTGGAAGTGGAACGTGGAAAAGACCACTTTCTTCGGCACGCATATCGTAACCTCGGCCTGCGCTTTTGCGGAACCCCGTCGCGATGTGATTTCGACCATGTCGTTGTTACGGATGCCCAGATGCTTCGCATCCTCGGGATGGATTTCGATTTTGGCGACGGGGGCCTCCCTCGCCAGTGTGCTGATCCGCCGGGTCATAGTGCCGGTGTGATAATGAAAATAGATGCGCCCGGTCGTCAGCGTGAAGTCATATTCCTCATCAGGCGGCTCGGCAAGCGGCCGGAAGTCGCAGGGGAGAAACGTTCCCCTGCCTTTGGAAAACCGGTCCCGGTGCAGGTAAGCCGTTCCCGGATGCTCTTGGTTGGGGCAGGGCCATTGCAGGCCGTGGGAGGTTTCGAGGCGGGGATAGGTAATCCCCGCGTAAGAAGGTGTCAATCGATTGATTTCCTTCATGATATCGGCTGTGGAGCCATAATCCATGGGGTAGCCGGAAAGCCGGCTCACCTCGCAGATGATCTTCCAGTCCGGCCGGGCCAGACCGGGGGGAGAGACGGCCTGCCGCGAGAGCTGGACCCGTCTCTCCGTGTTGGTGTACGTGCCGTCCCGCTCGGCAAACGATGCCGCCGGCAGCACGACATCCGCCTTTGCCGCGGTCTCGGAAAGGAAGATATCCTGCACCAGCAGAAAATCGAGGCTGGAGAGCGCCTGTTCGATATGCGAGCTGTCGGGATCGCTCATCATCGGGTTTTCCCCCATGACGTAAAGGGCCCGGACCTCTCCCCGAAGCGCTGCCGTCATCATCGCCCCGATCGTCAGACCGGGCTTGTCGTCGAGTCCCGGAACTCCCCAGGCCTCTTCGAACTTCTTTCTCACGGCCGCATCCGCCACCGGCTGATAGCCGGAAAAGACGTTGGGGAGGGCGCCCATATCGCAGGCGCCCTGGACGTTGTTCTGTCCCCGCAGCGGGTTGACCCCCGTGGAAGGCCTTCCGACATGACCGGTCAGCATGGCGAGGGCGGCGCAGGATTTGACGTTGTCCGTACCCGTCGTGTGCTGGGTGATTCCCATGGCGTAAACGATCATCGCCTTGTCGGCCGCGGCGTACATCCGGGCCGCCTTCTCCAGATCATGACGATCGATCCCGGAAATCTTCTCCACGACCCGGGGGCTGTAACGGCTGACGAGGGCCTTGAGCTGCTCGAATCCCTCCGTCCGGTTTTCAACATACTCCCGATCGAAGAGCCCCTCTTCAATGATGATGTTCATCATCCCGTTGAGAACCGCGACATCCGTGCCGATATTCTGCCTCAGATGCAACTGGGCGAACCGGGCCAACTGGATCTCCCGCGGATCGATGAGGAGTAGTTTAGCGCCCCTCTCCACGGCATTGATCATTCGCGATCCGATGAGAGGATGTTGCGCCGTGGTGTTGGAACCGGTGACCAGAAACAAATCCGCGTCCTCGAATTCCCCGATGGAATTGGTCATTGCTCCCGAACCGAATGTGGCGGCCAGACCGACCACCGTTGCGCTGTGTCAGAGCCGGGCGCAGTGATCGACGTTGTTGGTGCCGAACACCGCCCGGGCCATCTTCATGAACAGATAGTTTTCCTCATTCGTCACCTTCGCGGAACTTAAGAATGCCAGCGCGCGGGAACCGGATTTTGCCCGGATGTCATTCAGCCGGGTGGAAACGATATCCAACGCCTCATCCCAGGTGCTCTCGACCAGCGCCCCCTGTTTCCGCACGAGGGGAACGGTGAGCCGGTCGGGCGAATGGATGAATTCATAGGCGTTCCAGCCCTTCACGCACAGCATTCCCCGGTTCACGGGGTTCTGGGGGCTGGGTTCGATACCCGTCACCCTGTCACCTTCGGATACCAGATAGAAACTGCAGCCGCAGCCGCAGAAGGGACATACCGTCCGTGTTCGGGTCATGATCCGATCGCCTCCTTGATGTTTTCAATCTCCGTGAACGGGAAAACGGGACCGTCGATGCAGCAGTACTTGTCGCCCAGGGTGCAGTGACCGCACTTCCCGACGCCGCACTTCATCATCCTCTCCAGAGACATATAGATGTGGTCCTTGGCAAATCCCAGGCTCAGCAGTTTCTGGAGGACAAAGCGATACATGATCGGGGGGCCGCACATGACGGCAACCGTATCCTCCGGCGTCAGGGAGGTTCGATCGAAGAGACCCGTCACCACGCCGACATACTGTTTCCAGATCCCCTCGTCATCCCGGTCCACGCTGTAAAAGTACTGGATATCATTCCGGTCGAAAAATCCGACCAGCTCATATTTGAACAGCACGTTGTCGGGATTGTTCGTCCCGTACATCAGGATGATTTCGTCAAATTCATCTCTTTTGTCGAGTGCATACAGGAGCAGGGAGCGCAGGGGAGCGAGACCCAGGCCTCCGGCGATCAGTAGGAGTTTGCGTCCTTTGAGTTTCTCCAGAGGAAATCCGCGGCCGTAAGGGCCCCGGATGTGGAAGATCGAACCTTTTCCCATGTCAAACAGGGAGCCCGTGACGGCTCCTGCGCGTCGGACACACAATTCGAGTGTATCCGGTCGCGACGGCGGCGAGGAGATGCTGATCGGCGCCTCACCCTTCCCGAAAATGGACACCTCGACAAATTGCCCCGGCTGATGACCGAAACTTTCCCAGGTCGTACCGTCCTCGATCTTCAGTTGAAAGAGGCGATGGTCCTTGATCTGTGGCAGGGCGCGGATGATAGAGACCGGCCGGAGCTCATAGATGTTGCCGGAATGATCCCCCATAATGCTACCTCCTTATACCCAGGCTTGGAATCGATGATCGTCGTAAACAGAGCAATTTCAATACCAATGAACTAACAAGATAATATTGTATGATATTTCGATATGGTCTGTCTTGGGGGTGGTGGGTCGCGGGGTGGTTTGCCCCGAACCGGGGGAGATATTACCCGCCATCTCCATCGCATCAAAAATATCGGGAAAGGCATCCAGCTTCCGAAATTGTTGGACCATGATCCCGTCAATCTTCTTGACGCAATTGTCTGTTTGTGGATATCCAATTCCGTGTAGCGGCATGCGCCCACGGATGCAGCCGTGGCGTCCGCCCACCATGAATCGGGAGGAAACGAATGGGAGAGAAAAGAGGGCGATCTTGAAAGAGGGTATCGCAAAAATGGGGCCGGTTCTGATCACCGGATTGGTTGCAATCCCCGGAGGGCTGCTCTTTCATTTTCTGCGCATCCCGCTGCCCTGGATGCTCGGACCGTTGACGTTCACGCTGTTCTACAACGCGATCAGCGGCCGGCGGGCCCGATGGCCGGTCGGGTTACGGAATGCCGGCCTGATCGTCATCGGCTATTCAATGGGCAGGACGGTTACCTTCGAAACCATCCGGCAGGTTCTGGAAAACCTGCCGGGGATGCTCGTGGCGACGCTGCTTACGGTCCTGTTCTGTCTGGGGACGGGATTCATCATTTACCGAAGAACGGGAATCAGCCTGGCGAGCGCCATCCTGGGCAGCATGCCCGGCGGCCTCGCGCAGATGATCCTGCTGAGCGAGGAAGTCCGGGATGCCGATGTGACCGTCGTGACGTTCATGCAGATGACGCGGGTTCTGGCGGTGGTCTTCATCGTCCCGTTTGTCGCCATCTACGGGATGGCCCATGCGCAGAACGGGCTGCTCCTGCCTGCCGCCGGAACGGTCGTTCCGTGGACCCTGGCCGTTCTGCCGGCGATTCTGGCTGCGCCGCTGGGGGGCGGCCTGGCCTATCTGCTGAAACTGCCGATCCCGTTTCTGCTGGGCCCCATCTTCGCCACGACGACCGCCGCCCTCGCGGGCTGTCCGTCCCTGCCGGTCCCCGATCACCTGCTCCGCGCGGCGCAGCTCTTCTTTGGAGTCTACCTGGGGATCATCATCCCGTTGCAGAGCCTGAGGCGCCTGGGAAAGGTGCTGCCCTACGCCGTTGGAAGCGCGTTGCTTCTGGTGGGCTTCACCTGTCTGATCGCATTCGGCATTACGATCTTGACCCCAAGCGATCTGATCAGCGCCTTTCTGGGCACGGCGCCCGGAGGGCTCGCCGAGATGAGCGTCGTCGCCTTGGCGCTCAACGCCGACGCGGCCTTCGTACTGGCCTATCAGCTTTTCAGGCTGTTCAGTATTCTGCTGGTCATGCCGCCGCTGTTGAGACGGCGATTCCGGCGGTAGGACGTCGGGCCCTTCGAATTCCGCAGAAACGCAAAAATCTCAGGGGGTCAGCGCCTCTTTCAGGATGCCCAGCTCGTCGAGGATCGGTTCCAGTCGCCGCTTGCTCAGCGCGCGGTCCTCGTTCGAACGGGGAAGCTCGATGTTCAGGGTTCCCTGGAAGCCGGCCTTCATCAGGTTTTTGAAGACCCGCTTGAAGTCGATCTTCCCGTTCCCGACGGGGAGGTGATGATCGAGAACCAGGTCGTTATCGCTGACATGGGTGCTGACGATCCGGCCGGGAAAGGCGTCGATGAAAGATTCCGGTCCCCCGGGCAGAAGGCTCGCGTGGGCGATGTCCAGCGTCAGGCCGAAATAATCCGACGGGATGGCGTCGAAGACCCGCTTCAACTCCTCGATGGTCACGCCGAGATAGGCGATTTCCGCCGCCTCGTGGATCTTGTTCATGTTCTCGATTCCGATCGGGAGTTTGTACTTTTCGGCCAGCTCGACGACGGGGGTGTAGGTCTTGATCAGGCAGTCGAAGACGTGATCCATGAAAAGGCTGAAATGGTATCCGAAGTGGAGCACCACGTATTCCGCCTCCAACCGGTGGGCGAGCTCGACGTAGTCCATCAGGTGCTGCCGCACGGCCTTGCGGACGGTCGGCTCGATCTCGGCGGCGTTGACGAACGAAGCCGAATGGAGACCGTACTTGACCCCGGCCTGGTCCCGCAGTTTCTTGATTCCGTCGATCCGCGCGGGATTCCACTTGTCCAGAAAATTGTTGGGGTTGTTGCAGCTCAGTTCGATCCAGGGAAAGCCGTTTTCCTTGGCGAACGGGAAATATTCTTCGAGGGGCTGCGGTCCGGCGTTAAAACAAAACTTCATCTCATTCTCCTCCAATCGTTGTTCACGTTAATCTCTCGCGTCCGTTTTTTTTGCTTTGGGACGCCATCCGGGATGGGTGTCTCTCTTCTGTTTGAAGAGACGAGGCGAATTCCACCGGGAGAGGTTCATCACCGACGTTCCTCAGGAGGGTCGCCTCCCGGAACCATCTCCATTTCCTGGAGAACCTCCGCCAGGGTGGAGGGCGGTTCACCCTCGAAGCGCTCCCGCAGGCCCAGTCCGGCGCACCAGAGGAGCTTCTCCCTCGCGGCCCGCGACATTTCGGCGGGCAAATCCATTCCGTCGAGGGTCGCGATCACCTCTTCCATCTCGTGGGCCATCCTCTCCG
>DIKL01000116.1:54446-57674 GCA_002424545.1 Syntrophaceae bacterium UBA5619
TCGGCGATCGAGCCGAGGACCGTCTGGTCGACGCCGTAGCGGTGGGTGGCCGGCAGCAGCTCAAGGAGCAGAGAGAGCAGGCCTTTCATGAAGATGCTGCGGAAGAGCTTGATGGCGGAGGCCTGGCCCGGCTTGTCGCCGATGATCCGGATGTTCATTCCGTAGGGTTGCATCAGCGCCTGGAATTTTTCGGCGGCCGGGCCGGAGGCCAGGATCGGCACCCGGTGGAGATAGGCGGGGATCGCCCCCATCATCGCCGCGTCGGCGAAGTGCGCCCCGGTTTTTCCCACGATCCCTGCAACCTCTTCCTTGACGGCCGGAGCGGCCGTATTCACGTCCGCCCAGAGGTGCTCCCCGCCGAGAAAGGGCGCCGCCTCCTTTGCGACCGAGACGGCCATCGCGCCGGTCACACAGGAGATCAAGATCTCCACGCGGGAAAGCAGATCCTGAATCGTCGCCGCCCGGACGGCCCCGATTTCCTCGGCCCGGCGGCCGATCGTCTCCGCGTACGGAGGGGTATCCTGCATGCGGTCGTAAAAATGGATCCCGTCCACGCCCGCCTGCTTCAGACCCTTTGCCAGGCCGTGGCCCGCTCCGCCGAAACCGATGAAACCCAGCTTCATCTTTCCACTCCCGCCGCTACCAGCGGTCCACCGTGTAGAGGGGCATCTTTTCCTTGAGCAGCTCCGCCGAGCGGAAGGGGTTGTAGATGCCGCAGGTGCAGGGTTCCGCAAGCAAAACACTGCCGTCGAACGCGCCGATCTTGCCCGTCTTCACCCGGCGGATCATGTCCTTGACAAGATAGGGGGAGACGACGCCATGCCCGCACATCGTTGTGAATTCCCGGATGTCGGCCGGCGGCAGGCGGTCCGTGTTCCCATGGATGCCGAGGGAGAGGTTGACCATGTGGGGGGTGATGCCGAGCTCGGCGGCAATTTCCCGCACGCGATCGGTGACCCCGCTGACCATGATCGAGAGCCCCTCGTCGGCCTGCTGGATCAGCGTGAGCGCCTTCTTGAGCTTCTCCCGGTCGTTGAAGACGGAGTAGACGCGCGTCCCTTCGACGGTGATGCTGTCGAGGATCTCCTCGTTTGTGACCCCGCTGTACATGTTGCGGCGCAGCGACGTCGGGATCATGTTCACCGGTCCCGCCTGGTAGAGCAGCTCGACCAGATGGCGAACCTTCGGGGCGCTTCCCTTGTAGTTGAATCCCCTGGCCGGATAGATGAACAGAACATATTCCGATTCCAGCGATTCCAGACTTCCTTCTCGGTGTAAACTGTGCGTCATAAATCCATCCTTGATATGGACTTCCCATAAGCGGCGAAAGCCGCAATTCTTTATTCCCAGGCCCGTCCCAGGCCCATGTTGATCTTGGCGTTCGGCCGCCACGAGAAGCCTTCCGCCCGGATACTCTCCAGCACATCCTCCGGGATCTTGAGGCCCGGTTCGACGATCGTGCAGGCGTCAATGCAGAAGACGCTGTCCACCTCCCGGGCGACCTCCTTCAGGGTGCGGAGGATGCCGCGGAGTTCGTTCCGCTTCACGTTGATCTCGATGATGGCGGAAAGAACCCGCTCTCCGAGCATTTCCGGTTTGAGGTCCCCCGTCGCTTCGTCGGCGATCATCGAGTGGATCGGGTTGTGGGACTCGATCTTGTGGACGCCGGCGCGGGCGATCGCCCGGGTGATCTTCTGGATGTCCGCAATCGACATGCCGAGTGTCGGCCGGCCGATTTCGATCGCGACGCCGACCTCGCCTTGCTTGACGCGGAGCGTCACGTCGTTCGTCTTGGACTCCTCGGTGCCGCGACCCTGGATGCCGGTGGCCGCGTGGGTGGCGCTGGGATCGCTGAAATAACGGCGCAGCGCCCGCGGGTAGTCGTACACGTCGGGCGATTCGGCGATTGCGTCCACGGGACAGTGGGCTGCGCGCAGACAGGTGCTGCATTCGTAGCAGAGATCCGGATCGATGCGGCTCTTGATCCCGTCATAACGGATCGCGGCCGTGGGACAGTAGGGCTGGCAGCGGCCGCACCCGACGCAGATTTCTTCATGGATCATCATAGGTTCCTACCTCTTTGCGGAAAGGATCAGGGCCTCTCTTCGGCCCGTGGGTTCCGGAAACGGGATGACGCCGGTTGTTTTCGGCCGGAGCAGGGCCACCTCTCCGGCGCCAACCGTTTTTCCGGACTGGATCAACGCGTGGAGCGTTCCGGCGGCGGAGATATCTCCGAGCAGGGAACCTCCGACCGGTTTTCCTCCAATAAGGAAAAGCTCGCGCCGTATCTTGTCTTCCGGTTTTGCGTACGAGATCACCTCCGCCCCGTCCACCGGCGGGCCGAGGATCACCATCGCCAGGCCGTGAAGCTCCATCGCGTTGATCCGGGTGCGGTCGGTCAACGGCAGCGGGGTCGTCCGGTAGAGGTTCTCCGCCGCCCGCTTTCCCTGCGAGACCGCCTGGGGCCAAGTGTTCGGGCTGACCTTTTCCGCGCCGGCGGCGATTACGGCCACATCCCCCGCGGCGAAGATCCGCGGATCCATGGTCTGGAGCGAGGGATCCACGACGAGTTCCCCATCCGTCAGCAGGCCCGATTCCTTAAGAAAAGAGATGTCGGGCGTCGTGCCGGCCGCCACGAGAAGGGTGTCGCAGGGAAGCCATTCCCCGCCCGCCTTGAGGGCGGCGACCGCCCCGTCCTCGACCCGGAGATCCTCCAGGGGGGCGTTGACGTGGAGACGGACCCCCATCTCCCGGAGGTGGTTCCCAACGATCTTTGCCGCTTCCGGCGAGAGGGCGCGAAGCAGGACATGCCCCCGCCGAACGACGATCGCGACCTCGAAACCCGCATGGCGCAGATGAGCCGCCGTCTTCACGGCGACGAGCGACCCGCCGAAGACCAGGACGTTGCGGTGATCGGCCAGCCACTCCTTTGTCCTTCTCGCCGTCGTCAGGTCCCGGACGGGGAAGATCCCGCGGCAGGGGGGGCCGGCCAGGATCCCCGGCAGGGTTGGGTCTCCGCCGTGGGCGAGGATCAGCCGGTCGTAGGAGAGGACCTCTCCGTTGTCCAGCGCGATACGCCGCTCCGTGCGATCGAGGGAGCGGACCCGGACACCCCGGAGGATCGTCAGCAGCGGGTCGGCATCCCGGGGAGGAAAAAAGAGGTCCTCCTCGGCGAGCTCCCCCGCGATGAACTGGGGCAGGAGCGTCCGGAAATAACCGGCCTCCTCT
>DIKL01000032.1 GCA_002424545.1 Syntrophaceae bacterium UBA5619
CCTTGGCGATGTCCCGCATCGCCAGATCAAGACCGCCCGGCGTGTCCAGCCGGAGGATCATCCCCTCCGCGCCGCTCTTCGCCGCTTCCCCGATACTCTGCAGAATATACTCCGCGACCGGCGGTGTAATCGCGGCGGTAACCGTAATCACATCGAACACGGGGGCCTTTTCCGCCGCCGGCAGATTCCGCCCGGACGACAGGACCGCGATCAGCAGCGCGGCCGTTGCCATGGTCATGAAGATGGATTTACGCATCATCGATTCCCCCATATCAATCATTCTTTGCGTTCACAGAGGACCTTCATGATCGACTGAACATCCTCCCAGACCTGTTTCTTCGCCCCGGGATTCCGCAACAGGTAGGCCGGGTGGTAGGTCGGCATCAGCGCTATCCCCTGATAGCGGTGGAACCGACCGCGCAGTACACTGATCGGGGCCTCCGATTTCAGCAGGGCACGCGCCGCAAAGCTTCCCAGCGCGCAGATCACTCGCGGCCGGATCGCCTCGAGCTGCCGGATCAGGAAAGGTTCGCAGGCGGCAATCTCGTCCGGCAGGGGATTGCGATTCCCGGGAGGCCTGCACTTCAGGATGTTGCAGATGTAGACCTCTTCCCGTTTCAACCCCATCGCCGCGATGATCTTCGTGAGCAGTTGCCCCGCGCGGCCGACAAACGGCCTGCCCTGTTCATCTTCGTCCGCTCCCGGCGCCTCGCCGACAAAAACCAGGTCGGCCCGGGCGTTTCCCTCGCCGAAGACAAGCCGGCGACGAAGCCCCCCCAAAGGGCAGCGCCGACAATCGCCAAGGTCCGCTCGAACCGTCTCCAGACCGCCCTCATCCCCGCCGGTCAACGCCGGCGGCGGTGCGAGACGCTCAATCTCCCCGCACAGATATGAGCGGGGCCTTCCCAACTCGCCGTCCACACGCACCCTCTCCAGCAGCGAACGGACCAGCCCCTGGAGTTCTTCCCGCGGCCCGGCATCACCGTTCATCGCGGGCCCTCTCCTCTTCCCTGATCCTCTTTACCCGGTCGAGAATGATCCCGGCCGCATCCCGCTTGTCCATCCGGGGAAAAGACGCGACGCCGTTCCGGTCCAGAATGTGAATCACGTTCGTATCCACCTGAAAGCCGGCCCCGGGTTCGGTGACGTCATTGGCCACGATGAAATCCATTCCCTTCTCCAAAAGCTTCTTTCGGGCGTTTTCGATCAGGTGATCCGATTCCATCGAAAATCCGACCAGGATTCTTCCCCCCTTCCGTTGCGCCACCTCGGAGAGAATATCCGGATTTCGTTCCAGACAAACGGTCACGGAACCTTCCCGCTTCTTGATCTTCGTAGTTTCGCAAACCGCCGGCCGGTAATCGGCCACCGCGGCGGCCTTGATGACCACCGTGGCCTGTTCCAGACGTTCCAATACGGCCTTCCCCATCTCGACGGCGGTTCGAACCGGCACCAGTTCAACGCCCCGCGGCGCGTCAAGCGCGGTAGGGCCGCTGATCAGCGTCACCGTCGCGCCCCGCCGCTTTGCCATCAAGGCCAGGGCGTACCCCATCTTCCCGGAAGAGTGGTTGCTGATAAACCGCACCGGATCGAAGGATTCCTGGGTCGGCCCGGCGGTCACGAGGACCCGTTCCTCACGAAGATCCTTCGGCGTCAGGATCGACTCGATCTCTTCCGCAATTTCCATCGGTTCGGCAAGTCGTCCCTGTCCCTCCGTCCGGCATGCCAGTTCGCCGTAACCCGGTTCGACGACGGTATGGCCGCGGGAAACCAGTTGGGCAAGGTTCGCCCGAACCGCGATATTCGCATACATTTTTGCGTTCATTGCCGGACAGAGGAGAATGGGCGCCTCCGCGGCCAGAACAACCGTGGTTAAAAGGTCGTCGGCCAACCCCGCCGCCATCTTGCCGATGATGTTTGCCGTCGCCGGGGCAATCACGATCACTTCGGCAAACCCGGCGAGCGAGATATGGCCGATTTCGAAGGGTCCCGCCGCCTGAAAGAGGTCCATGGCCACGGGATTCCCCGAAAGGGTTTCAAAGGTGAGCGGCGCCACAAAACGGCAGGCATGTTCCGTCATGACGACCCGGACCTGCGCTCCGCGCCGAACCAGCTCCCGGACCAGTTCCGCGGACTTGTAGGCGGCAATCCCGCCGGTCACACCCAGAACGATCCTTCTGTCCTTCAGCATTTTCGTCCCCTCCCGGTATGATCATGGTTTATAACAAGAACGACCCGCAAGAGCAAGGAATTCATGGATCCTCTCCGAGGAGAGGGTTTTTCGCCTTGCAATGCGCCCGCAAAATGGCTATACCCCACCCAGTTCTTCGAGGAGGAAGGCCAACCATGCAAAAGAAATTCTGGTATATGATCGGGTGTCTCGTTCTATTCCTCGCCGGCGGATGGCTTTTTTTGACCGTCGGAGAGAGAGGCAAACCCTCCGTGGATGCCGGTCCGGATGCCTTCGTCATCGGCCGTCAAAAAGCCCTGAGCGTTACCTTTGCAGACTCCGGCCGAGGGCTCCGTCGCACGGAGATCGTCATCACCCAGAACAACAACGCCCAGGTTCTGTCCGCCATCGATTACCCGGAAACGGGTGTTCACGGCAAGACGGTTTCCGTCGCGCTGGACGCGGTCGGCCTGAAGCTGAATGACGGACCGGCCGAGCTGGCCTTCACGGCCGTCGATCATTCCCTCTGGAAGAACCGGACTACGCTCAAGCGCCCGGTGACCATCGACTTCCTGCCGCCCCAGATCTTCCAGCTCAATACCCAGAACCACATCAACCCCGGAGGAACCTGCGTTGTCGCCTATCATCTTTCGGAAGCCGTTCCCGTGACGGGCGTCCAGGTTGGCGACCTTTTCTATCCGGCATATCCGGCCACGCTGTCCGGGAAACCGGGTTACGCGGCCTATTTCGCGTTGCCCCTGGATGCCTCGCCCGGGGTCCCGCAGATCAGAATCCTGGCCCGGGATCAGGCCGGAAATGAAACGGCAAGCGGCATACCCGCGCTGATTTTGAAGCGGAAGTTCCGCAGCGACACCATGAACCTTTCGGAGAGCTTTCTCAATCAGAAGATGCCGGAATTCCAGGCATTGATCCCGGAACTGCGCGGAAAAACGGCCATCGATACCTTCATCCATGTCAATACGTTGCTGCGCGCCGACAATCTCAAAACCATCCAATCCGTTTGTAGGAAGTCGGAGCCTCGACCGCTATGGCAGGACACCTTTCTCCGGATGAAAAATAGCGCGCCGATGGCCCTCTTCGGCGATCGCCGGACCTATCTCTACGAGGGCAAACCGATCGGTGAAAGTCTCCACATCGGCATCGATCTCGCATCGGTCGTCCATGCGCCGATCGAGGCCGCCAACAACGGCATCGTCCGTTTCACGGGGATGCTCGGCATCTACGGGAACACGGTCATCATCGATCACGGGATGGGCCTTTCGACGCTATATGCCCATCTGAGCGGCATCCAGGTCAAGGTGGATCAGGAGGTCAAACGGGGAGAGGTGATCGGCCTTTCCGGCATGACCGGTCTCGCCGGCGGCGATCATCTGCACTTCGGCATGGCGGTCCACGGGCAGTTCGTCGATCCCCGGGAATGGTGGGATCCGCATTGGATTGCCGACAATGTGACGAAGAAGCTGGAGATCGGTTCTTAGGACTTGGCTATGTCGCGGTGGGCGATATTGACAAAATAGCCCTTGTCCGCAAAATGCGCCCCCAGAAGGTTGGCCATGACCACCGAGCGGTGATGGCCGCCTGTGCAGCCGAGCGCGATATTGAACCGTGACTTTCCCTCCTTCTCGTAAAGGGGAACGAGAAAAGTCATCAGATCCAATAATTTCGCAACGAAGATCCGCCCACCCTCCGATTTGAGCACGTAATCGCGGATTCGCTGGTCGTGACCGTCGAAACCACGCAGCTTCTCGACAAAATGGGGATTGGGAAGGAAGCGCACGTCCAGCACCATGTCGGCGTCCGCCGGCAGCCCGTAGCGGTAGCCGAAGGAGGTCACATGGATCACCAGATTTCGGCCTGAAGCCGAGCCGAGAAAATACCTTTGAACGATATCTTTCAGCTGGTGGACATTACAGGAGGTCGTGTCGAACACCTTGTCCGCCATTTTTTTCAACGGGACGAGTTTTTCCCGCTCGATGCGGATTCCATCCGCGAGTGAACCGCGCGGCGCAAGAGGGTGGGCTCGTCTGGTCTCGCTGAAACGGTGCATGATCGCCTCGTCGGCGGCATCGAAAAACAGCACCTCGATGCGATAACCCTTTTCCCGAAGCCGTTGGAAGATTCGCGGATATTTGTCCAGGAACCCTCTCTCCCGGAGATCCATGACCATCGCAACTTGCGAGATATCCTTGGCCGGATCGGATTGAATCTCGAGAAACTTTGGCAGGAGCGCCACCGGCAGATTATCGACGCAGAAAAAGCCGATGTCTTCCAATGCCCGCACGGCGGTACTTTTACCGGAACCGGAAAGTCCCGTGATGATCACCACGCGTAACTGCTTCATTCCGTCCCTCCCGGCGCTATTCAGGACCGGTTTTCCTGTCTCTCAATGATCTCCAACAGATCCTCTTTGCCCTTTGCTTCCAAAAGACCGCTTCGGAAGGTCGGGTCTTTCAGCATTCGTGAAATCATCGCGAGGGCCTTGAGATGCAGACCGGCCGAATTTTCAGGCGCTATCAACAGAAAAAACAGATGCGCCGGTTTCCCGTCCATGGCATCGAAGGCAATCCCCTCAAAGCTCCTGCCAAAGGAGAGCAAGATCTCATCGAGTCCCGGGAGTTTTCCGTGAGGGATCGCAATTCCATCCCCGATTCCGGTGCTGCCCAACCTCTCCCTTTCCAGGAGGATCTGGAGCGCCGCGTCGGCATCGAAACCGGGCCGTTCCTTCGCGAACACCGCCGCCAATTCGGCAAGGACATCGTGTTTGTTCCGAGCCTTCAAGTCCTCAAGGATAAACTCTCCCTTGAGCATCTCCGTAAGATTCATGCCGGCATCCTCAAAACTCAACTGTTGATTTCCAGCAGCCCATATTTTCCATCCTCGCGCCGATAGATGACGTTGACGTTTTCGGTCGAAGTATCCCGATAGATCACAAAGCGATTCTTCGTGGTTTCCATTTCGAGAACCGCATCATCGATCGACATCGGCGTCAACACCACGCTGCGCGACTCCACAACCTTGGAATCGTTCGCATCCTCTCCCTCTTCGGCCGGAGATTCACCAATGAATCCTCCGTTTCGTTCAGGATTGATCTTGAAACCGCGAACCTTTTCCTTTCTCTTCTTGAGCTGACGTTCGATCTTTTCGATCGCATTGTCGATCGCCAGGTGCATGTCTTTTTCTTCCTCTTTGCCGTTGATGTTCAACCCGTTTGCCAGCAGGTTGATTTCAGCCGTATTCCGGAACTTCTCCACCGAGAGAATGACGCGGGCATCCACCGGATTGTCGATATATTTCTTCAGTTTCTTCAGTCTCTCTTCGACATATTCCCTTTGCCATTCTTCTCCTTCCGTATTCCTGAACGTCACGGAAATTTTCATGCTCGGCACCTCCCTTTTCTGGTTTCACTCGCCCGGTGATGGTCAACCGGGCCGCATATCGGAACCGCAAAGTCGCGGACCATACGGATATCTTTCCGGTCTGTCAACTTTTATTTAAAAATATTTTTTCCGCCGCGATGACGGCAAAACCCCCATCAGATCCCTGTATTTCGCAACCGTACGCCTGGCGATGTCTATTCCGGAAGCGCCCAAACGTCTGACGATTTCCTGATCGCTGAACGGTTTGCGGGGATCCTCCCGGCCGATGATCTTCCGGATATCCTCCTGCACGCTCTTGGAGGAAACGTCATCGCCGCCCGTCTTGCGAATGCCACTTCCGAAAAAATACTTCAGTTCGAAAAGGCCCCGCGGCGTATGCATGTATTTGTTGGTCACCACCCGGCTGATCGTGGATTCATGCATCTCCACGTCATCGGCAATATCCCGCAGGATCAGCGGCTTGAGAGACCCGATCCCGTCATCGAAAAATTCCCGCTGAAACCGGACAATGCTCTCGGAAACCCGAAAGATCGTTTTCTGCCTTTGCTGAATGCTCCTGATCAACCAGGTCGCCGACTGTACCCGCTCCTTGATGTATCGCTTCCCATTTTCCTGTTTCTCGCGCCCGGACATTCCGCCCATGATCTCCCGGTAGAAATTGCTGATCCTCAGTCTGGGAAGACCGTCGTCGTTGAGAACAATCTTGTAATCGTCGCCGCTCTTGAAAACGTAGACATCCGGAACGATCGCCTGGATGCGCTCTTCGTTGTAAACGCTTCCCGGTCGGGGATCCATCCGGCTGATGATCTGCACGGCGGCCCGAACATCCTCGATGGACACCTTCAATTTCCGCGCGATGTAGGCATAGTTCTTGGTTTCCAGGTCTTTGAGATGATCGGTGATGATCCTCTCCACAAGACAGCGGGCGTCTCCCGCCATCGTCGCCTGAATGAGCAGACACTCGCGCAGGTCACGGCCCGCAACGCCGAGGGGATCAAATTCCTGGACCTTTTTAATCACATCTTCCACGAATGCCGGCGAGACCTTCTCCAGGACGGCGATCTCATCCGCGGTGACGGCAAGATATCCGTTCTGGTCCAGGTTGCCGATGATCTGTTCGCCGATCCGGAATTCCTCCGCCGTAAAACGGGACAGACGAAGCTGCCACATCAGATGATCCGTGAGCGATGATTTCGCGACCAGGAGATTATCCCACGACGGAGCGTTCCCCTCTTTGCGGTCATAGGTGACGCCCATCGGACCGTAATCTTCCAGGTAGTTTCCCCAGTCAAACTCTTCCCGCCCATCCCCCTCGCCCGTCAGCTCTTCGGTACGTTCGACGATTTTCGGCTCCGTCCGATCCTCTTCCGCGGTCTCGGCGGGTTCGATCTTTTTTTCGGCCTCGGGATCCTCGTCCGAGGTCACCTCCTCCAGAAGCGGATTCTCCTCCATCTCCTGATTGACCATGTCGACCAGATCGAGCCGCGACATCTGCAAGAGCTTGATGGCCAGCTGGAGCTGCGGCGTCATGATCAATTGTTGGGTCAGTTTCAGACTCTGCCTGAGTTCAAATGCCATGTTGGATAAACATCTCTATTTTAAAATTTGAAATCATCGCCCAAATAGATCCTCCTCGCAATCTCGGAGTCGGCGATGAATTCCGGTGTACCTTCCACGAGAATCGTCCCTTCGTTGACGATATAGGCGCGATCGCATACCGAAAGGGTTTCCCTGACGTTGTGATCGGAGATGATGACCCCGATCCCCTTCGTCCGGAGCCGGGCAATGATTCTCCCGATATCCGCCACCGCGAGCGGATCGATCCCCGCGAACGGTTCGTCGAGCAGGATGTATTTCGGCGAGGTGACCAGCGCCCGCGTAATCTCAACCCGTCTCCTCTCGCCTCCGGACAACGAATAGGCCTTGCTGTCCGCAAGTTGCGTCAGATCCAGTTCCGCGAGCAGCAGCCGCAAACGTTCATTTCTCTCTTGCCGGCTCAGGGAAAGCGTTTCGAGTATGGCCATAATGTTCTCCCTCACCGTTAATTTCCGAAAAATGGACGGTTCCTGCGGGAGATAGTTCAACCCCTTGCGCGCCCGGACATACATGGGACAGCGGCTCAGATCCTCGCCGTCGAGCACGATCGCCCCCCCGTCCGGATTGATCAAACCGACGATCATGTAGAACGTCGTCGTCTTTCCGGCTCCGTTGGGACCCAGAAGACCAACCACCTCGCCGGGATTGATCTCCAAATGAATCCGGTCGACCACCCTTCTGCCGCTATAGATTTTGACGAGATCCGTTGCCGTCAGTTTACCCATGACGACATCCCGCGATATCCGGCGTAGGGGAGCAATGCGGCGGTCACTTTTTTTTCTCCTCCTCCTTGGGATAGATGGTGGCCGTCACCCGCCGATTCTCCAGGCTCTCCACCACCCCCCGGTTCTCATCGAGAAATACGACGACCCGGTCTCCCCGGACGACATTGGTGCCTTCGCGCAATACGGCATTGCCGGTCACGGTAATCTTCTGGACATCCTGCAGGAAAACGGCCTCGTCTCCGGTCGCGATCCGATCCCCCTCCGTGATCGACACCTTGCCGGTCGCCACCACCTTTTCCAGATTCCCCGTCGACTCAAGCCCGGCCGTCGATCCGGCGGATGTCGCAGCGTCCTGCTTGTAGTAGAGCGTCAGACGATCCGCCCGGATCGTTCGCGCACCCTGCGTCGCCACGGCATTCCCATAAAAAACGACGACCTTCTCTTCATTGTACGCATCCATGCGGTCGGAGACGATCTGAATCGGCTCTTTCTTTTCGATCCGTGGTTTTTGCTTTGACTGGGCCGTCCATCCGACCGATGAACCAAAAACCACGATCAGACCACATGCGAAGATCATGATCCTGCGGAACCTTTCCGACATCCGTTTTCCCTCTCAATTTTCCCAGGAGCTCGCCCGGACCTGCGACAGAAGCGTAACCTTTTTTTCGGCCAGGCTCAATATCATGCCCACCCCGCTGACCCGCGCACTCCCGCTTTCCATGACAACGAGCCGGTCCGTTTCGATCCGGTTCCCGGCATCCAGATACTGAAGTCGTTCCGTTGTAAAGCGTTCGCCGTGTTCGGAAACGACACTGACCTTCCCCTCGATCTCCATGTCACGCGATTTGGTATTGAGTCTCCCCCGATCGCCGTTCATCACAAATACCCGGCCATCCTTCATCACCAATCGCACCTTCAACCGTTCCAACAGCACCAGGTTTTCATCCTTCTGGTACCGGGCCATGTCCGCCGTGATCTCCCACGTCATGCCGGAACTTCCGACATCGGTGAAACGAACATCCTTGACCTGCAGATCGACCCGATCCGACATGACCTTCAGCACGGCCTTCTCCGGCGCCTTCCGGACACCCACGACGAGAACGGCCGCCACGGACAGAACGACCAACAGAATCGCAAGGATGAAAACCTTTTTCTTTTTTGACTTTATCAGCATCTATGCCTGGATTCGGCGCCGATCCTTCCGCGACCTTGCACGCCTCGCTTGATGGGATTCATATCACCTGAGGCCGATGATGTAAAGTTGAAACGTCCCCTCCCCGAACGCCGGAAGGTTACGCAAACTCGTAGCGTACGGCCACATCCTGCCAGCGGTTCTGCGCCTGGAGAATGACCTCGCACACCTCCCGAACGGCCCCCCGTCCGCCTCCATGCACCGTCACATAATCGGCAATCCGCCGGGCTTCCGGAACGGCGTCGGCGACGGCAACGGAGAATCCCGAACGCCGGAAGAGAGGGATATCGACCAGATCATCGCCGACGCAGGCGGTTTCCTCCGGGAGAATATCCAGTCGCCTCAGGATCTCCGTAAAGATCTCCGTTTTGTTTCGAACCCCCTGGTGAACTTCGGTGATTCCCAGGTCGGCGGCCCGGTGTTCCACCACCCGGGACCGCCTTCCCGTCAGCAGCACGACCGCGATTCCGAATCTCATCAGAATTTTCAGGCCATGGCCGTCCCGGACGTCAAATTGCTTGCTCTCCAGACCCGCGTCGTCGATCACGATCCGGCCGTCGGTCATGACCCCGTCCACATCGAGGACGAGGAGCTTCACCCTTTTGATTTTGTTCAGCAGCCGTTCTTCGATTCCCTCACTCATCCTCATTCCTCATTTCCACTTTCCGGAATCGATCCCGTCCGGTCATCACGAACCGCGGCATCGATTCTCATCAGGGTGGCCAGAAGCGCCGGAAGCCCTTCCAGGACCAGGGAATTGGGCCCGTCGCACAGCGCCCGGTCCGGATCGGGATGAACCTCGAAAAACAGTCCGTCGATTCCGGCCGCGACCGCCGCCCGGGCAAGACAGGGAACCATCCCGCGCTCGCCGCCCGACGCCTTTCCGGCTCCTCCGGGAAGCTGCACGCTGTGCGTGGCGTCGAAGATGACCGGATATCCGGTCCCGCGCAGAATCGGAAAGGCGCGGAAATCCACAACGAGATTGTTGTAGCCGAAACTGACCCCCCTTTCGGTCAGCAGGATATTTTCATTTCCGGCCGCTTCCAGCTTCTCGACGACGTGGCCGGCGTCCCAAGGGGCAAGGAACTGTCCCTTTTTAATGTTCACGGCCTTTGCGCGGCGGGCAATCTCGACAACGAAGTCGGTCTGGCGGCAGAGAAATGCCGGCACCTGCAAAACATCCAGGATTTCGGCTGCCGGGGCAATTTCCTCGAAGCGATGAACATCGGAAAGAACGGGGATGGAAAACTTCTTCCGGACCCGTTCCAAGATCTCCAGCCCCCGGATCAACCCCGGCCCGCGATAGGAATCCTTGGACGTCCGATTCGCCTTGTCATACGATGCCTTGAAAATGAAGGGAATTCCCAATTCCGCCGTGATCGCCTTCAAGTTGCCGGCGATCGTCATGGTTGATTCTTCGTCCTCGATCACGCACGGACCGGCAATCAACGCCAACGGGGCGCCTCCGCCGATCTCGATGCCGCCGACCACAATCTTCTTCATTCGCATATCCCCCCTGGATTTCCCTTCAGGCGTTCAAAAATTTCCGGATGCAGGCCCCCCGATATCCCGAGTCATCCGGCCGAGAAACGGGATGGGATGGGATTGAAATCCGTCCCCGCCTCATCGCACGAACTTTTTCAACAGCCTGCTAATGTTTCTGCTGCAGGATCCGGATCTTCATCTGCGGGATCCGCCGCCCCACCCTCGTCAAATCGGGATTCAATTCGTATGCCGTCGTGTAGGCCTTGAGCGCCTCTTCAAAAAGACCCTTCTTCTCATAGGCCTCCCCAAGATTCGCATGCGCCTCATCGTCCTCGGGATCCAGTTTGAGCGACATCCGGTAGTATTCGATTTGCCGATCCAGATCGCCCTTGAGTCCGTACGCATGAGCGGCGCCCGCATAGCCGGAAGCCTTCTTCGGATTCAGATCGATCAACTTTTTATAGATTCCGATAGCCTTGTCGTATTGCTTTTCTCTCATATAGGCATCCGCCAAGGTGTTTAAAGCCGGGGTCGTTGGTTTCACGGCGACAATCTTCTCGTACATCGCGATCGATTCCTTGGTTTTGCCCATCTGCGCATAGGTAAGGGCCAGGTTCTGCCGGATCTGGGGATCCTTGGCGCCCAATCGAATCGCCTTTTCATAGTTCGCGGTGGACTGGGCCGGCTTCTTCAGCTCCGCATAGGCAAAACCGAGACGAGTATGGTACAGAGAATTCTTGGGGTTGATTTTGACCAGCCTTTCATACAGCGTCGCCGACTCCGCGAAACGTCTGCCCTGGAAATGGAGGGATGCCAGCCTCTCCATCGCGTCCGTGTCCCCGGGTTTCAAATCAAGGACTTTCTGGTATTCGCGAACCGCATCCGGTTCCCGTTTTGCCTTTTCAAGCGCGACCGCGAGATTGAACCGAACCACCGGATCATTCGGATCCAGTTCGATCGCCTTTCGGTAGCTCTCCATCTCCTCTTTGGCACGTCCCTTGCCGCCATAGGCCACGCCGAGATTGGCATAGACGGCGGCATTTTTGGGCTGTCTTTTCAGCACCTCGAGATGCCACCGGATCGCTTCGTCGAAATTCCCCATCTTCAACGAAACGCTCGCAAGGGCGGCCGCCACATGGTCGGCTTTCGGCACCTTTTCCAGGACCAAACGATATTGTTCGGCGGCTTTGGGAAGCCGGCCGGTTTTCTCATAGGCTTCGCCCAGTTTAAAGATAGCCACGGGATTTTCAGGTCGTATCTTCAGGGAGGCCATGTAAGCGGAGATGGCCTTTTCCCAGTTCCCAAGCCGTTCCCAGGCCATGGCCATGTCCGCCAGAACGGCATCATCCCTGGGATTCGCTTTGATCGAGCGTTCCGCAATCCGGATCGCCTCTTCGTACCGTCCGATTTTCAGATAACATTTGGCCAATTCCGCCAGGATGACCGGATCATCCGGTTTCAGGGCAAGAATCGCCTTGTACTGGGCAATCGCATCTCCCGTCATCCCGGCGCGGAAATAGATCGAGGCCAGCATCCGCCGCACGTTCGTATCTTCCCGGTTCATCTCGATCGCCCTTTTGAGGTATTCGATCTGAACCTTCTGGTTCCCGGAACTCCGGGCATAGCGCAGCCAGTCTTGCGGGGTAATCTGGATCCGGATCGGAATAGCGGCAATCGGATCGCCCTGATGGGTAATCCTCATGAAGAAACCACCCGGCTTTTTTTCCCCAACGCCTTTGCGGCCGCTCAGAACCGCCTTGTCGACCAGATCGATCCCCTTGAGAAGCTTTCCCATATCATCCTTGTCGCCGAGCCCTTCGACATCCACGTCGATCCCGCCGCCGAAGATGACATCGGTCGTGATATCCTTGATGATGAATTCGTCCCGGTAAGAAACATCGAAGGTATCGTAGGAAGTCAGACGGTAGTCCTTGCCGTTTTTCTCCAGGATGAGCGCGTAGAAATGGGGCTGCCGACCGAGAACGATAAAAGAAAAGGTGTTCCCGATCCGGGTCAGTCCTTCGGCGATCCAGCGCCCCTTTTCCGGATAGAACAATCCAACCGACAAAGCGGCGACCGCCAAAATGACCGCAATCATGACAACGATCCGGATCGGCGTCGATCTTCGACTCTTCCTTGCAGGTGTCTTTTCTTTACCGGATTGATATTCCATAGTTTTCTACCCCTTTACCGCGCTGATTCCATCCTGAACCGCCCGGCAAAACGTTTTTCAACCCCGAGGATGATACTTTCGGTGAATCTCCTTGAGGCGTTCCCGCGTTACATGGGTATAGATCTGCGTCGTGGAGATGTCGGCATGACCCAGCATGATCTGCACGGAGCGCAGATCGGCCCCCCCTTCCAGCAGATGCGTTGCAAAGGAATGCCTGAATATATGGGGATGAACCCTCTTGCCCAAACCTGCCTTTGCCGCATGTTTTTTGACGATTTTCCAAAATCCCTGTCTTGTCATTCCCCGGCCCGAACGGTTCAAAAACAGGCGATCATTCTCTCTCCCTTTGAGCAACAGGGGCCTGGCCCCTTCCAGATAACGCTTGACGCGATCATTCGCCGTGCGCCCGATCGGGACGATCCTCTCCTTCTCTCTCTTGCCCATGGCAACCAGATACCCCACCTGCCAGTTGATGCTGTTCAGCGTCAGTCCGATCAGCTCCGACACCCTGATCCCCGTCGCGTAGCAGAGTTCCAGCATCGCTCCATCCCTGCATTCCGTCGGGGTTTCCTCACCGGGCTGCGCCAGCAGCAAATTCATCTCTTCCCGGCTCAGCACATCGGGAAGCCGCATCCAAGCCCGACCCAGCTCGATGCGGGCAATCGGGGCCTGATCGGCCTTCTTCTCCCTGAGGAGATATTTATAAAATCCACGAACGGCCGCCAGGGCGCGATTCACCGAATTGACGGCAAGCCCTTCTTTTTGCAGTGACGCCAAAAAGGAAATCAGCCCCTCCGTGCCGATCCCGCTGATTCCCTCTTCGCCGGCGAATTCCGCATACCGCGCCAAATCACGGCTGTACCCGTCGATCGTGTTGCGGGAAGCCCCCTTTTCAACGGCAAGGTAATTGAGATAGTCATCGATCAGATGATGCATGGTATTTTTTAACGTAAATGGCGCGGAGAAGCAAAGATTTTTTGCGGACCGGTATCCGCCGGACGAAAACGAATGGAGGCCAAAAAAGAATCAACTTAAATTCTGGATATTTCCGGACGATCACTTTGTGCAATTTTATTGACACTCCCATGAGATTATGATAGGCGAAACTGCACTATCGTCTTGCAGGGGCCTTCTCATTTTTTTTCGGGATGCGGGGAAAAGGGGGTGTTCTTGAAATGCACAGGCGTGCTTCCTTCGCACATCCGGAAGCCGTTCCCCGGAATGCTCTTTCAGCCGTATCCCTATTTTCGAAAGCTGCGCATATCGCACTTTCCGGTGGAAAGCGGAAAGCGTCCAATGCCGAAAATACAGAGACAGACCGATTTTCATTTCATCCGGACGGGTGGAAACCGCCTTTTCATCGACCTTGGATGACTTTTTGAGCTTCATTCCCGTTCAGCGAAACGGCCGTTTTATTTTGGCATTCAATTTGCTCTTTATATGACGAATGGAATACACCAAACCGGTTTCGCTTATATGCGAGAAGGTCATCGTTCCGGCAGATTTTGAACGTAAGCCCCGTCGGGAGAATATGGCATCGAATGGACATTCTATAAAGGAAAGATCATGACTCTCCAGGAGATCAGGGACCTGCTGGATGCCGATATTTTGTCCTGTGGGAATCAGATGCATAAGGAAGTGCACAACGCCTTCGCCGCCGATACCATGAGCGATCTGCTGGCCTTCGGGAAAGCGGGGTACATTCTTCTGACCCGAATGACCAGCCCACAGGTGGTTAGAACTTCCGATTTGTTGGAAATTACGGCAATCGTTACGGTCAGGGGAAAGATTCCTCCGCCGGAGGTGATTCAACTGGCGGAAGAACTGAATGTCCCGATATTGGCAACCCGTTTTCTTCAATTTGACGCGTCGGGTCTTTTGTATGCAAACGGCTTGCGCGGTAATCTCGAGAAGGTGACTATTGCTCCTTCGTGAGGTACAGAAAATCCTGGACGCCGAGGTGCTCGTCGGGGCCGACAAGCTGGATATGGAGGTCCATACGGCTTTCGGCGCCGACCTGATGAGCGATGTGCTGGCATTCGCCGATTCCGGCTGCCTCCTGCTGACGGGCTTGACCAATCCTCAGGTCATCCGTACGGCCGATGTGTTGGACATCGCGGCCATTATCCTGGTTCGAGGGAAGATACCGCCTCCGGAAACCCTCCGCGCCGCATCGGATAAAAACATCCCCGTTCTCTCGACAAAGTATATCCTTTTCGAATCGGCAGGTCGGCTGTACGAAAAAGGAATCGTCGGTTCCACGCAGAAAGTGGATGGGCGCCGTGTCCGTTTGTAAGCAACTTTTGTACGAGGACAGCTTTCCCGTCAATGGGGGCAATTTTGACGAAGCGGGCCGGGTTTCCGGAAAGATCAAGACGATCCTCAGAGGGATGGGCATCAACCATGATGTGGTGCGGATGGCGGCCGTCATCACCTATGAGTCGGAGATCAACATTGTCTCCTATGCCCGACGCGGGATGATCCGTCTCCACGTGCTTCCGGAACACGTCGCGATCGAAGCCGTGGACGAGGGGCCGGGGATTCCGGATATCCGCCTGGCCATTCAGCAGGGCTGGTCCACCGCCACCGACAAGATCCGGGAGATGGGTTTCGGCGCCGGCATGGGACTGAACAACATCCGCAATTTTTCGGACATCTTTCACATTTCATCCGACGTCGGCAGCGGAACCCGCCTGAAAATGATCATCCATATCCAACAGGGACAGAATCCTTAAACACCGGAGACGGAATATGAATCTCGACACCATCGTACAGGCATTGCAACTTCGCGTGAAAACGGGAGGAGACCGGCTGGGGATCGAGGTCCGGGGGGGATACGTCGGCGATCTTTTAAGCGACGTGATGGCCAACAGCCGGGAGGGCGACCTCTGGATCACCCGTCAGACTCATCAGAACATCGTCGCGGTGGCCAGCCTCAAGGACCTCGCCGGAATCATTCTGGTCCGTGGCGCCGAACCCGCGACGGACACGCTGGAGAAGGCCGCCCTCGAAAACATCCCGCTTTTGACGACGGATCTGCCGGCCTTCGAGACGGCGGGCAGAGTCCATCGGATGATCCACCCGCGGGAGGCATAGCCATCGCAACGAGGAAAGGGACATCCTCCGGATATGATCAGGGCTTTTCGTTGTGATCTCCATGTGCATACCTGTCTTTCGCCCTGTGCCGGCCTGGATATGTATCCGACCGCCGTCGTCGGACGGGCCGTGGCCGAGAAACTGGATGTCATTGCCGTCTGTGATCACAACGCATCGGAAAACGCCCCTTACGTGATCCGGGCGGCACGGGGGCACGACCTGGCTGTTCTCCCCGGCATGGAGGTCGCCAGCCGGGAAGAAGTTCATCTGCTTGCGCTCTTTGACAAAATGGATGGCCTGCGGCGATTGCAGGAGATCGTTTATGCTCATCTGCCCGGAACGAACGATGAGAATCGCTTCGGCTGCCAGGCGATCGTGAATGAACTGGACGAAGTGGAGGGATTTAACGAACGGCTCCTGATCGGGGCAACGGAACTGCCGCTGGCGGACCTGGTTTGCCATATTCATGACTTCGGAGGTCTCGTCGTCGCTTCTCATATTGACCGTGAGAGCTTCAGTGTGATAAGCCAGCTCGGTTTTATCGATCCGGAAGTTCCTTTCGACGCGCTCGAAATCTCCGGAAGAACAGGACTGGCGGGAGCGCGAAGACATTACCCCGAGCTTTCCGGATATCCCTTTCTGACGTCGTCCGACGCGCATCGCTGCGAGGAGATCGGAAGGGTTTTTACGGAATTTTTAATGGAGTCGCCCTCGGTTCGCGAACTGAAAATGGCCTTTTCCGGACGGATGGGCCGCGGCATAGCGGGTCTCTGATGCTGGAGCTGGCGCTGCATATTCTGGACATTGCGGAAAACTCCGTCAGGGCCGGGGCAAAAACGATATTCATCGACATCGTCGAAAACCGGGGGAAAGATCGACTGTTGATCGAGATCCGGGATGACGGCGCGGGAATGGATCCGACGACCCTCAAAAAGGCGATGGATCCTTTTTACACCTCCAAGAAGGTCCGGAGGGTCGGTCTGGGTCTGCCGATGCTTGCGGAAGCGGCGGAGAGGGCGGGCGGAAGTTTCACGATCGAGTCGCGAGAGGGGGCGGGAACCCGCGTGGCGGTGAACTTCCGGCTCGGCCATATCGACCGACAGCCGCTGGGCGATCTGACGGGAGCGCTGATGGCGTTGATCGCCGGCAATGCCGGCGTCGATTTCGTCTGCCGGCACGAATGCGAAGGCGAAGTCTTTATACTCGACACACGTGAGATTCGAAATGAAATCGGAGAGATCCCGATCAATCATCCGGAAGTGCTGAAATTTATCCGGCAACAGATTTTTGAGGGTCTCAGAGCGATAGGAACAGAGGCAAAAAAGCTCTTATCATCTTGAAGGAGGATACACCACATGAATGCGGAGGACATTGAACTGTTGAAGGAATTTACTGCAGAACAGATCGAAAAACTGGACGCCATTATTGTTAAACACCGAGGAAAGCCGGGCGGGCTCATCCCCGTCTTGGAAGAGGCGCAGGTTGCGCTGGAATACCTGCCGGTTTCCGTTCAGAAAAAGGTCGCCAAGGGATTGAATCTTCCGTTCAGCCGGGTCTATGGCGTGGTCACCTTCTATTCCTTCTTCACGATGAAGCCGCGCGGCCGGCATACGGTCCGCGTATGTCTCGGAACGGCGTGCTACGTCCGCGGAGGCAAGGCGCTCGCGGAGGCGCTCCGGAAGGAGTTCGGCATCAAGGAAGGCGAAACGACCCCGGACAGAAGGTTCACCTTCGAGTCGGTCCGCTGCCTGGGCGCGTGCGGCCTGGGACCGGTGGTCGTTGTCGATGAAGATGTCCACGGTCGGATGAAACCATCGAAACTCAAAGACATACTCAGCCAATACAACTAACGAGGTAAAGACTATGGCGAAGCTGAAGATCGAAGATTTGAAGAAAATCAAGGAGAAGATTCATGCCGAGACCGCCCTGCGCGACGGCTCCAATCGGGTAAAGGTCACCGTTCACATGGGAACCTGCGGGATCGCCTCCGGGGCCAAGGAAGTCATGGACACATTGATGAGCGAAATCGAGGCGGCGGCCGTATCGGATGTCTCGGTCACGACCTCCGGGTGCATGGGCCTCTGCAGCCGCGAACCGTTGGTCACCGTGGAAATCCTCGGTCAGGAACCGATCAAGTATGAATATGTCAATCCCAACAAGATGAGACAGATCTTCAAAAGACATGTTCTGGAGGGTGAGATCCAGACCCCGTTTGTCCTGGCCAGGGGTGCGGAGGTCGTCAAATAGAAAAGAGTCGACGCGTCGCGGCTCTCGACGACGGGAGCCCCCGCCGAAATGATAACCACATGTGAAGGAGGATGAAATCCACATGAAAGTTTTTCGATCACATCTGTTGCTCTGCGGAGGAACAGGCTGCCATGCATCAGGAAGCCTCGCGGTGAAAAAGGAATTGGTCGCCGAATTGGATAAACGGGGCCTGTCCGAGGAAATCAAACTCGTCGAAACCGGCTGCAACGGTTTCTGCGCCATGGGCCCCATCATGGTCGTCTATCCGGAAGGCGTCATCTACATGATGATCAATCCCGGGGATGTCCCTGAACTGGTGGAGGAGCATCTGGTCAAGGGGCGCGTCCTGGAAAGACTGCTCTACCGTGAGCCGGTCACCGCGGGAATCATCCCCACGATGCAGGAAATCCCCTTCTTCGCCCTCCAGGATGTGCGGGTTCTCCGGAATCGCGGCCTGATCGACCCGGAGAAAATCGACGAGTACATCGCCCGGGACGGCTATGCCGGCATGGCCAAGGCGCTGACCGAAATGACGCCGGATCAGATCGTCCAGGAGGTTCTCGTTTCGGGTCTGCGCGGCCGCGGAGGCGCCGGTTTCCCGACGGGAATGAAATGGAAGTTCGCCGCCGCTTCGCCCGGGGACGTGAAGTACGTCCTCTGTAACGCCGACGAAGGAGATCCGGGCGCCTTCATGGACCGCAGCGTCCTGGAAGCGGACCCCCATGCGGTTCTGGAAGGGATGGTCATCGCCGCCAAGGCCATCGGCGCCCATCAGGGCTACATCTACTGTCGGGCCGAGTATCCGCTGGCCATCCACCGTCTGAACATTGCCATCGGCCAAGCCAAGGAATACGGCCTTCTGGGAAAGGATATCCTGGGAACGGGATTCGACTTTGACCTGGAGATCTACCAGGGCGCCGGCGCCTTTGTCTGCGGCGAGGAAACGGCCCTCATGACCTCCATCGAGGGGAAGCGCGGCATGCCGCGACCGAGACCCCCCTTCCCCGCCGTGGCGGGCCTCTGGCAGAGGCCGAGCATCCTGAACAACGTGGAAACGCTCGCCAACATCGGACAGATCATGTTCCGGGGCGGCGCCTGGCACGCCAGCGTCGGAACGGAAAAGAGCAAGGGGACGAAGGTCTTCGCGCTCACCGGCGACGTCAACAATGTCGGTCTCGTGGAAGTCCCGATGGGAACCCCGCTGGGCACCATCGTCTTCGATATCGGCGGGGGCATCCCCAAAGGGAAACGATTCAAGGCCGCCCAGCTCGGCGGGCCCTCGGGCGGGATGATTCCGGTGCAGCATTTGAACGCCCCCATCGATTACGAGAAGGTGGCGGAACTGGGCGCCATCATGGGTTCGGGCGGCATGATCGTCATGAACGAAGATTCCTGCGCCGTCGATATGGCCCGCTTCTTCATGGACTTCTGCCAGGACGAATCCTGCGGCAAGTGTACGCCCTGCCGCGAGGGGACCAAAAGGATGCTGGAGATTCTGACCAACATCACGCAGGGCAAGGGCAAGGCCGGCGATATCGAGCTGCTCGAGGAGATGGCGGCCATCATCAAGGACGCCTCCCTCTGCGGTCTGGGCCAGACGGCCCCGAATCCCGTTCTGAGTACGCTGCGCTACTTCCGCAAGGAGTACGAGGACCACATCTACAGGCATCGCTGCAATGCGGCGGTCTGCACGGCCCTGTTCAAGTCGCCCTGCCAGCACACCTGTCCCGTCGGGATGGACATCCCCTCTTACATCGCGCTGATCCGGGAGGGTCGCCTGGAAGACGCCTACAAGGTGATGCTCCGGACGAATCCGTTCCCTTCCGTATGCGGACGCGTCTGCGACCACAAGTGCCAGTCCAAGTGCCGCCGCGGGAAGATGGACGAGCCGCTGGCCATCAAGTTCCTCAAGCGGTTCATCTCCGACAACGCCCCGCGGCCCAAGATCGAGGCGGCGCCTGTTACCCGCAACGAGAAGATCGCCGTCGTCGGCGCCGGTCCGGCCGGCTTGACGGCGGCCCGGGATCTGGCCATCCGCGGGTACAAGGTGACGGTGTTCGAAGAACTCTCCGAGCCGGGCGGCATGCTCCGCTGGGCGATTCCCTCCTACCGTCTGCCCCGTGACATCCTCGCCAAGGAGATCGACGATGTCCGCGCCCTTGGCGTCGAGATCAAATGCAAGACGCGGATCGGCAAAGACATCCCCTTCGCGAAGCTTGAAAAAGAGTACGACTATATCTACCTGGCGCCCGGCGCCCACAAGAGCCAGAAGATGCGCCTCCCCGGCGAGGAACTCCAGGGCGTCTTCGGCGGCGTCGAATTCCTGCGGGATTTCAATGCCAATGAAACCGCCTGGACGACGGGCAAAAAGAGCCTCGGTTCGAAGGTTGCGGTCATCGGCGGCGGCAACTCCGCCATCGACGCGGCCCGTTGCGCGGCCCGCCTTGGGGCCGACGTGACCATCCTCTACCGTCGCGAGCGCAAGGACATGCCCGCGGCCGTTGAAGAGATCGTGGCGGCGGAGGAGGAAGGGATCAAGATCGAATTCCTCGTGGCGCCGGTCAAGATCGTGGAGAAGGGCGGCAAGGTCAGCGGCATTGCCTGCCAACGATGCAAACTCGGCGAGTTCGACCGGAGCGGACGCAGGAAGCCCGACCCCATCGAGGGCTCCGATTTCACGCTGGGCGTGGACGCCGTCATCGCGGCGATCGGCCAGGTTCCCGACATGTCCTTTGTCCCGAAGGAAAGCGGCATATCGATCAACAAGTGGGACACCTTCGATCTGGCCAAGGGAAGCGACTCGCAGACGACGAATCCCAAGTTCTTCGCCGGTGGTGACGCCTTGACGGGTCCCGATACGGTCATCGGGGCCATCGCCGCCGGACACCAGGCCGCCAAGGAGATCGACGACACCATCCGCAAGCAGAACGGCGAACCCGCCTATGAGGAACCCGCGGAAGAAAAGATCGTCGTCCCCTTCGTCCTCGACGAGGACAACCCCGAGGCGCCGCAGACGAAGATGCCCGAGCTCCACGGCCCCGAGCGCAAGAGGAGTTTCGTTGAAGTGGAATTGGGCTTCACGCTGGACGATGCAATCCGAGAGGCAAAACGCTGCCTGCGCTGTGACGTGGAAGTTTGAGAGACACCATACCATTGCAACAAGGAACGGAAACGAACGATGATATCGCCTCACTGCGGGGCAGAAGGAGCATATGATGGAAAATAAGATTCCCTTAAAGATCGATGGAAGAGACGTTGAAGCGACGGCCGGCCAGACCATCCTGGAGGTTGCCCGCGAACAGGGCATTTACATCCCGACGCTCTGCCACTATTCCAAAACCACGAACGTGGGCGCCTGCCGTGTTTGCGTCGTCGAGGTCGAAAAGGCAAGATCCCTGGTCGCCTCCTGCTGCATGCCCATAAGCCCCGGCATGGTCATCCATACCGATACCCCGAAGGTTCGCGCTTCGCAGAGACTGATCGTCGAGTTGCTTTGGGCCTCCGGCGATCACAACTGCCTGACCTGCGAGCAGAACGGCGCCTGCGAACTGCAGAACCTGGTCTACTGGCTGGGTATCGAGAAACCCCGCTTCAACATCAACGCCCCGGGATATGAGAAGGAAAACACCAACACGATGATTCAGCGGGATCTCAACAAGTGCATCCTCTGCGGCCGCTGCATCCGCGCCTGCAACGAGATCCAGGTCAACGAGATCCTCGACTTCTCGCGTCGGGGCCATCGGGCCAAGGTCGGCCCGGCCTTCGACGCCGACTACATCGATTCCGAATGCTATTTCTGCGGCGAATGCGCCGACGCCTGTCCGGTCGGCGCCATCACCTTCAAGCAGGCCCGCTTCGCCGGACGCCCCTGGGAGATCAAGAAAGTCAAGACGACCTGCACCTACTGCGGCGTGGGCTGCCAAATGGATCTGAACATCCACGACAACCGGATCATTAAGGTCACCGGCAACCGGTCCTACGAACAGCCCAACGGGGGCAGCCTGTGCATCAAGGGACGTTTCGGCATGGACTACGCGAACCATCCCGACCGTCTGAAAACTCCCCTGATCCGGAAGGAGAAGGGCGGCCCGCTGGCCGAGGTCACCTGGGAAGAGGCCACCGATTTCGTCGCGAAAAAACTGGCGGACATCCGGAAGAAAAAAGGTCCCGACAGCATCGCGGGCTTCTCCTCGGCCCGCTGCACCAATGAGGAAAATTATCTTTTCCAGAAATTCATGCGCGCGGCGATCGGCACCAACCATGTCGACCATTGCGCGCGTCTCTGACACTCCGTAACGGTGGCCGGTCTGGCCGCCGCATTCGGAAGCGGTGCGATGACAAACTCGATCGAGGAGATCGAATACACCGACGTCATTCTGGCGACGGGAACCAACACCACGGAAAATCATCCGGTGATCTCCTCGCGGGTCAAGCGGGCGGTCCGTCAGCGCGGCGCCAAGTTGATCGTGATCGATCCCCGGGAGATCGATTTGGTGAAATACGCGACGATCTGGCTCCGGCAGAAACCGGGAACGGATGTCGCCGTGCTCAACGGTCTGATGAACGTGATCATTGCCGAAGGGATCTTCGCGAAGGAGTACGTGGAAAACCGGACGGAAGGATTTGAAGCCCTTCAGAAGACGGTCGCCGCTTACACGCCCGAGCGGGTCCAGGAGATCTCCGGGGTCCCCGCGGAGGACCTGAAGGCCGCCGCGCGCCTCTATGCGAAGGCCGCCAAGGCCTCCATCCTCTATGCGATGGGCATCACGCAGCACATCACCGGAACGGACAATGTGAAGTCCTGCGCCAATCTGGCCATGCTCTGCGGGATGGTCGGGATCGAGGGAGGGGGGGTCAACCCGCTCCGCGGTCAGAACAACGTCCAGGGCGCCTGCGACATGGGTGCGCTGCCCAATGTTTTCCCCGCCTACCAGCCGGTCGCAAACGATGAGGCGCGGGCCAAGTTTGAAAAGGCATGGAACGCGACCCTTCCGGCCAAGCCGGGGAAAACCATCGTCGAAGTGATGGAGGCCGCCCACAAGGGAGAAATCAAGGCGCTCTATGTCATGGGTGAAAATCCGATGGTGTCCGATCCGGATCTGACCCATGTCGAGGCCTCTCTGAAACATCTTGAGCTCCTCATCGTTCAGGATATCTTCCTGACGGAGACGGCGATGCTGGCCGACGTGGTGCTTCCTTCCGCCTGCTTCGCGGAAAAGGACGGCACCTTCACCAACACGGAAAGACGGGTCCAGCGCGTCCGCAAGGCCGTTACGGCGCCGGGCGAGGCGAAGGCCGACTGGGAGATCATCGCCGCCATCTCCACGAAAATGGGCTATCCGATGAACTACGCCTCGGCGGACGAGATCATGAAGGAGATCAACGGCGTCACGCCGAGCTATGCGGGCATCACCTATGAGCGTATCGAAAAGGAGGGAATCCAGTGGCCCTGCCCCAACACGGACCATCCGGGGACCCGTTTCCTCCACAAGGACCGGTTCAGCCGGGGTCGCGGCCTCTTTCACGCCGTCGAGTACATCCCCGCGGCGGAACAGACGGACGCCGAGTATCCGATCATCCTCTCGACGGGTCGGGTGCTCTACCATTACCATACCGGCACGATGACGCGGCTCTCCAAAGGCTCGACGGAACGCTGTCCCGAATCCCTCGTCGAGATCAACCCGGCGGATGCGGAAAAGCTCGGCATCGCGGACGGTCAGACCGTCAAGCTGACCTCACGGCGCGGCACGCTGCAGGCCAAGGCGAAAATCACCACCCGCTCCGACCGGGGGACGGTTTTCATGAATTTCCACTTCCATGAGGCGGCGGTCAACCTGCTGACCAATCCGGCGCTCGATCCCATCGGAAAGATTCCGGAGTATAAGGTCTGCGCCGTCCGAGTGGAGGCGGCCTGAGGCGCGCAACATTCAGAAAACGGTTCTGCCGGAAATGGCCTCCTGTCTATTTCCGGCTGCGAAATGGGATGTGATCTCGAATCACGGACATTAAAAAATTGCCATGATCCAAAAGCGTGACAGGCATGGCAGAACAGAAGGGAGGATCATCACAATGGCTTTCAATGCACCGGCAAAAATGGTAAGCCTCGTGGCCAATGCGGGGACCTACAAATCAAAACTATCCGTCTTTCAACTGCTGATCCGCGGCTTCATGGCCGGAGCCTACATCGGTATCGGCGCTGCATTGGCCACGGTCTGTTCGACCGGCGTGGCGGCGACCGCCGGGGCCGGCATCGCCAAACTGGTTCTCGGGTCTGTCTTCCCCGTAGGCCTGATCGCCATCGTCCTGACCGGCATGGAACTCTTCACCGGCGACTGCATGCTGGTCCCGATGGCGGCCATGATGAAGCGGGTTACCTGGGGATCCGTGATTCGAAACTGGTTCTGGGTTTACATCGGCAACATCCTGGGGTCCTTCTTCTACGCCTACATCATGGCCTTCGGACCTTTGGTGGACGGCACCGCGGAGGGCATGGCCGTCAATGCCTTCGGAACGACGGCCGTGAACATCGCCGTGGCCAAGACCTTAACCTACAAGGCAGTCGGCGGACTGGGCTACTGGTCCTGTTTCGTCAAGGCCATCGGCTGTAACTTCCTGGTCAACATCGCCATTCTGCTCGCCATTACAGCGGATGACGTCATTGGAAAATTCTTTGGGATCTGGTTCCCGATTATGGCCTTCGTATCGACCGGTTTCGAACACTGCGTGGCGAACATGTATTTTCTCCCCGCGGGGAAATATCTGATTGACTGGTATCCGGGCGTCGTCCAGAAAACGGGAGGGCTGCTGGCCGCCAACAATGGCCTTTCCTGGAGTGATATCTGGTTCTGGAACCTCATCCCGGTGACGGCGGGCAACATCGTCGGCGGGTTCCTGTTTATCGGCGTTGCCTATTTCTTGATGTTCCGCAAGGAAGTGCCCAAAGATTGATTCTGGGCGGGGGATATTTTTGTCGATATTTGCATGGATAACGTTTGTCCTTTGCGGCGGTGCGGTTTTTCTACGGTACGCGATAACGGGAGATAGCCGGTTTCTGATCTACGCGATCCCCGGACTGATCCTTCTCATCGTCCTGCCGATGACCCTGGGTTGGATGAGCCGCAGGAGCTACGCCAAGGCCGAAGGGGAGTACGAGCAAAAGGCCAAGAGATACCGGATCGGCCAGATCGGCGAATCGACCCGCGGGCGGGCGGTCCGGATCACGGGAAATGTTGAAAAGGTCCGATTCAGGTGGCTCAACCGGCCCCATTTCCAGGTGAAGGATGACACGGGAACCATCCGCGTCATCCTGTTCACATCGCCTTCGGAACGCATCGGCGTAGGAGACAGGGTAGAGGTCCTGGGGATGGTCATGAAGAACATCTTCGACCGTCACGGCCAGGCCGTTTCCGCCGTCAGCATCAAGAAAACAGGCTCGTAAGAGCCATCATCAAAGGGAGGTTGTCATGGATTCATTGGAAGCGAGGTTTCTGCTGGGGTTCATCCTGCTCGGCATTGCGCCGGTCATTGCAGTTTTCGGAACGGGGATCACGATTGGATTGATGATCTTGGGTATGTTGATCGCGGCTTCGGCCGCGTTTTCCACCTGAGAAAATCCGTATCTCGGCGGGAACAAGGCGATCCAAAAGGATCGCCTTGTTCCCGCATCAACGGTTTTCATTACCAAAACGCGGCTTTCAGCTTGCGAAAGCCTCTTTGATTTCTCGTTTCCAGATGCAGAGCATCTTGCCGCCGTGGAGCTGGCACTGAACCAGCTCCCATTCATGGGATCCCTCAGCGTCAAGGATCTTCTTTAAATGATCGAGACCGTGCTCCGGGAGTTCCGGAAGAGAATTCACCTTGCAGGTGCCGGCATTGTTGCAGGCAACCTCGGCTGGGGGTACGATCTTGTCCAAATCCAGCATCGTCGTCTTGTAATCCCATCTTGCCATGACTTATACCTCCAGGATATTTTTAAAATCTTTGGATCTTCATCGCCACGCTGCCGCCTCTGATCAGGCCTTGCCTTGTTGAACAACCATAATGCAAGACAGTATCGTCTGTCAACGGAAAACCGGCATCGCCGATAGTTTATGTCCCCGGAAGAACCAGTTTGCGACCGATATAAAGCGGGTCCGGATGTTTCAGATCGTTGAGTTTCATCAAAACACGGGTCGTCGTACCGTGTTTTACCGCAATCGCACTGAGCGTATCTCCCCTCTTGACCCGGTATACGATCTTCTTGGAAATTGCGGCGGGAGAATCTTCCAACTTCCCCGGCTGATTTTCCGCCTCTTCTTTCTTGGTCGTCTTCGCCCCGGGAACCTTCAGGAACCGACCCGCAAGGAGCCGATCGGCAAGCTTCATATCGTTCAATTTCAGGAGCGCCCCAATGGCGGTTCCATGGCGGACGGCAATTTTCCCCAGGGTATCCCCCTTCCGGACGCGGTAACGCACCTCCCCTTCCCGGGGGGAAGTCCCCTTTCCGGTAATCGCAGTGCCGGCTCTGTCCGCCGCCCCGACCGTTTCTTCCGTTCGCCTCTCCTTGAAATCATCGTCGGACCTTCCCGATGGTTTTGGCGCCGTTTTTGGCTCCGAAACCAGCTCCGCATACAGCGGCAGAGGCGGGATGAATTCAACAACCGCTTTGGCGATCGCCGCCGCAATTCGTGACCGAAAAGCATCGCTCCGCAGGAGCCTCTCCTCTTTCTCGTTGGAAATATAGGCGGTTTCAATCAGAACCGAGGGAATCTCCGGAAGCTTCAGAACACGAAACGGGGCTTCCTGGACCGTTGTAAATTTGAGCGGATTCGCCCCTTCCAGGTGTTTCAAAAGCGCATTGCCGAAGGTTTTGGATTGGTTGAGGGTATGGTTCTGGAACATATCCAAGATAATCGGGTTTGAGTCATCGCTGCCTTCCCCGTTGGGAACGCCGCCGACGATGTCGGCCAGGTTTTCGTCTTGCGCAAGAATCCGTGCAGCCTCGCTGCTCGCCCCGCCCGTGGAGAGAGAATAGACCGAACTGCCCCCGACCTGCCGGTTTCTTGCGGCATCCGCATGAACGCTTACAAAAAGATGCGCCCCGTATTCCCTGGCAATCTGAACCCGCTTGTTGAAGGAGACATAGTAGTCATCGTCGCGGGTCAGAAATGCGCGGTACCCTTCCCGCCCGTTGAGAATTTCCCGCAGCTTTCTGGCGATCGAAAGCACCACGTCCTTTTCCAAGGTTCCCCGTCTTCCGACCGCCCCCGGCGCATCCCCCCCATGTCCGGGGTCGATCACGACAATCCGGTCTTTTCTGGTAATTTTGACCCTTTCGCGCGCTTCGCTCTCCTGCCGGACAACCTCGGGCAGAACGATGTCGACAACGATCCGGAACGGCTGATCCTGAATTTTCCGCAATTTGAAAACGGTCGTCTGCGCCTGGGTGGGGATCGACAACGAGACGCGGACCCCCGAAGGGGGAACGGGGAAAACGGCGACCTGGGTCACGCCGGGTTTGTTCAACGGGATGAGTGCCGGAATATGCGACGCAACGGTCGTGTTCTCCAGATCGACGGCAATTCCCTGCCGGTCCTTTTCTACGGTGAACGTGCAATCCTCGCTCGCATCGATGACAACCCGGGTATGGTCCGGGGCCACCCAGTGGCGGATGTTGAGGATCTGATTCTCGGCCAGGGCGAAAGAGGGCCCGCCGAATCCGAAGATCCAGATGAACATTGCCCAAAAGATTTTTTCAGCGCGGGCCATATCGGCATCCTGAAGATTTCGTCAAATTCCGCGGCAGTGTACCAGCTCAAGCGGACAAATTCAACCTTGATCGTGAAAAGGGATTGACAATACGAATCTTTGATGGCATGGATACCGCCGCCGGGAAATCCGCTCGGCCGCCGCATGGATAAAGGTTGAATCGTCACCCGATCCATAGTAAGAAATAAGCGGCATGCACGTTGGCCGCGGAAAATTCGCGACAGGGGGCGATTAGCTCAGTTGGATAGAGCGCTGGTCTCCGGAACCAGAGGCCGTGGGTTCAAGTCCCACATCGCCTACCAAGAAAAAAGGGGTTAGAGAAGATTTCTAACCCCTTTTCGTTTGTCGTCATACGACAATCCGCTCGAAGCGACCGGAATCAAATCCCCTCCCGCCGCCACGGGCCGAGATTCATTTACCTTGACAAACAAGTTTTCACGCCGGTAAACAATACCAAGAACACGAACGGACATATGCCGGACGGGCAAGCGGCTTGGAACGCTTTCCGTGGGATCCGGCAGCCCCGTTTTTATTTGTCTCTCCAACCTGCAGCGCCGGGTGGAAACCGCCTGCTTGCCGAGAAAGGGATGGCCGCGATGAAAACGATCCGCATGGTCCCGCTCATCCTGTTTTCCGCAATCGCCGTATGCTTTGCCGCCGTATGCATTGCCGCGGACTGGGGAACGATCCTGTACACCCGCTCGGAAACCGTCATCAGCGAAAAGAGAACCGTGAAGTCCAGGATCAAGGGACATCTGAAAGAGAACCAGGCCGTCAGGGCGGATTTTCTAAAAGACCACTGGTATGCCGTGTTTCCGGTCAACGCCGGGCAGAGAAATGAAAAAAAGGCGCTCGGGTATGTTTACAAAGAGCGCCTGACGGCCCAAAAACCCGAAGCGGCCACGGCGGCGGCCGAAACCCCCAAAAAGCGTGAGCCCTTTCCTGATAAAACAAAACCGGCCGTTTCGGATCAGAAGCCGGTCATCGCCGTCAAGAGCCTGCGCTTCAAAGCAAGGGACAACGGGCGGGATTCGATCTTCATCGAGTTCGACCGCTTTTACGCGCCGTCGATCACCTCGATCGAAGGGGACAAGCCGCGGATCGTCCTGGACCTTGAAAACGTCACGTCTTTCCGGGTGGAGAAGAACCTCATCCAGGTGGACGGCGAGCATATCCGGCAAATCCGCGCCGCCCTGGACCGCAAAACACGCAAGGCGCGAATCGTTCTCGATCTGGAACCCCTGAAGGATTATTACGTTCAGCCTGAATTTGCGCGGAAAGAAAACCTCTACTCGCTGCACGTCCTGGCGGAAGACAAAAAAAAGGAGCCTTGAGAGGCTCCTTGAGAACTTTGAAAAACGCGCCTTCTGGGTCATTCCCGCGCAGGCGGGAATCCAGGAGTTCTTGAAAAGACCGGATTTCCGTTTTCACGGGAATGACAAATTGCCAAGTTTCGAGGTCAATTCAAGTGTCTCAACAGTTCCAGGATATAAGTCGCTTCCGCGGCGTCATTTCCACGAGATTTCGAAGCGGAACGGCAGCTCGCGGAGGTCGGCCGGCGGCTTCGCATCCCAGGCCGTCAGCCGGAACTCGTGCTCTCCCGGCAGGCATGCCGGCCTCACCTCCCCTTCCCAGGACGGCCCCTTCCAGACCTCCAGGAATTTCCCGTCCATGTCGAGCGACCAGACCGTCCCCCGCTCCCCGGAAAAGCGAACCGCCGCCCGCTCCACCGGCTGAGACACGCGAAAGACGGCCCGCCACGTGGGTTTCCCCGATCTCACCCCCATCCATTTCCAGGCGTCGTGGACGATCCCGTTCATGGAATAGAGGTCGATCTTCTTCTCGAGCATCTCGAGCTGGACCCGGTCGGCCGCCGTTCCGGTCCGCACCCGGAGCAGATCGCGCAGCCGGATCCAGGCGGGAAAGTGCTGGCTGTTGAGGTTCAGCGTCCGGTTCAGCCACCAGACGGCCCGGGCGGGATCCCCCTGCTCCGCGGCCAGGATGCCCAGATAGTAGGACTGCCGGACCGGGTCGCCTTTCTTCGCCTTCATCTCGGCCTCGATGCGCGAGGAGAGGACCCGCGCGTTCCCCCATTTGGCCGCGGTGTCCCCGCGCCGCTCGATCGCCTGCATCGCCCGGACGATTTCCTCCCTTGCCAGCAGCACGCCGGGATGCTCCGGGTCCAGCGACGCGATCTTACGCACCTCCGGGCTCTTTTTGGCATCCATCCACGCCCCGGTTCGACCGAACTCCCGCCAGAGCCGATCGACCTGCCCGCCCCTCTCCCGCTCTCCCCGCCGGATCAGGTCCATCCCGGCCTCGCGGTGGTTCAGGTTCAGAAGGACGGCGGCCGCGCCCAGACGGCTCTCCGTATCCTCCGGCAGGAACTCGACAAGCTTTCCCGCCCCCCTCGCGCCCAGGTGAAGCACCAGGAGATCGGCGATGACCCCGGCCTTCTTCGGGTTCTGCCGGATGACCTCGCTGAAAGGCTTCTGCCATTCGTCGGCGGAGGCGACCGGCGCATGCTCGGCGTGCGCGGCCAGCGCGATGACGCCTTTTTCCATCCGCAGCCGGTTGTCGGCGGGCCGCAGCGACGCGGCCGTCCGAATGTACCCCAGGGCGCGTTCGAGATCCGCCGCCCGGTCCTTTCGGGAGCTGCTTTCCCGGAAAAAGCAGCTCCACGCCATCTCCCTCCAGGTCTGCCACGAGGTGGGGTTTCGCCGGAGCCCTTCGGCCGCAAGCGATAGCCTGGGGTCGGGCAGAATCTTCTCCTCCGCGAAAAGCAGCGCATCCTTCTCATCGGGCCTCAACCGGAGGCGCTCGGCCGTCCAAAGCCAATACGCGGCGTTTCCCGGCGCAAGGCCGCGGGCCGTTCGCAACTTGTCCGGCGCGGGATCCCGAAACGGGATGGTCGAATTCTGAAAGGTCCGGACCATCGCATCGGCGCGCCACGCCTGAATCACCGGACAGGCCGCGGCGGCGAGAACAATCAGGACCATCAACAGGCCAGCCCAGCTCCAGCCCCGGGAGAGCCTCAACGAAACGGCCGGCCCTTGATAACCCTCACCGCCCTGCCGGCCGGAATGGAGCGCCCGCCACGTGACGGCCAGGATCAGCGCCAGCAGCAGCGGGTTCGCCGGGATGTGCAGGTTGAAGTCGCTGAGCGAATGGACGGCAATGGCCACAACCGCCCCGATCCCCCCGATCCCGACCCCGACGATGAAGTTGTCATGGCGGCTCCGCCAGCGGCCGACCGTCAGGATCAGAAAGGCCGTCAGCGCCGCGATCACCATGATCAGCCCGGGCCAACCGTATTCCGCCTTCAGCTCCACCCAGTCGTTGTGGGCATGGTCCACGATCTTTTCGAGGTGGACACTCTGATAGCTCGGGAAAACGTATTCGAAGGTCCCCGGCCCGGAGCCTGTCACCGGGAAATCCTGCCCCATCGTCCAGCCGTCTCGGGCCATCGCGATGCGGTCCTCCAGGCCGGCGTCAAAGGTCCTCAGACGCTCCACGAGCCGGTCCGTGGCCACATAACCGACGTAGGACAACACCAGCGCCAGCAGAACCATCAGGACGAACCCCTGGCGGCTCCGGAAATAACGGGCCAGGATCAGCCCCAGCATGAACACGATGCCGCAGACCAGCGAGAGGGCTGCCCCGCGCGAGGCGCTGCCTAAGAGCGCCGCCAGCATCAGCGCCACGGCCAGCGCCACCAGAACGCCCCGGTAGCCGAAAACCCCGGCC
>DIKL01000110.1:0-21430 GCA_002424545.1 Syntrophaceae bacterium UBA5619
GCAGGGCATCGGCCATGACGTCACCTACATTAAGGACCCGAGGAGCCAGGTGATGGGAAAAAACCGGGACAACTCCCAATTTTCTCTGCGAGAAAAAAGGGAGTCGTCCCTCATTTTTCCTTTGGGCCGCGATGGCTCGCGAGACCGCGGCGGCCTTGATGAATTGCGGCCGCGCGCCGATGATCGTGGCGATTTTCATGTTTTGGGGGTCAGGAAAATCGGGAGCTGTCCCCATTTATCTCTAATCCCCGACAGGAGTCCGAATTGCTGGGAGCCTGTCAACACAAACATACCGGGAAGGAATCGCTCATCCACTTTGGTCTGAAGATAGGAGAACAGATGGGGTGCACGCTGCGCTTCATCCAGGATCGCGCCTTCGGGGAAACCGGCCAGGAGACCCCGGGGATCGCTTTCAGCCGTGGCACGGACATCCGGATCCTCAAGCGACAGATAGCGTTTCTGGGGAAACGTTGATCTTGCAAGGGTGGTCTTGCCTGATTGACGCGGCCCGGTAATGGCAACGATGGGGAAGCCCTTTGCGAGACGGATGAGGGTTTCTTGCGCGATTCTCGGAATCATGCTGACATCTTAGGATGGATCGTACAGATTGTCAATTCCATTTACAATCTGGGTTAATTGGGGACAGCTCCCGATTAATTTGTTCCTGCCTGTGACCCGGAAAAGCCGGTACAACTCCCCATTTTCCGAGAAGAGAAAATAGGGAGTCGCCCCGGTTTTTCCGATTTTTTTAAAATGGGGACAGCTCCCGATTCTTTTCACCCTTCTTATTCCGGGCTGCCTCCGCGGGCGGGCCTTGCGACAATGGTTTGTTTATAACGTAATGTAATTTCTCGGGAACTATCAGAATAGGCAAGTTAAACTACTACCTGCTAAAGCCGGTGAATTAATCGGGAGCTGTCCCTATTTTTCCATTTTTCATTTTTACAGCAATGCATTTTCCACCTCGCCGGCCAGCAGGGAGGCGGGGATGACCTCGACACTTTCGGCCAGTTTGTAACGGCGTTCCCCGGGATAAATGACCCTGATGCGGTCAAGATTCAAATCCGTCAGGGCTGTCCGCATGGATGGTGTAAGCCGTGGCGCATCGGCCCGTTTGACCTCTACACCGATACGCCGTCCACCCTTGAAAAGCAGCAGGTCAAGCTCCGCGCCGGCGTATGTGCCCCAGAAATAGGCCTCGTCCGGCTGAGCGGCTGTGAGTATCGCTTCAACGATATAGCCTTCCCAAGAAGCGCCGCTCTTGGGATGGGAAAGAAGATTTTCCCCCGTGCGGATACCCAGAAGTTGATGAAGGAGTCCACTGTCCCTAAAATAGATTTTTGGCGATTTGACTTGCCGTTTTTTGAGGTTTGTCTGCCATGCCGGCAGTTGCCGCACCATAAAGAGGGCAGTCAAAAGGTCCAGGTAGCGGCGAACGGTGGATTCATTGACGCCGAGGGATCTCGCCGGTTCGGCGGCGTTCCAGACCTGCCCATGGTAATGGGCCAACATGGTCCAGAAACGAAAGAGGGTCATCGCCGCTGTTCCGGCGCCAAGTTGGGGAATGTCCCGCTCCAGAAATGCTTGAATGAAGTTTTTCCGCCATGCCAGGCTGTCGGCTTCGTTGCCCGCCAGAAATGAAAGGGGAAAACCACCCCGCAACCAGTGTTTTTCGTGCGCTTTTAAACCTACATCCGCAAGGGTCAGACCGCCGATATGGACTGTCTCCAGGCGGCCGGCCAGGGATTCGGATGATTGACGGAGAAGCGAGGGGGAGGCGCTTCCCAAAATGAGGAATCGGGCCGGCAGGGGGTCGCGATCCGCCAGGACGCGAAGGATAGGGAAAAGGTCGGGACGACGCTGGATTTCATCAATCACAACAAGGCCCGTCAGGTTACGCAGCGCCGTCATGGGTTCATCCAGGCGCGCCAGGCTGAGCGGGTCCTCCAGATCGAAGTAATGGGGTGACTCCGGGGACACAAACCGCCGGGCAAGCGTCGTTTTGCCGCATTGGCGGGGGCCGAGCAGGGCGATGACACGGCTTCTATTCAGGGCCGTTTCGAGTTGGCATATTGCAGCAGGCCTTTTTATCATGACGGCATTATATATTGAATATCCTGCAAGTCAAGCGGGATTTTCAAGGCCGTATTGTTGGGAGTCGGGTCTCAACTCTTTTTGTAAACCTTCTTGTGCGCTTCAGTATCGGCGCGGTGGGCGGAAAGATCAGCGGTTTGAAAGAGCGGACGGCGGCAGCCTGCGCGGTGGGGCATACGGCATGGTTGTGCGCGGAAATGGCGCGGGAGACGGCGGCCGCCTTGATGAACTCGGGCCGGGCGCCGACGATGGTGGCGATTTTCATGTTTTGGGGGTCAGGAAAATCGGGAGCTGTCCCCTATTTAAAATTAATCGGGAGCTGTCCCCTATTTATGTTTCTTCTTTTTGGTGCCGTCGGCGCCGTAGTAGTAATGGTGGTAGTAGTGGTAGTAATAGTAGCCGCCGCCGTGGGTGTCCACGTCGTTGAGGACGGCGCCGAGGACGCGGCCCTGGACGTCGCGGATCTGGCGGATCGCCGAGGCGATGATGTGGCGGCTGGTGACCCCGGCGTGGATCAGGATGACCGTTCCGTCCACGAGACGGGACAGCAGCACCGGGTCGGTGACCGCGGCGATCGGCGCCGTGTCGATGATCACCCGATCGTAGGCCTCCGTCCACTCGCGGATCAGATTCTTCATCCGCTCCGAGGCGATCAGCTCGGCCGGGTTCGGCGAGATCGGGCCGGACGGGATGAAATGCAGGTTCGGCGTCGCGGTCTCGATGACAAACTCGCGCCAGTCCCCTCCCCCGACGAGGATGTTGGAGACGCCCCGTTCGCTCGGGACGTTCAGGCTCTTGTGCAGGCGGGGACGGCGCATGTCGAGATCGACCAATAGCGTCCGCTCGCCGGCCATCGCCATGATCAGCGCGATGTTGACGGAGGTGATCGTCTTCCCCTCCGACGCGGTGGCGCTGGTGAGCAGGATCGCGCGGGGCGACCGGTCCGGCGTGGAGAAGAGGATCCCGGTCCGCAGGCCGCGGTACGCCTCGGCGGCCTGGGATTTCGGGTCTTCGAGGACGAGGAGGTCCGATCCCTTCTTCCCGTTTGCCTTGGATTCGAAGCGCGGGACCGAGCCCAGGTAGGGCAGGTCGAAGCGCTTCTCGATGTCGTCGGGGGACTTCACCGTATCGTCGAGGTACTCGACAAAGAAAGCAAGCCCGATCCCGAGCGCGAGGCCCAGCACGAGGGCCAGCAGCAGACCCTTGGCCTTCGGGGGCCAGGCGGCAATCGTGGGCACCTCGGCGCGGTCGACGATATGGATGTTGACCGTCCGGTTCTCCTCGGTGACGCCGCTTTCCTTCAGGCGCTTGAGCAGCAAATCGTAGAGCTGGCGGTTGGACTCCGCCTCCTGCTGGAGCACCTGGAACTGGATGGCGATCTTGTCGCGGCTGATCGTCTCGCCCTCGCGGGCCTGCATCGCCTGGGTGAGCGCGCGCTCCTGCTTCTGGGCGATCTCAAAGGTCGCCTTCAGCGAATCGACGACGTTTTTGATCTCCTGCCTTTTGAGGTAGCGGAGGTTCTCCAGCTCCTGGGTCAGCGCGACCATCTCGGGGTGCTTCGGCCCGTACTTGCCGGCCTTCACGGTGCGCTCCCGGATCAACTGCACCTCCTTGTCCTTCATGGAGATGATGACCGGGTTCATGGAGACCTCGGGGATGCTGTCGGCGGTATCGGGGCTCTTCGAAAGGTCCAGCGCGTTTCGGTACTTGATCTCCGCCTCGATGCGCTTGTTGGTGGCATCGGTGAGCTGGGAGCTGACCTGGCTGAGGCGCTGGCGGCTGAGGTCCTGCGTCTGGCGGCCGTCGTCGGTCTTGCCGGCGGCCAGCGAGTGGCCGTATTTCTCGCGGTACTGCTGGATCGCCTGCTCGGAGGCCTCCATCCGCTGCTTGGCCTGCTTGACCTGCTCGTCGAGGAAGATCGACGCGGACTGCGAGCTTTTGATCCGCAGGCCGAGGTTCCAATCGATGTAGGCCTGGGCGACGGTGTTCGCGCCGAGCGCGGCCAGCCGCGGGTCGATCGACTCAAAGCCGATCTCGACGATCCGGCTGTTGCGGACCGGTGTGATTTTCAGGCGGGACTTGAAGGCGCTGACGAGGCCGGAGTCCTCCTCGGGCTTCATCGTGGAGAGGGTGTCGGCAATGGGGATCTCGCCGGGAACCGGGGGCTCCTCCTCCTTGCCGCGGATCAGCTCCGTTATGAAATCGGAGGCCCATTTCAGCGGCGCCAGCAGCGAAAAGGCGCCCTCTTCGGCTGCCCGGTATTCGGGATGTTTGTCCAGATGCAGGCGGCTGATCACGTCGCGGGCGATCGCGCGGGATTCGAGGACCTTGTACTGGGTCTGGTAGAAGTCCTGGCCGGACGGGTCGATCGCGAAGATCTCCTGCGCGGAGAGGATGCTCGGATTGGCGCGCTCGATGAGGATCTGCGTGGTGGCGCGGTACACCGGAATTGCGGTGAACAGGTAGATGAGCGCCGCCGTGAGGACGACCAAAAGCGTGATGAGGGCCAGCTTGCGGTGCTTGAGGATCGTCAACCAATAGTCGCGCAGGTGCACCTCTTCGATGAATTGTGACGCGGGGTTTTGTTGCATGCGTTTTCCTTTGCCTACCTTTTTGGGTGCGATTGTTGGGAGCCGTGACCCAAACCACAAACCAATTTTGAAATCCGCCCCCGGGAGGCTGCTAGAAAAAGCTTTGGGGGACGACGATGGTGTCGCCGGGGAGAACCAGCGTCTCCATGGTGATGGGGATTTCGACCTTCCTGCCGTCCTGCTCGCGCGTGATCTTCGTGCGTTTCGGCGCGGCCAGCGGCGTCAGGCCGCCGCCCATGCTGATGGCGTTGAGCACGGTCGTCCCGCGCTCGAGGTTGTACTTGCCGGGGGTCTTGACTTCACCCATCACGAAGAAGTAGGGCATCTTCGAGACGATGACGGTGTCCCCGTCGCGGATCGCCATGTTGCTCTTCTGGTCGCCGGCAAGAACGTCCCGCAGGTTCGCCTGGATGATCTGCTCTTTGGCCTTCTCCGCCTCCTCGAGCGTCAGCGCCCGATCGACGCGCCTGCCGGGCCGGATGATCACCAACTCTTCGCCCGCCTCCTTCTTCGGCCCGCCGGCCTGGGAGAGGACAAAGAGAAGGTTGTTCTCGCGCGTGACGGCGTAGGTGCCCGGCTGGTTCACCTCCCCCATCACGAAGACCCGCTGACTTTTATACTCCTTCACCGTGGCCGTGACCTGGGGATTGACGATGTACCCCTCCCCCAGCTTCGCCGCGATCACCTTCTCCAGCGCGACCGTCGAGATTCCCTCCGCGCGGATCTCCCCGATCAGCGGAAAGGAGATCATCCCTTCGAGCGAAACCGGCATCGTCCTCTTCAGGTCGTCGTGGCCCCAGACCATGATTTCGAGGACGTCTTCCTTGCCGATCAGGTAATCGCTCTGGGCGGGAAGCGTTGCGGGAAAAAGCCAGGCGAGGCAGAACGCGATAAGACACAAAAAGAACCCCTTCATCGCCCGGGTGGCTCCCGGGCGCAGAAGGGGCGATTCTCTATGGATGGCCATAACGGATTGTCTTTTTCCTTCCCGTTTAAAACGCGAGCGTTGCGTTCAGGAACACGCGGTTCTCGTCGTAGTCGTAGCGGATCATGTTGGAGTCCTGGTTCCGGTAGGTGTAACCAAGGCTCCACATCAGCCAGGGCTGCATGGCATAGTCCACGCCGACCGTCGCGTACAGGACCTTGTCGTCACGCTGCCTGAGGGCCCCGTTGGAATCCGTCTGCCACCCGTCGAATTCGTGTTTCGCATAGCCGACGCGCGCATTGGGCCGGATCTTGTTGTTCATCGACATAACGTGGCTGTAGCCGATCGAGAAGTCGTTGCGGGTATAGGGCCCGTTCGTGTCCAAATCCTCCTCGATCACCCGGATGCCCCGGAAATTGACCACGTCATTGGGCGTGATGTTGTAGCCCAGGTCGATCTGCGTCGAGAAGGCGTTGAACTCGTCGTCCTTCCCCGCCAACTTCTCGTCGTACTTCTTCTGCGTCCAGCCGACTTTCGCGTATCCGTTGATCATCGCGCTGGGATCGAACCCGACGCCCACGTAGACCGTGTTGTTCTTGTTGTCGTAAAACCGGTTGTCGGGATATTTCACGTTCGAGTGCTGGTATTCGAGGAGCGCATCGGTCCTGGGCGTGAAGCGATAGAACAGCGACGCGCCGCCGAGGTTGCGGTCAAAGCTGCCGGTCTTGTCGTAGTCCTTGTCGTAGTCGTACTTGTAGAAGTTGTACCAGAGGGCCGCCGCCCAGCGTTCGGCGAACTGGTATTTGGCCTTGGTCAGGAAGTCGTTCGACTTGTACGGCTTCGCGCGGTAGGGGTCGTTCCCGCCGCCGAGGCCCGGTTGCTCCTTCCACTTGCGGATGACCTCGGAAGCGACGAAGACGTCGCTGACGGTAAACAGCAGGCCGCCCGGAAAATCGAGATTCACGCTCGCGTTCGCGGTCTGGCGGACATAGTCGTTTTCGCTGAAGTTCGAATACTTGTTGATGTCGGCCAGGTATCCCGCCTGGACATTGTGGCGGCCGGCGAACGGCAGAACCAGTTGCAGCCCGGGGGAGACGGTCGTGATGAAACTGCTCTCCTTCTCTTTGCCGTCGTAGTTCTGGTAAACGTTGTCCGTGTAGGTGCCCGTCACGCCGATCCTGCTCCAACCGCTTCTGATCCGTGACATCCCGACCTACCATCAGAACGGCTGACGGTTTCCCGTTTTCCTTCAGCAGGGAGGAGCGGACGTCCATGACGATGTGCCTGGTTCGATCGGGACTGAAAAGATCCCATTGAATCGTTTGAACCCTTTCATCCCCCTTCCTTCTGTTATCGAGGAGCTTCTCGTGCATCTCTACCTGTTCCGGTGGGAGAAGCGATTTCATGGGAAGACCGATCAGGCTCAGGGACGCGGCCAAATGGCGCGCGGCCAGGTTCGCGTATTGAATGATCCCGTCCAGATCCATGACGATGATCGGATCATGGGCATGGTTGGCAAGGTCGCGATACCTCCCCTCCATCTCCCAAAGGGACTCAAGACTCTTCACATTTTCGGATTCGGATCCTGCCATTCCCCGGACGCTCCGTTTTGTTTTGCGTCATCTTCTAAGCAACCGGCCTCTGTTAGTCAAGCGCAATGTGACCATGAGCGAAATCCATTGCATGCTCCCTTGCGAAAAGTCTTGATTTCTGCGGAGACGTATTATAGAAGGTAACCAAAATTCAGAGAGGGACTCTCCTTGCCCGGACCCACTCCGGGCTATAGAGCCGAAAGGAGGAAAGAACATTGAGGAGATACGAAACCATACTCATTACTCATGCCGATCTGTCCGAGGATGAGCTGACCGGCCTCGCCGAACGTTATCGAGCGATCATAACGGATCAGAAGGGCATCATGGTGAAGGTCGAGCGATGGGGAAAGAGAAGACTGGCCTACCTCATCAAAAAGCAGTCCAGAGGCGTTTACATCCTGCTGGATTATGCCGGTGAAACGGCCGTCGTCAACGAACTGGAAAGAAACCTCAAGATTCACGATAAAATCTTGAAGTTCATGACCATTCTGAAAGATGAATCGGTCGATCCCGCCGCGCTGGAGAAGGAAATCGCGGACGCCGCGCAGGCAACGAAAAAGCAGGAGGAGCCTCAAGCGGCCGCTCCCGAAGCCCCCCCTGCCGCCCCGTCGGTTGAAGGTTCCGCGGAACAGCCGACGGAGATGCAACAGACGGTTCCGGAAGAATCCAAGACAGACGCGAAGGGGGATCATTGATCATGGCGATAACACCGACACCCAGAGGTCCCGCCAGAGGGGCCAGGCCGCAGAAAAAGTTCTTTCACCGGAGGAAGTTCTGCCGGTTCTGTACGGACTCGAACCTGAAAATCGAATACAAGGAAACGCAAACCCTCCGCGATTTTACGACGGAGCGGGGCAAAATCATGCCTCGGCGGATCACGGGAAACTGCGCAAAACACCAGCGGGAATTGACGGTGGCCATCAAGAGGGCCCGGACCATTGCCCTGCTGCCCTTTGTCGTATCCGAAGGATAAACGAAGCAGATGGCGGGTTCGGAACTTGGAAAGAGAAAAGGATCCTTTATTGGATAGCGGCATGATCCGGAGCGGTGCGATCCTTACGCTCACTTTCCTCTTTACGGCCCTGACCCCCTATATCGGGCCCATTGTTCTGATCCTCGCGCCGCTTCCGGTCCTGTACTACTTTTCCCGCTTGGGAAGACGGCGCGGGTTGATCGTCCTGGCGGCCTCCTGCCTGGCGGCATACGGCATACTTGTCCTTTCCGGGCAAAGCGCCGCCCTTCCCGTTCTGTTCATGATCGGTTTTGTCGGCGTTCTGCTCTCCGAGATCCTGAAACGGAATTTTTCCGTCGAAAAGACATTCGTGCTTGCCTCGCTGGCGTTGTTCTGCGGCGCCGCCGGCTTTTTTCTGTACCATGCGGCACGGACAGACGTCGCGCCGTGGCGGATGGTTGAACGCTACGTATCGCAGATCGTGCGGGAAAACATAAAATTATATTCCCAATTGAATCTCTCGGAGGAGCAGGTCAGTCTGATCCGGGAGAGCGCCCCGCGGATCACCGACTTTTTCACCGGCATTTTTCCGGCGCTGGCCCTGACGGGCGCCGTTCTGACGGTCTGGTTCAACCTGCTTGTCGGGCGTCGGCTTTTTCGGATCAGCGGTTTGCCCTTTCCCGATTTCGGCGATCTGGCCGCCTGGAAGGCCCCGGAGAAACTCGTCTGGCTGCCGATCGCCGCCGGATGCATGGTACTGCTTCCGATCGACGGATTCGGCATCGTCGGGATCAATCTCCTGATCGTCTGCGCCCTGATCTACCTGTTTCAAGGTCTGGCCATCGCCTCCTACTTCTTTCGGGAGAAACGGATCCCCGCGATGATCCGATGGCTGTTTTATGCGCTGATCCTGATTCAGCAGTATCTGCTGATCATCGTGATCGCCTTCGGTCTTTTCGACATGTGGGTCGATTTCCGGAAGCGGATCGGGGGAATGAAGAACGTTCCCGTATAAAAAATCAATCCGGATGACGGCGCCGGTCGCCGCCATCCCTCAAGGAGGAGCAACATGAAGGTCATTTTGAAGCAGAATGTGGAATCCCTGGGCAAGGCGGGGGATCCGGTCAAGGTTGCGGACGGTTATGCCCGGAATTTTTTGATTCCGAAGGGCCTGGCCGCGGAGGCAAACAGCCGCAACATGAAGGCCTTTGAGCACGAAAAGCAGCGAATACTGCAACAGGCGGACAAGATTCAAAAACAGGCCGAGGAAACGGCTGTTCGACTGGGCGCGGTGACCTGCACGATCGCCCGCCGCGTCGGCGAACAGGAGAAACTCTTCGGCTCCGTGGGCGCGAAGGACATCGAAGAGGCGCTGATCTCCCAGGGGGTCGAAATCGACAAGAAAAGCGTCCTGCTGGATGAGCCGATCAAGACACTCGGTGAATTTCCCGTCCGGATCAAAGTCAGCGCCGGCGTAACCGCCGAGATCAAGGTGGTCGTCGTGGCCGAATCTTGACCGCATTGTTCGTTATGCGACGAGGGCTGCTTCCATGAAGGATATCGATGCCTCCCTGCACAAGCTGCCTCCGCAGAACCTGGAAGCGGAACAATCCGTTCTGGGCGGGATTCTGCTGGACAATCCCGCGTTAAACACGGTCCTGGAGGCGTTGGATCCGTCCGATTTCTACAGCGATGCCCATCGGAAGATCTTTTCCGCCATCATCGATCTTTCCAACCGGAGCGAGCCGTGCGATCTGATCACGCTGAGCAACATTCTCAAGGATCAGAAGCGGATCGATCAGGTTGGGGGAACGGCCTATCTCGCGTCACTGGTGGACAACGTCGCCTCCGCGGCCAACATCTCCTATTACGTCAAAATCATTAAGGAGAAGAGCATTCTCCGCCGGCTCATCGGCTCGGCGACCGAGATCCTCAACAAGAGTTACGACGCATCCATGGATGTGGATCACATCCTGGATGAGGCGGAACATGCCATCTTCGAGATCTCCGAAAACAAGATTCGCCCTTCATTCCACCCGATCCGGGACATCATCAAGGAGAGCTTCAAGACCATCGAACGGCTCTACGACAAAAAGGAGCTGATCACGGGGGTGGCCACCGGCTTCGATAAGCTGGACGACCTGACCTCGGGCCTGCAAAACTCGGATCTGATCATCATTGCCGGACGCCCGAGCATGGGTAAAACCGCTTTTGCGCTGAACATCGCCCAGTATGCCGCTCTGGAAATGGGCGTTCCGGTCGCGATCTTCTCCCTCGAAATGGCCAGGGAACAGCTCGCGACACGCATGCTCGCGGCGGAGGCCCGGGTGGACTCCCAGCGTCTCCGCAAAGGCTTTCTCGGGGAGACGGACTGGCCGAAACTGACCACCGCGGCGGGTCGTCTGTCGGACGCCCCGATCTACATCGACGATACGCCGGCGATCACCGTCATGGAGATGAAGGCCAAATCGCGGCGTCTCAAGGCCGATAAGGGTTTGGGGCTCATCGTCTTGGATTACCTTCAGCTCATGAGGGGCAGTGTCTTCAAGGATTCACGGGAACAGGAGATCTCGGAAATCAGCCGTTCTCTCAAGGCCCTGGCCAAGGAGCTTTCCCTTCCGGTGATCGCGCTGTCGCAGTTGAACCGCAAAGTGGAGGACCGAACCAACCGCCGGCCGCAGATGGCGGATCTCCGCGAGTCGGGAGCCATCGAACAGGACGCGGACGTCATTGCCTTTATCTACCGGGACGAGGTCTACAACCGGTCGGAAGACAACCCGGAGAAAGGGATCGCCGAGATCATCATCGGCAAGCAGAGAAACGGACCGACGGGCATCGTCAAACTGACCTTCCAGGAGAAATACACCCGTTTCGAGAATCTGGCCCGCGGTAGCGAAGGGACCTAACGGGAGAGCAGTTTGGTTTCCTTCCCCAGATAGGGAATGGCGAGGGCCAATTTCCGGAGGGCCTGCTTTTCGATCTGCCGGGCGCGCTCCCGGGTGATGTGATAGCGGTTGCCGATCTCCTGGAGGGTCAGAGGATTGTCCGCCATCACCCGATTCCGGATGATGAATGTCTCTTTTTCGTTGAGGCCGGTCAACGCTCCCGCAATGTTTTTTTGGACGAGCTCCATCTCCTCCTTGCGAATGAACGCCGCCTCCTGATCCTCCCCGTCATACGTCAGATGGTCCATATGCGTTGAATCGCCGTCCTCGCCCACGCCGGCATCGAGGGAAAGATCGCGGTTGCTCATCCGCATCTCCATATCCTCAATCTCCCCCGGACGGACGCCCAGGGTTTCGGCAATCTCCGCGAATTCCGGACGTTTCGCGGAGAGGCCCTCCAGCCTTCTGCGGGCCTGGCTGAGCTTGAAGAAGAGTTTGCGCTGGGCCTGCGTCGTTCCGATCTTCACCAGACTCCAGGATTTGATGATATAGTTCTGGATGTAGGCGCGGATCCACCAGACGGCATAGGAGATCAGCCGATAACCCTTGTACGGATCGAACTTCTTGACGGCATTCATCAGGCCGATGTTCCCCTCCTGAATCAGATCGGCCAGCTTGATTCCGTAACTCCGGTATTCGTGGGCGATCTTGACCACGAAACGCAAATTGGAGACCACCAGCTTCTCCGCCGCTTCCATGTCATTGAATTTTTTCAGCTCCACGGCGAGACGAAACTCCTCCTCCGCGGTCAGAATCGCAAAGCGGTTGATCTCCGCCATGTAGCGATCGAGCGTCCCCGTAACTACCGGAACTTCCAAAGCCTTTCCTCCATAATTCTCCAAACTGCCGGTATTTTATACAGGGATGATCCCGGATCGTCAACCTCTTTTGCGGCCGCCGGCCGGACCGCACTCCGTTCCGGCCCGATTCTTGACATCCCCATCCGGGATGTTTAATCTACATTCACAATCGGGATTGCACGAAATCGGGAGGAAAATCGAAATGAGATTCGATAAATTCACGTTGAAGGTTCAGGAGGCGCTCCAGGACGCGCAGGGGCTGGCGGGACAGTTCGGCCACCAGGCGCTGGACCTGGAACACCTCCTTGTCTCTTTTTTGAAACAGCCGGAGGGCATTGTCTCCGCCATCCTGAAAAAACTGGGCGCCGACCCGCGGCAGATCGAAGGAGAAGTTCGCAGCGCCCTCGAGAAATTGCCGAGGATCGAAGGCGCTTCCGGCCAATCGTACATGACCCCCAGGCTCAACCGCGTCCTCGACGCCGCGCTCACCGAGGCGGCCCGGTTGACGGACGAGTATGTCAGCGCGGAACACATCCTCGTCGCGATGGCCGACGAGAAGGAGGGCGCGCTGCCGAAAATCCTCTCCGCCCACGGCATCACGAAGGACGCCATCTTCAAGGTTCTCGTCGAGATCCGCGGCAACCAGCGGATCACCGACCCGAATCCGGAAGAGAAGTATCAGGCCCTGAAACGGTACGCCCGCGATTTCAACGAACTGGCGCGGAACGGGTCGTTCGATCCCGTCATCGGCCGGGACGAGGAGATCCGCAGGGTGATGCAGGTGCTCTCGCGGCGGACGAAAAACAACCCCGTCCTGATCGGCGAACCCGGGGTCGGAAAAACGGCGATCGTCGAGGGGCTCGCGCAGCGGATCGTCAACGGCGACGTGCCGGAGAATCTCAAGGACAAGAGGGTGGTCGGCCTCGATATCGGCGCGCTCATCGCCGGGGCGAAGTACCGCGGCGAATTCGAGGACCGGCTCAAGGCCGTTCTGAAGGAGGTGACCTCCGCGCAGGGGGAGATCATCCTCTTCATCGACGAGATCCACACCGTTGTGGGCGCCGGCGCCGCCGAAGGATCCGTCGACGCCTCGAACATGCTGAAGCCCGCGCTGGCGCGCGGCGAGCTCCGCTGCGTGGGCGCGACGACGTTGAACGAATACCGGAAACACATCGAAAAGGACCCGGCGCTCGAAAGGCGCTTCCAGCCGATCCTGGTCAAGGAGCCTTCGGTGGAGGATACGATTGCCATCCTCCGGGGGCTGAAGGAGCGTTACGAGGTGCATCACGGCGTGCGCATCAAGGATGCGGCCATCATCGCCGCCGCGACGCTCTCCAGCCGGTACATCAGCGACCGCTTTCTGCCGGACAAGGCCGTCGATCTGATCGACGAGGCCGCCTCGCGGCTCCGGATCGAACTGGACAGCCTCCCGTCGGAGATCGACGTGCTGGAGCGGCGGGTCATCCAACTCGAGATCGAACGGCAGTCGCTGAAGAACGAGACGGACCGGACCTCCGTCGAGCGCCGGCAGAAGATCGAGCAGGAGCTGGCGGAAATCCGGGAGAACATGGACCGGATGAAGCTTCAGTGGACCGGCGAAAAGGAGACGATCAAGAAGATTCAGGGCATCAAGGGGCGGATCGAGACCCTCAAGACCGAGGAGCAGAACGCCCAGCGCAGCGGCGACCTGGCGCGGGCGGCGGAGATCCGCTACGGGAAGCTCGTCGAGATGAACCGCGAGCTGGAGGCGGAGAACGTGAGGCTCTCGGAGGCGCAGAAGGACCAGCGGATGCTGAAGGAGGAGGTCGACGCGGAGGACGTGGCCGAGGTCGTGGCCAACTGGACGGGCATCCCCGTGTCGCGCATGCTGGAGAGCGACGTTCAGAAGCTGATCCGGATGGAGGAGCGCCTGCGGCAGCGCGTCATCGGCCAGGAGGAGGGCATCGCGGCGGTTTCCAGCGCGCTGCGTCGGGCCCGCTCCGGCCTGCAGGATCCCAACCGGCCGATCGGGTCCTTTATTTTCCTCGGCCCCACCGGCGTCGGGAAAACGGAGCTGGCCAAGGCCCTGGCCGAATTCATGTTCGACAACGAGCAGGCGATGATCCGGATCGACATGTCGGAATTCATGGAGAAGCATTCCGTGGCGCGGCTGATCGGCGCCCCGCCGGGGTACGTCGGCTATGACGAAGGGGGCTTTCTGACCGAAGCCGTGAGGCGCCGCCCCTATGCGGTTCTGCTCTTCGACGAGATCGAAAAGGCGCACCCGGATGTCTTCAACATCCTGCTGCAGATCCTCGACGACGGCCGTCTGACGGACGGCCACGGGCGCACGGTGGATTTCAAGAACACGATCGCCATCATGACGTCGAATGTCGGAAGCCAGTGGATCCAGGACCCCAACCTCGCGGAAGAGGACCGGCGCGAACGGACGCTGGAGGCGCTCCGGCAGACCTTCAAGCCGGAGTTTCTAAACCGGATCGACGACACCATCATTTTCCGCTCATTGACCATGGAGGATATCGAGCGGATCATCGAAATCCAGCTCGGCCTGATCCGGAAGCGGCTGGAGGAGAGGAAGCTTTCGCTGGAATTGACAGAAGGCGCCAAACAATATATAGCCCGGGCCGGATACAGCCCGGTGTACGGCGCCCGGCCGCTCAAGCGGGTGCTGCAAAAGCAGATCCTCGATCCGCTGGCGCTGAACCTTCTGGACGGCTCCTTTGTCGAAGGGGACGGCATCGTGATCGACCAGAAGGACGGCCACATGGTTTTCCAAAAAAAATGAAAAAACCGACAGGCAACCGCAGGGGATCGTTTTAAGGGGGAACATCGATGAATACGTTGAAAACGGGACTGTTGCTGGGCGCGCTGACCGGCCTCCTGATGCTGATCGGCGGCTGGTTCGGCGGCCGGAACGGGGTTGTCATCGCGTTTTTGTTCGCGATGGCGATGAATTTCGGAAGCTACTGGTTTTCGGACAAGATCGTGCTTCGCATGTACCATGCCCAGCCCGTTTCGGAGAGCGAGGCGCCCGAGCTCTACGCGATGGTGAAAGACCTGGCCCTGCGCGCCTCGATGCCGATGCCGCGGGTTTACATCATCCCGGAGGGGACGCCGAACGCCTTTGCCACGGGGCGCAACGAGCAGCACGCCGTGGTCGCCGTGACGGAAGGACTTCTCCGGATCCTGAGCCGGGATGAACTGGAGGGCGTGCTTTCCCACGAAATGACGCACATCCGCAACCGCGATATCCTGATCGGCTCGATCGCCGCCACGCTGGCCGGGGCGATTGTCATGCTGGCCAACATGGCCCAGTGGACCGCCATGTTCGGCGGCGGGGGTCACGATGACGACGAAGGAGGCGGAAGCAACATTTTCGGCTTGATCTTCATGGCCATGCTTGCCCCGATCGCCGCCACGCTGATCCAGATGGCCATTTCGCGCTCCCGGGAATTCCTCGCGGATGAAGGCGGGGCAAAGATTTCGGGAAAGCCCTACGGTCTGGCGGGCGCCCTCGAAAAGCTCTCCCAGGCGTCCCGGGCCATTCCGATGAACGCGAATCCTTCGACCGCCCACATGTTTATCGTGAACCCGCTGACCGGACGTTCCTTGATGAATTTGTTCAGTACGCATCCCCCCATCGAGGAGCGGATCGCCCGTCTGCGCAGCATGAGGCCGATGTAGCCTTGAGGAGGAACCATGGAAGAAGAGAAAAAGGATAAGGGATTTGTCATCAAGGACCGACGTCTTTTCGACGAATCCGGCGCCAGTCGCGATGAAAAAGCGGCACCTGCGGAAGAGAAAAGACCTTCGGAAAAAACCGCCGACGTACAGGAACCTCAAACGGGAAAAGAATCTTCGGAAACGGAGGACGCGACCCTTCCCGAAATCAATTTCGCGGGGTTCATCATCTCGCTCGGCACGACGGCCATGTACCATTTCGGGGATTTTCCCGACCCGGTCACGAAAGAGACGAGACGAAACCTCCCCGCCGCCAAGCAGACCGTCGACATCCTGAGTATTCTGAAAACGAAAACGGAGGGTAACCTCGACGATGACGAAAGACAACTGCTGGACGGTCTTCTTTACGAATTGAGGATGCGCTTTGTAAAAGAAATGACCGACAAATGATCACGAAGACATCTCCGGCCAAGGTCAATCTCTACCTGCGGGTGATCCGGAAACGCGAGGACGGCTACCATGACATCCTCTCCCTCATGCAGAGGATCAGCCTCTGCGACGAGCTGACTTTTTCACCAAACCGAGATGGGATCACCGTCCGTTGCCCCGGCACGCCGCTGCCGGAAGATGAGGGAAACATCGCATACCGGGCGGCGGCGGCTTTTTTCTCTCGAACCGGGCTATCCCCGGGAGTCGACATCACCATTCGGAAGCGGATTCCGATCGCCGCGGGATTGGGCGGCGGGAGCTCCAACGCCGCCACAACCCTCATGACGCTCAATGAAATCCATGGATTTCCGATGACCCAGGAGGAATTGATGAAGATCGGAACGTTGCTCGGAGCGGACGTTCCTTTTTTCATCATGGGGAAAACGGCATGGGCCTCCGGGATCGGCGATCGGTTTACGCAATCCTCCTTCATTCCGGACTTCCGGTTCGTCCTGATCAATCCGGGATTCGAAGTCTCCACAAAATCGGTCTACCAGGGGCTGAATTTGGGATTGACAAAGCGGAGAATCCATTATAGCATCCCGCGGTTTTCCACACAGGAGGATGTGATCGGCGGCCTTACGAACGATCTGGAGCGGGTAACGGTCAAGCTCCACCCCGTTCTCGACGAGATCAAAACCCTTCTGCTGACGAGCGGCGCTCGCGGCGCACTGATGTCGGGCAGCGGACCGACCGTTTTCGGCGTCTTCACGGACCCAGAGTCCGCCGACAGAGCGGAAAAAAATCTGGGGCAAGAAGCGCGGTGGCGGGTATTCGGGGCGCAATCCCTGTAGGGAAGACTTATCCGCTTCCACGCCTCCGAAAACGGGGGCCGGAACAGGGCCGTGCGAATCGATACTGGGGCGTCGTCAAGCGGTAAGACACAGGAATTTGGATCCTGCATTCGGAGGTTCGAATCCTCCCGCCCCAGCCAATGGATTGTTTAAGGAAATCATCATGCTCGAAAGAATCAGGGTGTTTACCGGAAACGCGAATGTACCCCTCGCCCGGAAAATCTCGGAAAACCTCGGCGTATCCCTTGGAAAAGCCCATGTAACGGCCTTCAGCGACGGGGAGACCCGCGTCGAAATCAACGAGAACGTGCGCGGCATGGATGTCTTCATCATTCAGCCTACCTGTCCGCCGGTGAACATCACGCTGATGGAGCTCCTGATCATGATCGACGCCGTCCGCCGCTCCTCCGCGGACCGGATCACGGCCGTCATTCCCTATTACGGCTATGGTCGGCAGGACCGGAAGGTTGCGCCCCGGGCGCCGATCTCCGCCAAGCTCGTGGCCGACCTCATCACCCAGGCCGGGGCAAACCGCGTCCTGGCCATGGATCTCCACGCCGGACAGATCCAGGGATTCTTCAACATCCCGGTGGACAATCTCTTCGCGACGCCCGTGCTGTTGGAGTACATCAAAAAGAATTACCAAGGCGACAATGTCGTCATCGTTTCGCCCGATACGGGGGGCGTGGAAAGGGCGCGTGCCTTTGGAAAGAGACTCGGGGCAAGCCTGGCGATCATCGACAAACGCCGGGAAGGCCCGAACGAGGCCCAGGTGATGAACATCGTCGGCCATGTCAAGGGGAAGAAGGTGATTCTCCTGGACGACTTGATCGATACGGCCGGAACCGTCGTTCAGTCGGCGAAGGCGCTGAAAGAGGAAGGCGCGATCGAGGTATCCGCCTGTTGCACCCATCCCGTTCTTTCCGGACCGGCCATCGAGAGAATCGAACAATCGGACATGAAAGAGGTTATCGTGACGGATACCATTCCGTTGCATGAGAAAGCAAAGGCCTGCAGCCGAATCAAGGTGCTCTCCGTGTCGGGACTCCTCAGCGAGGCCGTCCGCAGGATCTATTACAATGACTCAGTCAGTTCATTATTTATTTAGGAGGAATTTCCATGGAGGCGAGTGAATTAAAGGCCTTTACACGCAATGAATCCGGCAAGGGTCCGGCAAGGCGATTCAGGAAGAAAGGGTTGATCCCGGCGGTTTTTTACGGCCGCGACGAAGAGACCGTTCATCTTTCGGTCAATGCAACCGATCTGCAGAAGATCCTCCAGAAAAAGAGGGAAAATGTCTTCATCAAACTCCTCATCGAAGGAGAAAAAACGATGGCAAAGCTCTCCCTGATCAAGGAACTGCAGGTCGAACCGCTCAGCAGGCGCTTTTATCATGCCGATTTTTATGAAGTCCGCATGGATCACAAGCTGACGCTGGACGTTCCCCTCCGTTTCGTCGGCATCCCCGTCGGCGTGCAGAACGGCGGCGAGCTTCAGCATCTGAAACGCGACCTGAAGGTCTCCTGTCTTCCTTCGCTCCTGCCCGATTTTATCGAGATCGACGTGGTCGGTCTGGAAATCGGCGACTCGATCAAGGTACAGGACATCCGGGTGCCGGAAGGAATTGCGGTCCTCGATCCGGGAGATGTGGGCGTCGCCATGGTCGCCATGGTCAAGGTGTCCGTACCGCAGGCGGAAACCCCGACGGAAGGCGAAGCCGCCGCCCCCGCTGAGGGCGAGGAAAAACCGGAGGAGAAGGAGTGACCAAGCGGCCGATCTAAAGCCGGAAGGGTGCCGCCTTTCTTCGGAGACATCCTGTAAGGAGCCTTTCCTTGAAGTTAATCGCGGGACTGGGAAATCCGGGGATTGGGTATCGGACGAGCCGTCACAATGCAGGTTTCATGGTTCTGGATCAGTTGGCATTGCTGCACAACATATCCATCGATCAAAACATTTTTAATGCCCGCGTCGGAAGGGGTAAGATTTCCGGCGCGCCGGTTCTTCTCGTCGAGCCCCAGACATTCATGAACTTGAGCGGCATCGCGATCCGGAAACTTGCGGACTATTTCAGGATAGACATGGGAGATGTGATCGTCGTGCATGACGACCTGGATCTCCCCTTTCAGACGATCCGCCTCAAGGCGGGCGGCGGCCATGGAGGACACAAGGGGCTGATTTCCATCATGGATCATCTGGGCGGGAGGGATTTTCTCAGGGTCCGGTTCGGCATTGGAAAACCGGCCCGCAAGACGATGGTCGAAGGGTATGTTCTGGAACCTTTTTCCGTTGAAGAGATGGGATGCTTGTCACCACTGACCCAAAAGGCGGCAGAAGCCGTGACGGGCATCATCTCCTCCGGGATCAGGACGGCTATGGAGAAATTCCATGAAAAGGGAAAGTCTAACTTAAGCAAGGAGGGTTGAATCATGTGCATCGGAAAACGCGGTTTCTGGTCTCTTTTCTGTTCGCTCGCCATCATCCTGTTTCTGATGACCCCGATGGCCTTCGCCGGTGAGGCGGATATCAAGCTCCCCGATCTGACCCAGGTCAGCTTCATGGGCGGCGCCCTCGGCGGACTCACCATTCTGAATGTCGGTCTCCTCATCTGCCTGATCGGAATGGCTTTCGGCTGGATGCAGTACACCCAGACGAAAAACCTGCCCGCCCACCGGGCCATGCTGGACGTCTCCAACACGATCTGGGAGACCTGCAAGACCTATCTGTTCCAGCAGGGGAAGTTCCTCGCCGGCCTCTGGATCCTGATCGCCATCTGCATCATCTATTACTTCATCGGCCTGCAGGGCAACACGATCGGCGCCGTCCTGATGATCCTTTTCTGCTCGGTCATGGGAATCCTCGGCTCCTACGGCGTGGCCTGGTTCGGCATCCGGATCAACACGGTCGCCAATTCCCGCGCCGCCTTCGCGTCCCTGAGCGGCCAGCCCCTGAATATCGTCAACATCTGCCTCCGCTCCGGCATGAGCGTGGGACTGCTGCTGGTCAGCATCGAGCTCTTCTTTATGATCCTCATTCTGGCCTACTTCCCCATGGAACTGGCCGGTCCCAGCTTCATCGGCTTCGCCATCGGCGAGTCCCTCGGCGCCAGCGCGCTGAGAATCTGCGGGGGTATCTTCACCAAGATCGCCGACATCGGTTCCGACCTCATGAAGATCATCTTCCACCTTCCGGAAGACGATCCCAAAAATCCCGGCGTCATCGCGGACTGCACCGGCGACAATGCGGGTGACTCGGTCGGCCCCACGGCGGACGGCTTCGAGACCTACGGCGTCACGGGCGTCGCGCTCATCACCTTCCTGGCCCTGGCCCTGGCCGACAACCCCGTCATGGGCGGCAAGCTGATCGTCTGGATCTTCGCCATGCGTATCCTCATGATCCTCACGGCCCTGGTTTCCTACTTCGTGAACGACATCCTCAGCAAGTCCCTGTTCGGCGGCAAGAAGCAGTTCAATTTCGAGCACCCCCTGACCAACCTGGTTTGGATCACCTCGATCGTGTCCATCGGCGTAACCTTCTGGGCGAGCCATTTCCTCCTGGCCGACCTTCCCAATATCGGCGGCATGCCGCTCTGGCTGGCACTTTCGATCATCATCAGCTGCGGCACCATCGCCGGCGCATTGATTCCTGAATTCACGAAGGTCTTCACCAGCACAAGCTCCCGTCACTGCGATGAGGTCGTCAACGCCTCCCGCCAGGGCGGTGCATCGCTGAACATCCTTTCCGGATTGGTCGCCGGCAACTTTTCCGCCTTCTGGGAAGGTCTGACCATCGCGTTCCTCATGTTCGTCGCCTACTTCGTCTCCCAGTCGCCCTCCGTCATGGAAATCATGCCGCCGGCGTTCAAGTTCGCCGCGCCGGTCTTCGCCTTCGGTCTGGTCGCCTTCGGCTTCCTGGGCATGGGTCCCGTGACCATCGCCGTCGACAGCTTCGGCCCGGTCTCGGACAACGCCCAGTCCATTTACGAACTTTCCATGATCGAGAGCCGCACTGACGCCAAGGAAGTCGTGAAGAAGCACTACGGCATCAGCCCCGATTTCGAGATGGCGAAACACTGTCTCGAATCCGCGGACGGCGCGGGCAACACCTTTAAGGCCACGGCCAAACCGGTCCTGATCGGCACCGCCGTCGTCGGCGCCACCACCATGGTCTTCGGGATCATCATCCTCCTGGAGAAGATGTTCGGTGACGTGATCGCCAAGCTCAGCCTCGTCCAGCCCGAGGTCATCCTCGGCCTCCTGATGGGCGGCTGTGTCATCTACTGGTTCACCGGCGCCTCCATCCAGGCCGTCGTGACGGGCTCCTACCGGGCCGTCGTCTACATCAAGGACAACATCGACCTGAACAAGAAGGAGGCATCGATCAAGGACAGCAAGGAAGTCGTCCGGATCTGCACGATCTACGCGCAGAAGGGGATGATCAACATCTTCATCGTGATCTTCTTCCTGGCCCTGGCGCTTTCCTTTGTCAACCCCTACTTCTTCATCGGGTACCTGATCGGCATCGCCTTCTTCGGCCTGTTCCAGGCCATCTTCATGGCCAACGCCGGTGG
>DIKL01000110.1:21550-21817 GCA_002424545.1 Syntrophaceae bacterium UBA5619
TCATCAAATTCACGACCCTGTTCGGCCTGCTCGCGACGGAGATCGCCGTGACCATGACGAACGTGGGGCTGAAGACGGGTCTGGCGGCGTTGTTCTTCCTGATCGCCCTGATCTTCGTGTACCGGTCCTTCTACGGCATGCGGATTTCGGCCGAGAAGCTGTAACCGATTCCAGCCGTCGTTTATGAGACGGCGGGCATCAACCTGAACCCCAAGGGGCGGCCGTCAATCGGCCGCCCTTTCTTTTCGCCGTTCCACGGACACGCCT
>DIKL01000110.1:21833-22033 GCA_002424545.1 Syntrophaceae bacterium UBA5619
CCCCGCTGGACCGGAGGGAGATCCCCGCCCCCGGAACGCTTCCCCGCTGTTCTTGTCCTTGACACCTCCAGCCTTTGCGTTTATAGGTCGACCCTGATGCCAAGGCCCTCCGGCTTCGCTCCCGATGAAACCCGCGGGCCGCCCAATCCACCACCGGACGGGATTCTCCATGGGGTTTAACTGCGGTATCGTCGGCCTGC
>DIKL01000051.1 GCA_002424545.1 Syntrophaceae bacterium UBA5619
CAAAAGTTGGTGGTGGATTATGGTCCTCTCCCATTCTGGATATTTGCCGATGGTTCCTGTATAATCTCCCTCCGCCGGGCGACGGTAAAAAACCGAAGCGTGAATCCCCGTGGGCATCGGTTGATGGAGGAGGCAACGGCATTGGGCGATATGAATGCGAATATGGTTCTGTTGGGATTCCTGATCATGCTCGTCTGCCAGGACATCGTGGCCATCCGGGCTTTCAAAAGAAATGTCCGAGAGGGGATTCTGTGCGCGATGGTTCCGGGGTACATCCTCTTCTACGCGAGCCGCGAAGAGACGAAGCAGGTGAAGCCTGTGATCGGCTGGCTGATCGGGCTTACGGTGTTGCTGATGGGTTTCATGCGGTGACGACGCCTCATGGGGGGAAACGGATATTGGGTGACGAAGGCCGGAAAAAGTTCCACATCCTGGTCATTGACGACGACGCCGTGGCCTGCGAGTTTCTTCAGGAGGCGCTTCTCCGCTCCGGTTACAGGGTCGATACCCTCACCTCCGCGCGGGAGGCTCTGCAAAAGAATCTTTCCGGGTATGATCTCCTGCTGTCCGATATCCGGATGCCGGAGGTCGACGGCCTTGAATTTCTCCGGGAGGTTCATGGACGCTGGCCGGATCTGCCCGTTGTCCTGATGACGGCGTTCGGTTCGCTGGAAACGACGATGGAGGCCCTTCGCTGCGGCGCCTCGGACTATATCAGCAAACCTTTCTCGCCGGATGAGATCCGCTCGCTGGTCCGCAAGGCGCTCGATGTCCGGGAATTCCGGCAACACTGGATTCAAGGGCAGCCTGAGGACCAGCAGGAAGCCCAGCTCATCGGTTCGTCGGCGGTGATGGTCGATTTCTACAAGCAGATCGCCCGGGTGGCCGATGCCTCGGCGAGCGTTCTGATCAGCGGGGAGAGCGGGACGGGCAAAGAGTTGACGGCCCGTTCTCTCCACCGGTTGAGCGCCCGGCACGAAAAACCTTTTGTCGCGGTGAACTGCGGCGCCATCCCGGAAAGCCTGCTTGAATCGGAGCTTTTCGGATTTGAAAAGGGGGCCTTTACCGGTGCGGATCACGTCCATGCCGGGCTTCTGGAGACTGCCCGGCATGGTACCATCTTTCTGGACGAGATTACGGAGATGTCGCCGGCGCTCCAGGGGAAGCTCCTGCGGTTTATGCAGAACGGGGAGGTCCGGCATCTCGGAGGCCACGAGGCCAAGCATGTGGGGGTCAGGGTGGTCGCGGCGACGAACCGGGATATCGATGCGGAGGCCGGCGGGGGAAGGTTCCGTGCCGATCTGCTCTACCGGTTTGTCGTCCGGATCCAGGTGCCGTCGCTTCGCGTCCACAAGGAGGACATCCCGCAGCTGATCGAATCCTTCCTGCAAAAATGGGGATGTTCCGCGGTTCGCATTTCCGATGAGGCGATGGAACTTTTCCTGGCCTACGACTGGCCGGGGAACGTCCGCGAGTTGGAGAACGTTCTTCGGCAGACGTTGCTTCTTTCGCCCTTTGCCGTAATCCTGCCGGATAATCTACCCGAAAAGTTCAGAAGAAATTCGATCGCTCCGAAGCCGCCCCTTTTGATGCCCTTGGAGAGGGCGGAGCGGCAGCAGATTCTCCAGACGCTCGAAATGACGGCCTGGAATCAGAGTCGGGCGGCCCAGCAGTTGGGGATCGATCGGAAGACCCTGCGGACCAAGATTATCCGCTATGGGCTGGAACCAAAATAGACGCATCTCTCTTTAGGGTCTCCGCCGCGGGAAAATATAGAATGACCTTCGTTCCTTTGCCCGCGGCGCTCTCGATTTCCATGCGTCCCCCATGCATTTTGACGATATCCTGGACGATGGCCAGTCCCAGACCTCGTATGCCTTCCTCCTGGCGGGTGCTGAAAAACGGTTCGCAGATTCTCTCCATCAGTTCCTGCGGGATGCCGCCGCCGGTGTCGGCGACCGTGACGAACGCCTCTTTCCGGTTGGGCGTCGCCGCGGCGGAAACGGTGAGCCGGCCTCCGGTCGGCATCGCCTCCAGCGCGTTCTGAATCAAGTTGAACAGGGCGGTCTGCACGCGGTAACGGTCGGCGTGGATGCCAGGCAATGTCTCGTCGAAATCCACCCGGAGTTCGATGCCGGCCTTCCGGATGAGGGGTTCCGCGAGGGAGAGGGTTTCGTTCAGAAGTTCCTGGACCGTGACGGTTTCGAAATGCGCCTCCGGCGGACGGGTTGCGCGGCGGACGTTTTGGATGACGGTGTTGAGACGCTGCGTCTGCCGGACGATCAGCTCCAGCTTTCGGGCGACATCCGGCGGCCAGTTTCCCCGTTCCTGGAGCAGCGTGGCCAGGCCGGCGATGGAATGAAGCGGCGTACCCAGGTCGTGGGCGAGGGTTGCGGTCAGATATCCCATCGCAGCGAGCTGTTGGAGCTGGTTGACTTGCTTCTGAAGTTCGACCACCTTCTGCGTTGCCTCCCGTATGCGGTCCTCGAGGTTCCGAGTCAGGTCCCGATTTCTCAGCAGAACCTGTTCGATTTCACCGGCCATCGAGTTGAAGTGTTCGGCCAGATGGCCCCACTCGTCCCGGCGGTGGATCGGGATTCGCTTGACATATTGTCCGGTCTGGAATGCGTCGATGGCATGGACGATGACGCCCAGCGGTTTACCGATGAGCCAGCGGTAACTCACGGCAAGAACCAGCAGGATGATGATCAGCAGACAAGCCGTGCTGACCAGGAGCAGTCGTTGTGCCCGGGAGAGGATTTCCGCGTTGGTCCGGCTGAAAGTGATCACCCCGACGACAAACTGGGGGTTCTTCGATTTCCCGGACGTGACCGGATGGAGCAGCCCCACGGCCGGTCCTTCCGGCATCTTGAGACGGAGATATTGGGGTTTGCGCGAGGCCGCCACGGAACTGACCAGGCTCTCCGGCCATTCGTAGCGGACGCGGCTTGCCCCGGCGATGTATTCAATGTAATCGATATCGTAATTGACTACCGTGAAGATGTCGATGCGGGCGAGGCGGACGTCGGTCTGGATCTGCTCCTTGAGGGTGGTGTCGAGGGTGGAGAGTCCCCGGGCGGTCGGAAAATGCTGATAGTAGGTGCTGACCGTCTCGGCGACGCTGGAGAGGCGTTTCCCCTGCTGTTCGACCAGGATCTGGTCCAGCGCCTGAATCTGGACCCACCCCCAGACGGCCATCGTCACGACCAGTCCGAAGACGGTCATCATCATCAGGCGTGTACGGACGGTCATGGATCACTCCCCGGGGGATGGTTTCCGGAAACCCGGTTGCCCCGATCCTGATTATAGTGCAAGCCGCCGGGAAAATGCACGTAAATGCATGCAAATCAAAACAGAGGATCCATAAAAACGGGGCACGGAGACGAATCTCCGTACCCCGTACATCTGTTCGATACCTGAAAAAGAATTACTCCTAAAACTGGCCAACGGT
>DIKL01000097.1:0-10730 GCA_002424545.1 Syntrophaceae bacterium UBA5619
TGTCGTTCATCTCATCTCCTCGTCAAACGGTTCAAAAGGGAATGTGTTTCACGATAGGCCCATTCCGCCAGAAAGACTTTCCGGATACGAAGCCGCAGCAGTGTGTCGCCCGCGAGTTCGGGGAGCAGAATCGCTCTTTCTCCGAACTCCAGGGTGTTGTCGTAGCGGCGATCCACCCAGATCTCGACGGCGGTAAGGATCCGCTGCATGTTGGAGATGCGAAACGCCGCTCCATCGCGGTCAAACTTTTCGTTTTTGCCCAACACCGCGGGCAGGCCGGTGTTGGATGAGGCAAAGACCGTTTCGTCGAGGATGAACCGGCCTTCGCCGTCCACCCGGAAACGGTCCCATACCGGACACAGTTCAACGGAATGCCGGTACATCAGCGAAAACCGGTCGCCGGGCCGGAGAAGCCCGACAAAAAAAACCTTCTCCTTCCGCGGGGCCTCGATCTGAAGCACGCGCACCGGATAGAAGGCCGCAGCCAAAACAAGCGCCGCCAGAAGGAGCAGGCCAACCGTTCGTTTCTTCATGGAAACCGGGCGCCGCCGAAGGGGACGCCCGGTTTTCTCCTTGCCGTCTGACAGCTATTTGATCAGACCTTTTTCCTTGTAGTACTTTGCCGCGCCCGCATGGAGCGGAATCGCCATCCCGCTCAGGGCGGTTTTGAGCTGCACGTTCTTGCCCTGGGCGTGGACCTTGGCCATCACTTCCGCGCCGCTCTCTTTCTTTCCGTCAGCGCCCTTTTCCCAAAGGGCCTTGGTCAGCTTGTAGACCAGGTCTTCCGGGACCTGCTCGTCGACCACCCATTGGGCCATCGTGGTGACCGTGGGCACGTCGGCGGTCATCCCCTTGTAGGTGCCCTTCGGGATGATGACCTTGCTGTAGAAGGGGAACGATTTCGTGATTTTTGCGATCATGTCCTCTTCGATCGGGACGAGGACGATGTCGGTGGACATGGAGAGTTCGGTGATCGCCGCCGTCGGCCAGCCGGCGGTGGTGAAGGTCACGTCCGCCTGCTTGTCCTGGAGACGCTGGGACGCGCCGGAGAAACCGAGCCAGTCGACTCCGCCAAAATCCTTGTAGGCCAGGTTATAGACGGACAGAATGTTGAGCGTATCGACCTCCGTGCCGCTCCCCCGGTCGCCCGGGATCAGCTTCTTGCCCTTGATGTCCTTGAGGCTCTTGATGCCGGAATCGGCCCGGGCCACAATCTGGATCGTTTCCGGATAGAGCGAGGCGATGCCGCGGAGATTCTTTACCGGCTTTCCCGCGAACTGGTCCTTGCCCTCATAGGCGCTGAATGCCACGTTGTTCTGGACGAACGCCGACTCGATCTGGTGGTCCTTGATCAGGTTGCAGTTGGCGACCGAGGCGTTTCCCGCCTGGCCGGTGACCAGGACCTCGGGAACCCTCTCCGTCAGGGCTTGGGCCAGTAGCCCTCCCAGGGGATAGTAGGTTCCGCCGGTTCCCCCCGTGGTGATTGCGAAGAATTTCTTCTCCGCGGCGGCCGCCGGACCCGCAAATACGACGGTCAGGCCCAGAACGACTGCCGCAACAATGACCCAATTCCGTTTTTTCATCATAATCCCTCCTCCTTGATTGAAATTGGCATTCCTCAGATTCTTCTTTGTATTCAAGATATGCTTCCGCTTAGAATGTTCCATACGAGGTACAAATCGGTTACAAGTTACCCCGCAAACTAAATGGTTTTCTGTATCTTGTCAACGATATTTTCTTGAAACAAACCGGGGCATCCGATTCCCTCATTTTGTGAAACCGGGTTGAATGTTTCGTTCAATCGCGGCGGATTTCCCTCTTGCCGGGGAGATCCGCTCAGCAAAGAAAGGTGGTAGAGATTGCTCGTATTTTCATGAAGATGTCCGTTCTGCGCTGCGAAAAAAGAATTCTGGCATGAATATTTCATTGAAAAGGCGAAACACCGTGGTGTTCCGGTTTTCCGGGCCGCCGAGAATCATGGCGGATATCCGGGAAGATATAGGAGAAAAGTGATGAAAAAGATCATGCAGACATCGTTACTGGCGGTTTTTGTCGTCCTCGCGACGTCCTCTTTCAGCTATGCCGAATTCGTGGCGACGAGCGGCGGGGCGTTTCCCTATTTTCATCTCGGCTGCCTCATCGTGGGCGGTCTGATCATCCTTTCGCTGAAACAACGATATCCGCGACTGTACCTGAGCGAGGCGATCGGTTCTTTCGCCCTCTATACCGTCTTCGTGTCCCTCTTCACCGCGCCCGTGGTCGATGCACTCAAGACGCTGATCAGTTGAAGAAACTCCTCCCCGGTTCCCCGGCCGGCAGGCCGGGGAATCAATCCCTTCCTCGTCAATCTCCGGAGAACCTCCCGCGCGGGGGAGTGAATCTCTATTTGTTCTGAAAAAATTTTTCGAAGAAGCTCTGGCTTTTTTTCGGTATGAAAACCGATCCGTCGTAATCGACGATCAACTTTCCGTCGAGGTGGTCCATCTCGTGCTGGACGACGCGCGCGGCGAAGTCGAGGTATCGCTTGCTCACCTTTTTCCCATCGAGGTTGCAGGCGCGAACCTTGATCTCCGGATACCGGCTGATCTCCACACGGATCTCCGGGCAGGAGAGGCAACCCTCTTCGCCGACGACCCGTTCCCCCCGTTTCTGGGTGATCCGGGGGTTGACGAGGATTTCGAAGTCCTCTTTCCGGGTGGTCGGGTCCTTGTCTTCGAAGTTCCTGACCTTGAAGGCGATGATCCGCTTACCGATCCCGATCTGCGGGGCGGCGAGCCCTACGGCATCGTCCCGCTCCAGGAAGGCCTCCGCCAGCGTCCGGACGGCCCGCTTCGTTTCGGCGTCGAACGGGACAGGCGCTTCGCTGCAAGGCGTTCGCAGGATCTTGGTATCCTGCTCATTGAGTTGTTCCCCCTTCCAGAGGGTCAGAACCTTGTGACGGGCCATGTTTCCTTCCTTCAAAATTTCTGCGCGATTCTATATCACCCCCCGCCGGGGATTTCAAGAAATCACCAATTCGGTCCTTGCGGAATCCGGGAATGTCTGTTAATTTTCTTCCCGCTTCCTGATTTACGGAAGAACGGAGCGAACGATGTGCCGCTCCGGACGGCTTCGGGACCTTTTTCCCGGGAACGATTTTTCGGGATCGGCCACATTGATCAATTCCATCATTGCAGCCAAGGCGCGGCGCGAATTTTCCCGGGCGATGCGTTTCGAGGGAGGGGGCATCCCCCATGTTCCGCCCCCCGGCGACGCTCGACCCCGCCTCCTCTATCTCCATATCCCTTTCTGCGAACGGCTCTGTCCCTATTGCTCCTTCAACCGTTTCGTTTTTGAGGAGAATCTCTGCCGCGACTATTTCCGGGCGCTCCGCAAGGAGCTGCTCCTCTACCGCGACCGCGGATATGATTTCGGAGGGGTCTACGTGGGCGGCGGGACGCCGACGGTCCTGATCGACGAGCTGGAAGAGACGATCGCGGTCGCGCGCGGCGCCTTTTCCATCCATGAACTGTCGGTCGAAACGAATCCGAACCATCTGACGGAAGATCGCCTGACGGCGCTGCAACGGGCGGGCGTCAACCGGCTCTCCGTCGGCGTCCAGAGTTTCGACGACGGCCTGCTTCATAAGATGGACCGTTTCGACAAGTACGGGAGCGGCTCCGAAATCGCCGAGAGGCTCCGCAACGCCCTAGGGCGGTTCGGGACGCTCAATGCCGACATGATTTTCAATTTTCCGACCCAGACCGAGGCGATGATCGACCGCGATCTGGAGATCCTGACGGGGATCGGGATCGACCAGGTGACCTGGTACCCGCTGATGGTTTCCGATTCGACCCGGCGGAAAGTGATGGAAACCCTCGGACGGGTGGACGATCGTCAGGAGGCGCGGTTTTACCGCCGGATCGTCGATCGCCTCGTCCCTGTGTACCGTTTTTCCTCCGCCTGGTGCTTTTCGCGCAGGCCGGCGATGATCGACGAATACATCGTCGATTACGGCGAGTACGCGGGCTTGGGCAGCGGTTCGATCGGCTACCTGAACGGCGTTTGCTATGCGAACACCTTCGACATCCGCGGCTACATCGCCCAGATCGAACGGGGGGATCTGCCGCTTTCGGCCTCCCGGGATTTTTCCCTCCGGGAACGGATCCGCTACGACTTTCTGATGAAACTCTTCGGGACCCGTCTGAACGTCGCGGAGCTGAGGAACGGATACAAAGGCGTCTTTTGGCGCCTTCTCTGGCCGGATCTCCTGGCCTTTTTCATGATCGACGCTTTGTCCTGGCGACCGCCCGAGATCGTACTGACCGGGCGGGGCCGGTACATTTGGGTCATCCTGATGCGGGAGTTTTTCACGGCGGTGAACAACTTCCGCGACTACTGCCGGGGGTAGATGCCGGCTGATCGAACGTAAAAAAGAAGGTGGTCCTACGCGACTGTTGCTCGATATGAAGCTGCGCGATGTTCCCACGGAAGGTAAAAAAAGTACAAGCCGGCTTTGCCCCCGGGGATGGAATTGCGGAAGAAATTGGGAGACCTCCCGAAGCTTCCTGCATGAACCGAATGAACGTAAAAAGGGTGCGCAAAATGGATGAACATCAGAAGGATTTGCTGAAGCATCTGCCGAAGATCGACGAGATGATGCTTCGGATCGAAAGGCGGCAGAGTATTGCCGGGTTTCCGCGGGAGATCGTGAAGGAGGCGTGCCGGACGGTCGTGGAGGAGCTTCGGGCTCGTATCCTCCGGGAGAAGGGGGATACGTTCCGCCTGCCGACGCCGGAACAGGCGGCCGACCGGGCCGCGGAGATTGTCGAGGGCTACCGTTCTTACCGGCTCCGCCGGGTGATCAATGCCGCGGGCGTCATCCTCCACACGAATCTCGGCCGGGCGCCCCTCTGCCGGGAGGCGATCGAACGGATCGTCGAGGTCGCGCGGGGCTATTCCAACCTTGAATATGACATCGAGAAGGGGGAACGGGGGCTCCGCTACGACCACGTCCAAGGGCTCCTCTGCGCCCTGACCGGAGCGGAGGACGCGCTTGTCGTCAACAACAACGCCGCCGCGGTCCTTCTCGTTCTGAACGCGCTGGCGGAAGGAAAAGAGGCGATCGTCTCGCGGGGCGAACTGGTCGAAATCGGCGGCGAGTTCCGGATTCCCGATGTGATGGAGAAGAGCGGTGCCAGACTCCGGGAGGTGGGGACGACGAACCGGACGCGGATTTCCGACTACGAACGGGCAATCGGCCCCGAGACGGGGATCATCCTGAAGGTCCACACGAGCAACTTCAAGATCATGGGCTTCACCGAGGAGGCCGATCTGAACTCGCTTGTCGCCTTGGGGAAGAAACACAAACTCCCTGTTGTGGACGACCTGGGGAGCGGCTGCTTCATCGAACTGGACTGTTACGGTCTTGAGCGGGAGCCCACGGTTCGCGACCGTCTGGCCGCGGGGGCCGACGTAGTCACCTTCAGCGGCGACAAGCTGCTCGGCGGACCGCAGGCGGGGATCATCCTGGGCAAAATGGAATTCCTGCAACGGATCCGGAAAAATCCGCTGAACCGGGCGCTGAGGATCGACAAGCTGACGCTGGCGGCGCTGGAGGCGACGCTGGTGAAGTACCTCCGCCCGGCGGAAGCCCTGACGGATCTCCGGGTCCTGCGCGCGCTGACGGAACCCGTTGCGGCGGTCAAGGCACGGGCGAAGCGGCTGGCGGCGATGCTCCGCCGCGCCCTGCCCGGGAAATTGGATATCCAACTCGTCTCCGGTGTTTCGATGGCCGGTGGCGGATCGCTTCCCACCCTGGAGATTCCGACGGCCCTCGTTGTGCTCAAAGCGGCCGGTTTCTCTGCGGCCGCACTGGAGTCGAAGCTCCGGCGGCGGGAGACGCCGGTCATCGTCCGGGTCGCCGACGATCGGGTGCTGCTGGATCTTCGAACGGTCGATCCGGAGGAGCTCGCCGATATCCGCGACGCCCTCCGAGCCATTGCGACGGAAGGAGAGGCCGGGACGTGATCATGGCGGCGGGGGATGGTCGGAATCGGGGGAATCGGTCGACCGACCGCAGCAGTGGAGACAACCGATGTGATGGGCGGCAGGTCCGCTCCCTGGTTGCGCCGGGAGGGGATGGTCCGGATCACCCGGGCGGGGGCCTTGCGGATGTGAAGGGGTTATGCCGTTTCACGGTGACGGCCGGAGAGGAGGGGCAGCGCCTCGATCTTTTCCTGGCGGGCAAGACGCCGCAGCTTTCCCGCGCCATGATCCAGCGGGCCGTTGCGGACGGGCTGGCGCGGATCGACGGGCGATCCGCCAAGGCGGGCCGCAGGGTGAAGACGGGAGAGCAGGTCATCCTGCATCTCCCGGAAGTGAAACCTTCCGGAGCGCTGCCCGAACCGATCCCGTTAAAGATTCTGTACGAGGACGCATGGCTGCTGGTGATCGACAAGCCCGCGGGACTGGTCGTCCACCCGGCGCCGGGCCATCCCGGCGGCACGCTGGTGAACGCGCTGCTGCACCACTGCCGGGACCTTTCGGGGATCGGCGGTGTTCTGCGGCCCGGGATCGTCCACCGTCTCGACAAGGAGACCTCCGGATTGCTGATCGTGGCCAAATCCGATGAAGCCCATCGGGCGTTGGCCGGACAGTTCAAGCGCCGTGAGGTGAAGAAAACCTACTTGGCCCTCGTATACGGCGATCCGAAGGAAGACGGCGGACGGATCGAGGCGGCCGTCGGCCGCCACCCGACGGACCGGAAGAAAATGTCCACGCGGAGCCGGCGGGGACGGCCCGCCGTCACCCTCTGGCGCGTCCGCGAGCGTTTCGGTTCCGCGGCCCTGCTGGAAGTCGCTATCGAGACCGGCCGGACCCACCAGATCCGGGTTCATCTGACGGAGATGGGGCATCCCGTCGTCGGCGACCGGGTCTACGGCGGCGCCGGGCGATTCCGGACCGTCGGCGATCCGGCGACGCGCGCCCGGATCAAGGCGTTTGACCGCCAGGCCCTTCATGCCTGGCGGCTCTTCTTCACCCATCCCGCGACGGGGGAGGCGATGCGTTTTTCCATGCCGCTGCCGGAGGATATGGCCGCTCTCTGCGCGTTTCTCCGGGAGCGGGGGGAAGGTTGACCGATGTTTCATTTCGCCCGCCGGGGGCCCATCGAATATCTGGAATCGGAGGAAATCTCCGCGCTGGGTTTTGTGACGCACGCGTTCTGCACGCGGCGGGGCGGCGTGAGCATCGGACCTTTTTCAAGCCTCAACCTGGGTTTTCTCACCGGCGATCGGGTCGATGACGTCCGCCGGAACCGGGCCCTGGTCGAAGAGGCCTTCGGAATTCCCGACGGACGGCTGGTCCTGATCAAGCAGGTCCACGGAGACCGGATCCGCGTCCTCGACGGGAACGGACCCCTGCCGGATGGCCTGCCCGAATGCGACGGCCTGATCACCGACCGGCCGAGCATTGCCCTCGGGATTCGGACGGCGGACTGCGTGCCGCTCCTTTTTGTGGACCGGGCGCGCCGGGTCGTCGGGGCGGCCCATGCGGGCTGGCGGGGAACCGCTCTCGGCATCGCGGCGACGATGGTGGAGACCTTCGCCAAAGGATTTTCCTCGCGCCGGGAGGATCTGCTCGCCGCCGTCGGGCCGGCGATCGGTCCTTGCTGCTATCAGGTCGACGCCCCGGTCTTTGAAGCCTTTTCCGGCCTGCCCGGCGCCGGGGAGTTTTTCCGTCCCTGTCGAGAGAAGGGGCGCTGGATGCTGGATCTTGTCCTTGCCAACCGGCTCGGCATTCAAGAATCGGGGGTGCCTTCGGAAAACATCTTTTCCGGCGGCCCGTGCCCCGCCTGTCGGCAGGATCTCTTCTTTTCACACCGCGCCTCCGGAGGAGGGAAGGCGGGCCGACAGATCAACCTGATCATGCTGCGTGACGGCGATTGTCCAAAAAACACTTGACATTCGGGAAAGATCTGGTGTATGCGGGAGCCGAAATTCCGAAAGGCGTTGTTGAGCCCTTCCTGTTGGAGTGAATCCAGAGACCAATTAGCGACCCGAAAAAAATCAGTGCACCTCTTTCATAAATCGGTACATCGTAAAAATCTGAAGTCATTTCTCATGGATTAAATGAGTTGAAGACAATGGCGGTTTTTCATACGTGGCGGGTGCCATACATCCGCGGACACGAATCAACGCACATCATAGGACACGAAAATGCACATTGAAGACATCAAGCGGCAGCCGATCAGTGAGTTGGCAAAGCTGGCCAAGGAACTGGAGGTTCCGGGCGCCAGCGGCATGCGCAGGCAGGACTTGATTTTCGCCATTCTGCAGACCCAGGCGGAGAAAAACGGCGTGATCTCCGGATCCGGCGTTCTGGAAATCCTGCCGGACGGTTTCGGATTCCTCCGCGCCGTGGATTACAACTACCTCCCCAGTCCGGACGATATCTACATCTCCCCCTCGCAGATCCGCCGTTTCAGCCTGCGGACGGGGGATACCGTTTCCGGAGAGGTCCGCCCGCCGAAAGAGGGGGAGAAGTATTTCGCCCTTCTCAAGGTGGATGAGGTCAACTTCGAAAGCCCGGAGGCGGCCCGCGACAAGATCCTTTTCGACAACCTGACCCCCCTCTATCCGGAGGAGAAACTGAACCTGGAGTTCAATCCGGGAAACCTGTCGACGCGGATTATGGACCTGTTCACGCCGATCGGCAAGGGGCAGCGCGGCCTGATCGTCTCCCCGCCGCGCGCCGGCAAGACAGTTCTCTTGCAGGACATCGCCCACAGCATTACGGCCAACCACAAGGAAGTCGTTCTGATGGTCCTGCTGATCGACGAGCGGCCGGAAGAAGTGACGGACATGCAACGGAGCGTGGCCGGAGAGGTGATCTCCTCGACTTTCGACGAACCGGCGACACGCCACGTCCAGGTGGCCGAAATGGTCATCGAAAAGGCAAAGAGGCTCGTCGAACACAAGAAGGATGTCGTCATTCTGCTGGACAGCATCACCCGTTTGGCCCGCGCCTACAACACGGTCGTGCCGCCCTCCGGCAAGGTCCTGTCCGGCGGCGTCGATTCCAACGCGCTCCACAAACCGAAGCGGTTCTTCGGGGCGGCGCGGAACATCGAAAACGGGGGCAGTTTGACGATCATCTCGACGGCCCTCATTGACACCGGAAGCCGCATGGACGAGGTGATCTTCGAGGAGTTCAAGGGGACCGGCAACATGGAACTCCATCTCGATCGCCGGATCGCCGATCGGCGGGTATTCCCGGCATTCGACCTGATCCGTTCGGGGACGAGGAAAGAGGAACTGCTCATCCCGAAGAACAATCTCAACCGGATCTGGATCTTGCGGAGACTCCTCCAGGAGATGAACCCCGTCGACGCGATGGAGTTCATTATGGACAAGGTCCGCAAGACGGAGACCAATCAATTGTTCCTGGATTCGATGAACCAGTAGGTTCGTCGCTGAAATAGTGCTTGAATTTGAAAAATATTGGATTATAATCCGCATTCTTCGCCGATGGGATGCATCCGCGGCGGACGTTTGACGGAATTCGAAGGAGAGGTTCATTATGAAGAACGGGATTCATCCGGAATACAAGGAAACCACCATCACCTGCGTCTGCGGGAATGTGATCAAGACAAGGTCCACCAAGCAGGACATCAAGACGGAAATCTGTTCCCAGTGTCATCCTTTCATGACGGGGAAACAGAAAATCATGGATACCGCGGGGCGTGTGGAACGGTTCAACAAGAAGTACGCCGGCCAGGAGAAAAAGGCCTAACAGGCTTCAAAACGTGGATCATTCCCAATGGGGGTTCCTGCGTCGGTCGCGGGTTCCCCTGTCTCTGCCATTTCGGGATCGCGCCGGGCTGCCGGCGTCGCCTTTCGGAAAGTCTTTCCTTCCACAGACTGGAACAAGAACCGGCGGTGACGGCCCTTTGCGTCCGGACGGTCCGGACCTTTTCCCGCCGCGGTGAACGCGACGGATTTCTGAACAGGTTACGATGTTTTCTCGACTGAAGGATATCGAATCCCGTTACCGGGATCTGGAACAGCTCCTGAGCGACCCGGCCGTTGTCGGCAAACCCGGGGTCTATCAGAAGTATGCCAAGGAGCACTCCGATCTCAATCCACTGGTCGAAACCTTCCGGGAATACGAAAAAACCAGACGCCGCATCGATGAGGACCAGGCGCTTCTCCGGGAAAGCGACGAAGAGTTGCGGGAGCTTGCCCGGGAGGAACTGCCCCAGTTGGAGGAATCCCTGGAATCTCTCGCGGAAAGGCTGCGGGTCCTGCTGCTGCCGCGGGATCCGAACGACCAGAAGAACGTTATCCTTGAAATCCGGGCCGGGACAGGTGGTGATGAGGCGGGCCTCTTTGCGGAGGACCTCTTCCGAATGTATGCCCGCTTTGCGGAGACCTCCGGCTGGAAAATCGAGGTGATGAGCAGCACCCCCGCCGGCGGAATGGGCGGATTCAAGGAGATCATCGCGCTGATCTCGGGGAAGGGCGCCTTCAGCCGGTTGAAATACGAAAGCGGCGTCCACCGGGTCCAGCGGGTGCCGATCACCGAGGCGCAGGGACGGATCCACACCTCGGCGGTGACGGTGGCGATCCTGCCGGAGGCGGACGAGGTGGATCTGCAGATCGACCCCAACGACCTCCGGATCGATGTCTTCCATTCCAGCGGCCACGGCGGGCAGAGCGTCAACACGACCGATTCGGCCGTCCGGATCG
>DIKL01000097.1:10780-14183 GCA_002424545.1 Syntrophaceae bacterium UBA5619
ACAAGGCGATGAAGGTCCTCCGGGCGCGGCTCCTCGATGCGGCGATGAAGAAACACAACGACGCGATCTCCGAGACGAGAAAGAGCCAGGTGGGAAGCGGGGACCGGAGCGAACGGATCCGAACCTACAATTTTCCGCAGGGACGGGTGACGGACCATCGGATCGGCCTCACCTCCTACAGCCTGGAGAATTTTCTCAACGGCGAAATCGGTTTCATGATCGACGGCCTGACGACCCATTTCCAGGCCGAGACCCTCAAACAAACGGGGCATTGACCGGGTGCGCATCCCCCAGGCCCCGGCTTGGAAACAAACCGTATCCTTGCCGGGAAGACCTGTGGGCGGGGATTTCCCATTCGCATCCAGAGCCGGCTTCCGAACCGTGCAGGAGAAGGCAGGGGTAAGATGACCGATATCCGGACCATCCTCCACCGTGCCACCCGCGACCTTGTCGCAAGCGGCAGCCCCTCTCCCAGGCTCGATGCCGAAGTGCTTCTGGCCCGCCTCCTGGGGGTCGACCGCACGCAGCTCTGCCTGCACCCGGAAAGGGAACTGTCGGAACGGGATTCCGCGGGGTTTGCGCGCTGGACGGAGAGACGCATCCAGGGCGAACCGGTCGCCTACATCCTGGGAGAGAAGGAGTTCTGGTCGCTCCGCTTCGAGGTTGGCCCCGAGGTTTTGATCCCGCGGCCGGAAACGGAATGTCTCATCGAGGAGGTCCTGTGTTTTTACCCCGCCCCGGGAGGAGGACTCCGGATTCTCGATATCGGGACGGGCAGCGGCGCCATCGCCTTGGTTCTGGCCCGGGAGTTGCCCGCGGCCCGTATGGTTGCCACGGACCTCTCGCCGGGGGCGCTTGCGGTCGCCCGCAGGAACGCACTGGCCCACGGCGTGGCCGACCGGATGATTTTGGTTCGGGGAGATCTGTTCACGGCCGTTTCCGGGGATTTTGACGTCATCTGCTCCAATCCGCCCTATGTTCCGGACGGTGTGTACGGCCTCCTTCCCGCGGGGATACGGGATTTCGAACCGCGCGAGGCGCTGATCGCCGGTCCGGACGGCCTGGACTTCCAGCGGACTATCATCCGGGACGGGCTGAACCGCCTGAAGCCGGGCGGTCGAATCTTCCTGGAGATCGGCGAAGGGCAACGGGACCCTGTCGAGGCGCTCTTCCGGGAAACGGGCGGTTATCGGGAGATTCGCTTCCGGAAGGACTACGGCGGGATCGACCGCGTCGCATCGGCGCAGAAGGAGGAGGAGCGGTGATCTTCGCGATCCCTCCGCGCGCTGTACATTTTTCGACCCTGTCGCTGCTCGCTGCGCTGCGCGCTCAGGGTGCCCCGAAAAATCGACAATGCGCGCTTCCGGGATCACGATTCCACCGCTTGACGAAGAATCAGCAGGACAATGGGGTCACCCATTCGGGGGGATGAACAATGGACAAGATGTTGATTGTCGGCGGGAACAGACTTCAGGGAGAGGTCCGGATCAGCGGCGCCAAGAACGCCGCGTTGCCGGTTCTGGTTTCGTCGTTGCTCGTCGATGGATGGAACACCTTTCACAACATCCCGGATTTGATGGACATCAAGACGGTCAAGAAGCTGCTGCGAAGCCTCGGAGTAAAGATCGAAGGAGGGAATACCGTCCGGATTCACGCCGGCGATATCACCAACTGCGAGGCCTCCTATGACCTGGTCCGGACCATGCGGGCCTCGATCCTGGTGCTGGGACCCCTCGTGGCGCGGATGGGAGAGGCGAGGGTCTCCCTGCCGGGCGGCTGCGCGATCGGGGCGAGGCCGGTGAATCTCCATATCCGGGCGCTCCAGGAGATGGGGGCGGAGGTGACGCTGAAGGACGGGTATGTCGAGGCGAAGGCGTCGCGCTTGAAGGGGGCGACCATCTATTTCGACATCTCCACGGTGACCGGTACGGAGAACATCATGATGGCCGCGACGCTGGCGGAGGGGACCACGACCCTGAAAAACGCGGCCCGCGAGCCGGAAATCGTCAACCTCGCCGGGGTGCTGACCGGCATGGGGGCGAGGATCCGCGGGGCGGGAAGCGATGTGATCACGATCGAAGGGGTGGAGTCGCTTCATCCGGTCGAAGCGGCGGTGATCCCCGATCGGATCGAAACGGGGACCTTCCTGATCGCTGCCGGAATGACCGGCGGGGATATCCGTATCCTCGGCGGCGAACCGAACCACAACGAGGCGCTGATCGCAAAACTCCGGGACGCCGGAATGGAGATCGAGGCGCAGGGGGATGCGCTGCGGGCCGCGGGTGGCGCCGGCATCAACAGCGTGGATGTCCAGACCCTCCCCTATCCGGGGTTCCCGACGGATCTGCAGGCGCAGATCATGGCCCTGATGACCCTCGGCAACGGTCTGAGCGTGATCACCGAGACGGTTTTCGAAAACCGCTTCATGCATGTCGGCGAGATGATGCGGATGGGTGCGGACATCGTCATCCAGGGAAAGAGCGCGATCGTCCGCGGCGTGCCGAAACTCCGCGGCGCGCCGGTGATGGCGACGGATCTGCGGGCGTCGGCTTCCCTGATCCTGGCCGGCCTCGCCGCTGAGGGAACGACGACCCTCTCCCGCGTCTATCACATCGATCGGGGCTATCAACGGATCGAGGAGAAGCTGTCGGCGCTCGGGGCCGATATTCGCCGCGTTTCCGGATAAGGAGAAATCATGAAGATCATCAGAACGGACAGCGCGGAATTCGAGGGGCGTTTCCGGAAGATCCGGGAACGGGGCCGCCTGTTCGATGCCGGGCTCTGGGACGAGGTCGGCCGTATCATAGACGAGGTCGGCCGGCGGGGGGATGAGGCCCTCTTCGAATTCACGGCCCGGTGGGACGGCCATGTCGTGACCGCCGCGACGGTGGAGGCCTCCGCGGAAGAACGGAAGACGGCCGCCGCGCAGCTCCCTGCGGAGGATCGGGAGGTTCTCCGCCTGGCCGCGGGGAGAATCGAACGGTTTCACGAACGTCAGCGCCGCGAGGGGTGGACGGCTTCGGACGAAGAGGGGGTGGAACTCGGTCAGAGAATTCTCCCGCTGGCGCGCGTCGGCATCTATGCGCCCGGGGGGCTGGCCTGCTACCCCTCCACCGTTCTGATGACGGCGATTCCCGCCCGGATCGCGGGCGTCGGCGAGATTATCCTCGTGACGCCTTCCCGGGACGGGCGGCTACAGCCGCTGATTGCCGCCGCCGCGGAGATCGGAGGCGTGACCCGGATCTTCAAGATCGGCGGCGCCCAGGCCATTGCGGCCCTGGCCTTCGGCACGGCGTCGGTCCCGCGGGTGGACAAGATTGTCGGGCCGGGGAACGCCTATGTGGCGGCGGCCAAGAAGATGGTCTTCGGCCGGGTTGCGATCGATATGATCGCCGGCCCCAGC
>DIKL01000097.1:14206-14695 GCA_002424545.1 Syntrophaceae bacterium UBA5619
CGGCCGATCTGCTGGCCCAGGCCGAACATGACGAGATGGCCGGCGCCGTTTTGCTGACGCCGGATGAATCTTTTGCAAAAGCCGTGGCCGGGGAGATCGAAAACCGTCTTGCGGACCTCCCGCGCGGGGAGATTGCCGCCCGCGCGCTGGAGGCGTTCGGCGCCCTGGTGGTGACCCGGGATCTCGCCGAGGCAGTCGCGCTGGCCGACCGTTTCGCGCCGGAACACCTCGAACTGATGGTGCGGAATCCCCTGGAACTCCTGCCGGGGATCAGGAATGCCGGGGCGATTTTTCTGGGGATGCACANNCGGAGGCGCTGGGCGACTACGTGGCGGGGCCCAGCCACGTCCTGCCCACGGGGGGAACGGCCCGTTTTTCCTCTCCGCTCGGGGTGTACGATTTCATCAAGCGGACCAGCATCCTCTCCTTTTCACGGGATGCGTTCGAACGGTTCGGGGAGGCGGCCATCCGCTTCGCGGAGATGGAGGG
>DIKL01000097.1:14845-15863 GCA_002424545.1 Syntrophaceae bacterium UBA5619
TCGAGTCCCATCGCCCGCTCCATTTGATCTGATGTCCATTCGGCCCTGCGGGGAAGAGGCGGAAAAGTCTGTTTTTTCCCTTGCAATCGCCCCGTTTGTGTGTTAGGAATCGCTAAAATCATCGGCGGGTTTTGATGAGTGGGCTTAAGCCCACTTTTTTTTTCCGAGAATTGGGTGTTGCGCATGCAAAGCCATGAAGAACAGATCCGGCAACTGGCCGAACCGCTTCTCTCGTCCGAGGGGATGGAGCTGGTCTTGGTCGAATGTCTGAAGATGCAGTCCCGGTGGCTGGTGCGGATCTACATGGATCGTGAAGGGGGCGTGACGGTGGATGATTGCGCGCGGATCAGCAACCAGTTGGGGGATCTGCTCGATGTCCATGACGTTCCCCCCGGCCCCTATACGCTGGAGGTCTCTTCGCCCGGTCTCGACCGGCCCCTGGACCGCGACCGGGATTTTCTGAAATACCGCGGTTCGCGGATCCGGCTCCGGTTGGGGGAAAAGATCGAGGGGCGGCGCAATTTCTGCGTCGATCTGCTCGATTATGAGGACGGCAGCGACGGGAAGGTTCTCGTGGTGCAGGCGGATGGCCGGACTTTCCGGATTCCCCGGAGGGCGGTGGTCAAGGCCAATCTGGAATATACCCTATGAATGTCGCCGGGAATCAATCCCGGAGTGTACTGAATGATCACGGAGGTTTTTACATGTTTCCGGAACTGAAACGGCTGATCGAACAGATGGGAAAGGATCGCGGCATCGACCGGGAGATTATCGTCAAGGCCCTCGAAGATGCCATGCTGACGGCGGCCCGCAAGAAACTGGGACCCGATGTCGAATTGGAGGCCCATTACAACGATGAGGCCGGAGAGATCGAGGTTTTCCAGTTCAAAACCGTGATGGAAAAGGTTCTGGATCCGGAAACCCAGGTTTCGCTGACGGAGGCGAGACTCTCCCTGGACGAGGAGGCGGAACCGGGCGACAGCCTGGGGATCAAGATCGAAACCAGCACCTTCGGCCG
>DIKL01000097.1:15880-21058 GCA_002424545.1 Syntrophaceae bacterium UBA5619
GTGAAGGATGCGGAGCGGGACAACATCTACGAGGAGTATCACACCAAGAAGGGGGATCTGTCCAACGGGTTCGTTCAGCGGTTCGAGGGCGGGAACATCATCGTGAATCTGGGCCGCGCCGAGGGGATCATCCCCGTTTCGGAGCAGATTTTCAAGGAATCCTATAAACGGGGGGAGCGCATCCGGGCCTTTATCTGTGACGTGAAGAAGATCACAAAGGGTCCCCAGATCATCCTTTCCCGGACCCATCCCAGTTTCCTCAAGGCCCTCTTTGAAGTGGAAGTTCCGGAAATCTCCGAGGGATTGATCGAAATCATCAACGTGTCGCGGGAACCGGGCAAGCGCTCCAAGATTGCCGTCAAGAGCCGGGACAAAGACATCGATCCGGTCGGCGCCTGCGTCGGGATGCGGGGGACGCGGGTTCAGAGCGTCGTCCAGGAGCTCCGCGGGGAAAAGATCGATATCATCCCCTATTCGGAGGATCAGGCCAAATATGTCTGCAGCGCCCTCTCCCCGGCGAAGGTGAACCGGGTTTTCGTCGATGACGAGAACCGGGCGATGGAGGTGATCGTTCCTGATGATCAGCTCTCCCTGGCCATCGGGAAAAACGGGCAGAATGTTCGGCTGGCCGTGAAATTGACCGGCTGGAAGATCGATGTCAAGAGCGAATCGACGGTGGCCGCAAAGGCGGACGAGGGGTACAAGTCCCTCATGAAAATCCCGGGGATCGGCGAGGCCACGGCGGAGCGACTGTTCAAGGTGGGGCTGAAGAGCATGGCGATGCTGGCGGCCGCCGATTCCGAGCAACTGGCGGCGATCCCGGGCGTCGGCGAGAAGACCGCCGCGATCTGGATCGAAGAGGCGGGAAAAATGCTCGATCAGGAGGTCGGCGGGCAAAAGGTGGTTCCGGCTTAGAATATCCTCGGATGTGAATTTGGATGGGGGGAGATTGTTGGGCATGGCGAAAAAAAGAGTATACGAACTGGCCAAGGAGTTGGGGCTGGAAAACAAGGAACTGATTTCGCGCCTGGAAAAGATCGGCATTGCGGTCAAATCCCACTCGAGCACTCTCGAAGAGGGCGATCTGGAGAGGATTCAAACGGAACTGCTTGCTCCGGAAGCCAAGGAGGTGGTCGAAAAGAGGATCAAGTCCACGGTCATCCGGCGGAGGGCGGTTCGTACGGCGCCGGAGGAGATTCCCGCGGAGGAGGTCGCCCCCCCGCTGGAAATGAAGGAGGAGCCGCGGGAGGCGGAGAAGAAGGGCGCGGAGACGAAACCCGCGGAGCCGCTCCCCGAGATTCCTCCCCCGGAAGCTCCGGTGAGAACATCCATCTATCGGGAATCGCCGCTCGACAGCGCCATTCCCGCGAAGAAGCCGGCAGCGGTCAAGCCGCGTGTTCCTGCGCCGGCGGCGGAGGAAACCGCGCCCAAGCCCGCGGCGGTTGGACCCGGAGAACCGGAAGCGAAACCGGCGACGATCAAACCGGAAACGACGGCGGCGGAAAAGAAGAGCGAAGCCGCGAAAAAACCGGGTTCCGAAACCGCGGAGAAGATCCCGGAGCCGGAGGAAAAGCCTCAGCCCGAATCCGCCTCGGCGCCCCGCGAAATCAAGCGCCCCTCCGAACAGGAGCGCCGACCGCAGCCTCCCCCGGCCGGTCGAAAAGAGATCCCCCGCAGGCCGGAACTGAAAATCGTCAAGGATGTCGGAGCCGCCGTTCCTCTTCCTCCCCGCACGGAAAAATCCGGCCGGCAGCCGGAAGCCGAGAAACCGAAGGCGAAGGGTTGGAAGGCGCCCGTCGAGGTTCTGATGGGCGAAGCGCCGCCGCGGAAGAAATCCGTGCTCAAGAAACTGGTGGACCGGAAGGGTCGGCAGATCGAGGTTGATCGCGACGACCGGCCGTCAAAATGGCGGGAAGAGAAGAAGGTCGCGCCGGTCAAGATGAAAAAGACCGAGATTACCACGCCGAAGGCGATCAAGCGCAGGATCAGGGTGGACGAAGCGATCAGCGTCGGCGAACTGGCCAAGAGGATGGGGGCCAAGGCGTCGGATGTGATCAACAAGTTGATCGGCCTGGGTCTGATGGTGACCATCAACCAGGCGATCGATTTCGACACCGCGACGTTGATTGCCGCCGATTTCGGATATCAGGTAGAGGCCGCCCAGAGCGCCATGGACGAAACCCTGCAGAGAACCGAAGCGTTGCCGGAAAATCTGAAGCCCCGGGCGCCGGTCGTCACGATCATGGGCCACGTCGATCACGGCAAGACCAGTCTGCTGGATGCGCTGCGCGGCACCGATGTGGTGAAGGGCGAAGCTGGCGGGATCACGCAGCATATCGGCGCCTATCAGATCACCGCGAAATCGGGTTCGGGTGATGAGCAGAAGATCACCTTCCTCGATACGCCGGGCCACGCCGCCTTTTCCGAAATGCGTATGCGCGGGGCGAACGTCACCGATATCGTGATTCTGGTGGTCGCGGCGGATGACGGGATCATGCCGCAGACGATCGAAGCGATTAAACATACGCAGGCAGCGGGTGTGCCGATGATCGTGGCGATCAACAAGTGCGACAAGCCCGAAGCCAATCCGCAAAAGGTGCGTGAGCGCTTGCTTGAGCATAACGTGATGGTCGAGGCGATGTCGGGCGAAGTGCAGGATGTTGAAGTATCGGCAATCACCGGCGCGGGGCTTGATAAGCTGATCGAAGCGATCGGATTGCAGGCTGAATTGCTCGAACTCAAAGCCCGTCCTGATCGCGACGCCGAAGCAACCGTGATCGAAGCGCAGCTCGACAAGGGCCGCGGCCCGGTGGCGACTGTGCTGGTGACGCGCGGCACGTTGAAGCGCGGCGACAACTTCGTGGTTGGCACCCAAAGCGGCAAGGTGCGCGCGATTGTCGACGACAAGGGCAATCAGTTGCAGGAGGCCGGGCCTTCGATGCCGGTTGAGGTGCTGGGTCTGGGCGGTGTGCCGTCAGCAGGCGACAACCTCACCGTGGTCGAAAACGAACAACGCGCGCGCGAAGTTGCCAAATATCGTCTCGAAATCGCGACGGAAAAGCGCACCGCGCTGGCCCCGACCAATTTCGACACGATGTTCAGCACCCTGTCTTCCAGCGTCATCGAATTTCCGGTGGTGGTGAAGGCCGATGTGCAAGGCAGCGTCGAGGCGATCGTCAACGCGCTCCACAACCTTTCGAATGACGAGATCAAGGTGCGCGTGCTGAATGCAGGCGTAGGCGCGATCACTGAAAGCGATGTGACGCTGGCCGCAGCGTCAAAGGCGCCGATCATCGGCTTCAACGTGCGCCCCAATGCCAAGGCGCGCGATTTGCTGAAACGCGATAATGTCCGGATGATGTATTATGATGTCATCTACCACCTGACCGATGCCATCGCCAAGGAAATGGCGGGCGAGCTGGGGCCGGAACGGATCGAAACCGTGGTAGGCCGGGCCGAAGTCAAGCAGGTGTTCCCGGCGGGCAAGAAGGACAAGGCAGCCGGGCTGCTGGTTCTGGAAGGCGCGATCCGCAAGGGCCTGTTCGCACGCCTTACCCGCGCCGATGTTATCGTTTCGGCGACCAAGATCCAATCGCTGCGGCGGTTCAAGGACGACGTCGACGAAGTGCGCACTGGTCTCGAATGCGGCGTGGTGCTGGAAGATACCAACGACATCAAACCGGGCGACAACCTCGAAGTCTTCTCGGTCGAGGAGCGTGAGCGGACGCTGTGAGCGACGACGCCTTTTACCCTGACGATGCCGGGCAGTCGCCGCACACCGCGCTGCTCGGCTCGGAACTTGTCGGCTGGGATGCAGCAACCCAGACCGCGACCATGCGTTTCACCGTGAAGCGCGCAATGACCACCTGGCGCGGCGGCGTGCAGGGGGGATTGGTTGCGGGTTATCTGGATGATGTGATGGGCTATGCCTATGTCGCGTCGACCGATGGCGAGATGGCCCCGCTGAACCTCGAAATTTCCATGTCGCTGATCCGCCTGATCCCTGAAGGCGCGACGATTATCGGCAAGGGCCGGGTGGTCAAGGCCGGTCGGCGCGTGGTGTTCCTTGAAGGTGAATTGCTGGGAGAAGACGGCACAATCTACGCCCGCGCCACCTCAACCGCGATCCCGACCCCGCGCCCCACGCCAACCTCCACCGGGATGGGTTGAGGCATGGCAAAGACCCCCTTCACCCCCGAACAGCAATCGGTGCGCGTGCTCAAGGTGGGCGAGCGTGTGCGGCATATCCTGTCGGAACTGCTGGCGCGCGGCGAAGTGCATGATGACGTGGTCAGCGCGGCGAACATTTCGGTCACCGAAGTGCGGATGACGCCCGATCTGCGCCACGCCACCGCTTACATCAAACCGCTGCTGGGGGCTGGCGAGGATGAGGTGGTGCACGCGCTGCGCCAGAACACCGCGTTCCTGCAACGCGAGGTGGCCAAACGGCTCGGCCTCAAATTCGCGCCCAAGCTGCGCTTCCGCAAGGATGAAAGCTTTGCCGAGGCTGACCGGATCGAGGCGCTGCTGCGCGATCCCAAGGTAGCGCGCGATCTGGGCGAAGAAGAGTGAATCCCCGCCCCTAACGCGGCACCATTCGCGCTTTCAGCGTGATATCCACCTTGTTGCCGACGATTAGCTGATAGCTTTTCATTCCATATTGCCGCCGGTCAATCGTGGTGGTGCCGGTGAAGCTGACCGGCTGGCCCACCTGCGTCAGCGGGTCGGCATCGAAGGTGACGGTTAGCGTCTGCGGCTTGGTCACTCCGCGCGCGGTCAATTCGCCTGAAACCGTGCCGCGCGTCGGGCTGGTCAGTTTCAATGATCGGCCGACGAAGTGCACGGTCGGATATTTTTCGACCCAGAAGAACTTTTCGCCGCGCAGGCGGCTTAACGTCAGGTCATCAGGCGCTTCGATGGCGGTGGCATCAAACGTCACGTCAATCACCGCGCGTTCGGGCGCGCCGGGAACAATCGTGACTGCGCCCTGCATTTGGGGAAAGCATGCGGTTTTGCTGGCAAGGCCAAAAAATGGAACCTTGGCCGATACATTGCTGGCGCTGGCATCAAGCGTGTATCGCTGCGGCGCACCGATATTCGCAATCGCAAACACCGCCAGCAGCGGCAGCAGGATCATCCGAACAAGGGCGGCAGGTTTGCTCATTATGCTGCTTATAC
>DIKL01000132.1 GCA_002424545.1 Syntrophaceae bacterium UBA5619
CAAATTTTCTAATGGAAAATCTGGGGTAAATGCTGACATTGCTCATCTTTACCGTCCTTTTGGCGCTCATCATTCTGAACATTCCCATTGCCGTCGCCATGGGCTTGACTGCGATCCTGTTCTTCGTTGGTCTGGGGAACGGATCGCTGCTGACGATGCTGCCGCAGCGGATGTACGCCTCGACGACCGGGTTCACGCTGCTGGCGATCCCGTTCTTCATTCTGGCGGCAAACCTGATGAACACGGGTGGGGTGACGAGCCGGATCTTCCGCTTTGCCAAGGCCCTGATCGGACACGTCCCCGGCGGTTTGGGACAGGTGTGCGTCATCGCCAACGTGATCTTCTCCGGGATGTCCGGATCGGCGATCGCGGATGCGGCGGGGCTGGGACAGGTCCTTCACAAGGCAATGGTCGACAACGGCTTCCAACCGAAATTTTCGGCCTCCATCGTCGCCGCGGCGGCGACGATCGGTCCCGTGATCCCTCCCAGCATCCCGTTCGTCCTCTACGGCGCGCTGACCGGGGTTTCGGTCGGCAAGCTGTTCATGGCCGGCTTTATCCCGGGGGCGCTGATGGCCTTGGCCATCATGATCGCCATCGCTTTTCTGGCCAAACGATACAACCTGCCGAAGGAGAAACGGGCCGATTTGAGAGAGGTCGTCGTCAGCACGAAGGAGGCGTTCCTGCCGCTGCTCACGCCGATCATCATCATCGGCGGAATCCTGACCGGGATTTTCACCCCGACGGAGGCGGCGGTCGTCGCCTCCCTCTACGCGTTGTTCCTGGGTTTTTTCTACAGGGATCTGCAATGGAATGATCTGCCGAAGATCTTCTGGGTCTCGATCCGGCAGACGGTCAGCCTGTTATTTATCATCTCGGCGGCAGGATTCTTCGGCTGGCTCACTATCCACCAGAAGATCCCCGACCAGATCATCGTTTCGCTGACGGGTATGAATCTGCCGCCGGCGGGTATCCTGGCGATGATCATTGTGATTGTCCTGATCCTCGGCTGCTTCCTCGAGGGGAACGCGATCTTCATCATCACGATCCCGATCTTCCTGCCGATCGCGCAGCAGTTCGGGATCGACCTCATCAATTTCGGCGTCGTGATGACCCTTCTGATCATGGTGGGGAATCTGACGCCGCCGGTGGGGATGTGCCTCTTTGCGGTTTCCAGCTTCAGCAACGTCAACATCGGAATCCTCTCCAGGGAGATTGTGCCCTATCTGATCGGTATATTCATCATCACGGTGATCATTGCCTATGTTCCGCAGATTTCCACCTTTCTGCCGGATCTCATCATGGGGCGATAGGGGATGTCATGGAAAAAATGATGCATGCAATGGCGTTTGCCGATAAAGCGATCCTGGGGGCGCTCAAGGTCGTCACGATTGTCAGCTTCGTCTTCCTGACGATTCTGATCGCGGCCAACGTGATCGTTCGTTTCTTCCCGGTCGTTTCGTTGCACTGGTTCGATGAGATCGTCGAGCTGCTCTACGCCTACCTGGTTTTTTACGGGGCGGCCGCGCTGTGGATTCTGCGGGGTCATATCAGTGTGGGGGACTGGATCGAAAAGAGCATCGAAAATCCGCGCCGGCAGCATCTCTACCGGATGTTCATCGAGTTTTTGGTCCTCTTTTTTGCCGCGGTTTTCTTCTACTACTCCCTGCGGCTGACCATGCTGGCCCTGGACGTGACGAACGTTTTTGCGATCCCCAAGAGGGTGCTCTACTCCTGCATGCCGATTGCGGGTGCGATCATGGTGATCTATTCGCTCCGGAATATCATCGTCGAGGTTATTCAGATCGGAAAACCGGGAGAAGGAGGTGCATGATGGATGAGATTCTGAAAAAAATAGAGGGCTATGGAATCGTTCCGGTGGTCAAGATCGAAAAAGCCGAGGACGCCCTTTCCCTTGGGAAGTCGCTTCTGGCGGGAGGTTTGCCGCTGGCGGAGATCACCTTCCGGACGGCTGCGGCGGAGGATGCGATCCGGACCCTGGCGAAAGGAATGCCGGAGATGGTCGTGGGCGCCGGGACGGTCCTTTCGATCGAACAGGCGGGAAAGGCGATCGGCGCGGGAGCGAAATTCATTGTTTCGCCCGGATTCAATCCGAAGGTCGTCTCCTTCTGCCGCGAACAGGGGGTCCCCGTGATCCCCGGCGTGAATTCACCGACGCAGATCGAGGCGGCGATGGAATGCGGCCTTGGCGTTGTGAAGTTCTTCCCGGCGGAGGAGTCCGGAGGGAGGGCTTTTCTGACGGCGGTCTCCGCACCCTACGAGGGAATCAAATTCATCCCGACCGGCGGGGTAAACGCGACGAACCTCGTTCCCTATCTTTCGTTGAAGAACGTTTTCGCCTGCGGTGGGAGCTGGATGGTGAAGAGCGAACTCATCTCGGCGGGGAAATTCGAGGAAATCACGAGATTGACGGCGGAGGCGGTTCGCATTCTGCTCGGCTTTACGCTCGCCCACGTTGGCCTCAACGAGGAAAAAGCGGAAAGCGCAGGCAAAAGCGTGGAACTGTTTTCTCGCCTGTTCCGCTTCCCGGTCGCGGAAGGTCAGAGCTCTTATTTCCTCGGACAAAAGGAATTCGAGATCATGAAGAGTCCCGGCCGCGGTCAAAAAGGGCACCTTGCGCTGGGTACGAACGATGTCGAAAGGGCGCTCTTCTACCTCGGCCAACAGGGCATCGGACCCGTCGCGGGAACGGAGAAGCTCAAAAACGGGAAGATGACCGTCGTCTATCTGGACCGGGAGATCTCCGGATTTGCGATCCATCTTGTGCAGAAAGGGTAAAATCTATGAAAAAAATCATTACCTTCGGCGAGATCATGTTGAGACTGAAGGCCCCGGGCACTGAAAGGTTCTTCCAGAGTCCGTCGCTGGAGGCGACCTTCGGCGGAGGGGAGGCGAATGTGGCCGTGGGGCTGGCCCGTTTCGGGATGGATGTGGCGTTCGCGAGCCTGATTCCTCCGAACCGGATCGGGGACGCCTGCATCGCGGAGCTTCGCAAACAAGGGGTGGATGTTTCCCGCATCGTCCGAAAAGGGAAAAGGCTCGGCATCTATTTCCTGGAAGCCGGGGCGAACCAGCGCCCTTCCGTCGTTCTTTACGACCGGGCTCATTCCGCGATCGCGGAGGTGATCCGCGGGGAGATTCCCTGGGATGAGGTCTTTGCCGGGGCCGGATGGTTCCATATCACCGGGATCACGCCGGCGATTTCCGAATCCGCCGCCCTGGTCTCCCTGGAAGCGGTTCTGAATGCCAAGGAGAAAGGCATGACCGTCTCCTGTGATCTGAACTACCGGAAGAATCTCTGGAAATACGGTCGGACGGCCCAGGAGGTGATGACCGAAATCGTCAAACACACGGATATCGTCATGGCCAACGAAGAGGACTGCCAGAAGGCCCTGGGCATTTCGGCGGACGCGGACGTCGAAGCCGGAAAGGTGGAAGCGGATCATTACCGGGTGCTTACGGACCGGGTGCTTCAACAGTTCCCGGATCTGAAAAAAATCGCGGTGACCTTGCGGGAGAGCCATTCGGCGGATCACAACGGCTGGTCGGCGGTGCTGAACGGCCGGGATGAATTTCTGGTTTCGCGGAAATACGAGATTCGGGACATCGTCGACCGGGTGGGGTCCGGGGATTCCTTTGCCGCCGGGCTGATCTATGGTCTCCAGGCGCTGAAATCGGATCGGGAGGCGCTGGAGTTCGCGGTGGCCGCCTCCTGTCTGAAGCATTCGGTTCCCGGGGATTTCCCGCTGATTACGCTGGAAGAGGTCAAAAACCTGGTCGGGGGGGCCGGTTCGGGAAGGGTTCAGAGATAATAAGAGAAGGGAGAAACTCATGGACATCCGTTATGCCGTTCATCCGGAGCAGATGAAAATGCTCGACACCCAAAAGATGCGGGAGCAGTTTCTGGTGGAGAATCTCTTTTCCGCGGATCGCCTGAACATGGTCTACAGCCATATCGACCGGATCATCGTCGGCGGGATCTCGCCGGTGAAGGGAGTCGTGGATCTGAAGGTGACCAAGGAACTGGGGGTCGATTTTTTCCTGCAGCGGCGGGAGATGGGGATCATCAATATCGGCGCCGCCGGCATCGTTTCTGTTGACGGCAAGGGATATGAACTGGGAAACAGGGAGTGCCTCTATATCGGCATGGGGGCAAGGGACGTCTCCTTCGCGAGCGCCGACCGGAACCATCCGGCCAAGTTTTACTTCAACAGCGCGCCCGCCCATGCCGCCTACCCGGTCGTGAAACTCTCGCTGGCCGATGCCCAGCGGCTCGATCTGGGCGATCCGCTCCAGACAAACGTCCGGACGATCCACCAGTTCATCCACCCCAAGGTGCTCAAGAGCTGCCAACTGGTGATGGGACTGACCATTCTGGCGCCGGGCAGCAACTGGAACACGATGCCCTGCCACACCCACGACCGGCGGATGGAGGTCTACCTCTATTTCGATATGCCGGGCGACACCGTGGTGTTTCACCTGATCGGCGAGCCGCGGGAGACGCGGCACCTGGTCGTCCGGAATGAGCAGGCCGTCATCGCGCCGAGCTGGTCCATCCATTCGGGGGTGGGGAGCGGAAGCTACACCTTCATCTGGGGGATGGTCGGAGAAAATCAGACCTTCACGGACATGGACGACGTGCCCATGTCCGTATTGATGTAAAATGCCCATTTCATAAAGGAGGTGATCATGGTCCTGGATCTTTTCAGCCTGAAAGGCAAGGTTGCTTTCATTACCGGTGCATCCTACGGCATCGGATTCGCGATTGCAAAGGCGTACGTTACCGCCGGCGCACAAATCGTCTTCAACGATCTGACTCAGGAGCTGGTCGACAAGGGGCTGGCCGCTTATCGGGAGGCGGGCATTCAAACCCGCGGCTACGTCTGCAATGTCACCGATGAAAACGCCGTCAATGAAACCGTGAAGAGGATCGAGAAGGAAGTCGGCGTCATCGATATTCTCGTGAACAACGCCGGCATTATCAAACGCATTCCGATGTGCGAAATGACGGCTGCCGAGTTCAGGCAGGTGATTGACGTGGATCTCAATGCGCCTTTCATCGTTTCCAAGGCCGTCATCCCCTCCATGATCCAAAAGGGTCACGGAAAAATCATCAACATCTGTTCGATGATGAGCGAACTGGGACGCGAGACCGTTTCGGCCTATGCCGCCGCGAAGGGCGGACTCAAGATGCTCACCCGGAACATCTGCTCCGAATACGGCGCGCAGAACATCCAATGCAACGGGATCGGACCGGGGTACATTGCCACACCCCAGACCGCCCCGCTGCGCGCAGCCGGACATCCGTTCAACAGCTTCATCATTTCCAAGACGCCGGCGGGTCGCTGGGGAACGACGGAGGATCTCACGGGACCCGCCGTTTTCCTGGCCTCGAACGCGTCGAATTTCGTGAACGGGCACATCCTCTATGTCGACGGCGGCATTTTGGCCTATATCGGCAGGCAGCCGTCGTAAAATTCAGCGTCAATCGGCAGCGGGACAGCCTAAACCTATCAACGAAAGGAGGGGGAAAATGAAAAAGCGTTTGTGGGTTATCTCTTATTTGGTGATATTGGGGGTCTTCATCTGTTTCTCGGCAACGGGATTCGCCGCCACGGCGAAATACAACCTAAAACTGGCCAACGGT
>DIKL01000083.1 GCA_002424545.1 Syntrophaceae bacterium UBA5619
GGGCAACGGGGCAGCGGCGCCCTGGTGGCGGACCGCATCGGCCGGGTGACCGCCTATGCGAGCCTGGCCATGGTGGATCGCGGAATTCTATTCATCGATGTGGGAACCGAGGTTTATGGCGGAATGATTATCGGGGAGCGGAACCGTACGGGTGACCTCGATGTCAATATTGTCAAGGAAAAGGCGCTGACCAATATCCGGAGCTCGACCGCCGAAGCGACGGTCTCCCTGCGGCCGCCGCGGTTGCTGTCTCTGGATCAGTCCATCGAATTTATCGCGGAGGACGAACTGGTGGAGATCACACCGCTGAGCGTCCGCCTGCGCAAGCGGGATCTGGCGGCCCACACGCGCACGGAAAAGCGTTAAGGAAGAAGGACTCGTCAGAAGTCAAGAATTCCCTCCCCCTCCCCTTCATCCCTTCCCGCCAGGGGAGGGGGAAGGGGGCTTTTTGCAAAGGCGTTAAGGAAACTAAATGTCAAATCAGATCAAGTCTCTGGGAATATGCATCGGAGCCTCGACGCTCTCGATGGTGACCGTCAGCAGGGATGATCGGGGAAACACCACGATCAAGGATGCGTTTCTGAAAGTCCATCACGGAAACCCTCAGCAGCTCTTTGAAAGCACGTTTGCAACCCTGCCCCTGAAGGAATATGCCAAAGTTGCCGTAACCGGAAGAAAGTTCAGACATCTGGTCAATCTGACCTCCATCCCCGAACCGGAAGCCGTTGAAAAGGCCTTTCTGCACACCAACGGACACGATCCTCAGGCCCAGGCCATCATCAGTGCCGGCAGCGAAACGTTCATGCTCTATCAACTGGGGAGGGACGGCAGGATTTCCTCTGTTCATGCGGGGAATAAATGCGCCTCCGGGACGGGAGAGTTCTTTCTGCAGCAGATCAAGCGGATCGGAATCGGGCTGGAGGATGCGGTCCGTCTGGCCCGTTCGGAAGAGCCCTACAAGGTGTCGGGACGTTGCAGCGTCTTCTGCAAGAGCGACTGCACACATGCCACGAACAAGGGCGTTCCCAAGGAACGCGTGACGGCCGGGCTGTGCCTCATGATGGCCGGAAAAATCCTGGAGCTCGTCAAGAAGGTTTCAAGCGATCATGTCATGGTCATCGGGGGATGCGCCCTGAACACCGTGATGATCGATCACCTCAGGCAGGAAATCTCCCGGGTTATGGTTCCCGATGAGGCCCCGTATTTCGAGGCCCTGGGATGCGCCCTGTGGGCGCTGGAAAACGACACAGTGCCGGTTCCCGAACTCCGGTCGCTGTTCAGGCCGGACCGCGATACCTTTTTCCACCTGCCGCCGCTCAGGGATGCGGAGCCCCTAGTGGATTTCAAAACCGCCCCCAGGGGACAGGCGAAGGATGGAGATCGCTGCATTCTGGGCCTCGATGTCGGCTCGACCACCACCAAGGCCGTCCTGGTCAGGGTTGACGACGATCAGATCCTTGCCTCCGATTATCTGCGGACAAACGGCGATCCCGTGGGTGCGTCGAGGTCCTGCTATCGCAGCCTCCTGGCGCAGCTTGGGGAGCTCGCCGACCGGATATCCATCGACGGACTCGGCGTCACAGGCTCCGGGCGCCAGATCGCCGGCTTCCACGCCATGACGGACGGAATCATCAATGAAATCATCGCCCATGCCACCGGCGCCGTCTATTTCGACCGGGAGGTGGACACGATCTTTGAAATCGGCGGGCAGGACGCCAAGTATACGCACATCACTAACGGCGTGCCGTCCGACTATGCCATGAACGAGGCCTGCAGCGCCGGTACGGGCTCCTTCCTTGAGGAGGCGGCCAAGGAAACCCTGAACATCGGCATGGAAGAGATCGCGCCCATTGCCCTGAAGGGAACCAATCCGCCCAATTTCAACGACCAGTGCGCCGCCTTTATCAGCAGCGACATCAAGAACGCCTTCCATGAGGGGATTTCCATGGAAGACATCGTGGCGGGGCTCGTCTATTCGATCTGCATGAACTACAGCAACCGCGTCAAGGGCAACCGGACGGTGGGGCGGAAGGTCTTCATGCAGGGAGGGGTCTGTTACAACCGCGCCGTTCCTCTGGCGATGGCAACCCTGACCGGGAAACGGATCATCGTTCCGCCCGATCCCGGGCTCATCGGCGCTTTCGGCGTTGCCCTGGAAGTCAAAAACAGGCAGAGTCTGGGCTTGCTGAAGCAGGGGCGTTTTTCCCTCAAGGACCTGATGGAGCGGGAAATTGAATATGGCGCACCGTTCATCTGCGACGGCGGCAAGGAAAAATGCGACCGGCGCTGCGAGATTGCGAGGCTCCGCATCAACGGCAAGACTTATCCTTTCGGCGGCGCCTGCAACCGCTGGTACAATCTGCGCGCCCAGATCAAGATCGATGCGGAGGCCTTGAACCATGTTGCCCGCTACGAACGCATGATCTTCCCGCTGCCTTCCTCATCCGAAAATCTGCAGGCCGTCGGAGGGCGGAAAATCGGGATCAACAAGTCCTTCTTTACCAACACCTATTTCCCGCTCTATCGGACGTTCTTTGAAAAGCTCGGCCTCCAGGTCGTCTTACCCGATATATCGGAGCGTGAGGGGGTTGATCTGAAGAGCGCCGAGTTCTGCTATCCTGCGGAACTTGCCCACGGCTATTTGTTCGATCTGCTGAAAAAGAATCCGGACTACCTCTTCCTTCCCCAGATCAAAGGGGATTATGTGAAACA
>DIKL01000041.1 GCA_002424545.1 Syntrophaceae bacterium UBA5619
TAGCTCCGCGAAAATCGGTGTTCATAAGAAAATTTAAATCCTTCTTTTGTGACAAGCTTTCCGGCACCCTTAACATGTGATGCATCACCTGGCTTAACAGCGGTTGTAGTAGTAACACATGATGTCAAAATCATTGCAGCTCCGATGAATAAGCCTAAACTTTTCATCAATCTGAAGTTTTTCGTCATTGACATCTCCTCCCCGCAATTTAATTGTTTAACACCGATTTTCGCGGAGCTATACCCGTCATTTGATATAAGATTCTCAAGGACCACCGGAACCAAGAGATTCTGTAACATGCTTCCTTGATTACATTATTTTTAGCTGGCTCCATAAAGAGCCGACGAAAATCTTATGTCAAATTGCTCCGCGAAAATCGGTGTTTAATACTTCATTTTTCCCCGGCTTCGACAGTGGTAGGTAAACGATTTGGAGATAGTTGAGTCATTGCATTTAGTTACGCCGTACCTATTTTTTGGTCGTGTGCCTACGTTTTCAGGGGGTCATTTGAATGTCTTGCATCCGTTTCGGTGGCGGTATCCTGAGTGATTTAAAAATGTTGAGCTGTTCTTTGGTCGGTTCGGTCGTCTGTAGAACACGCCCATCATTTGAAAAAAATTCTATCCGATGAAGGCGCTCCATTTGAGTCCTGATCTTGTCCCATGTAAGGCTTGTTTTCCTCTCCGCGATGCGCACCAGCATCAGCGCCAGGAAACACAAAAATACATGCGCCTCGATGCGTTCATCCTTCCGGTGATAAACCGGCCTGAGATCCAGAGTCGTTTTCATGGTACGGAAGGCCCTCTCCACTTCCAGAAGCTGTTTGTAGCCCAAGGCGATATCTTCCGGGGTCAGGGTGTCGTCGCTGGTGGAGAGGATGTACTTCCCATCCAGATGCGCCTCCTCCCGGATCTTACCTTTGTCGATCTTGATGCTCCCGTCCTTGAGCTGTCTCAAGTATCGTCCCATCGTCCTATGGGCCATGAGAGCGCAGACGCTTTTCTTATGGGCTTTCCCTTTCTGATCCCCAAGATCTTTGAGGGATTTTGCAATCCTGATAAGGATCTTTTCACGGGTGGCCTTGTCCTTTTTGGCCTCCTCGGGATTGTGAACCAGAATAAATCGTCGGCGTTTCTCTCCGCCGCCGATGATCACTTCCTTGATCTCCAGATTCTCCCGGATCTTGAGGTATCTTCCCCGTTTGGCCAGGACTTCTTTGTGAACCTCCTGGTTGTCGCGAAGCTTCTCTCCGATGATATACTGGCCGCCGGCTTTCTGCAGAACAAGCCGATTCTCCTCCGAGTTCATCCCGCGATCCATCACCCAGACGCATCGGGAGAGCTTCCAGCCGAGAAGATCGTTCTTGACCGTCTCCACGGTTGCCATATCCGATGTGTTTCCCGGCAGGGTCCAGCATTTGACGGGGATGCCCTCCTTTGTTACGGCCAAACCGATGACGATCTGTGGAAGATCGGAACGATGGTCCTTGGAATGACCATACTGCCTCAGGCCCTCCTCGTCTTCCTCATCCCGCTCGAAGTAGGTGCTGGTGGTGTCGAAAAAGATCAGATCCACCTCCAGGTTCAAAAGATCGGCAACGGACCAATAAACCTCTTTATGAATGATCTCCCGGTACTCCAGCAAAACATCCATCGCCCGGTAGAGGTGCTGAAGATCGATCGGTTCGGGATTTCCCAGGGCAACATCTTCTCTGACCCACTCTTCAACACCCCTTTTGGAGTCCGGCGCGAGCGCCCGATTGGCCGCCATGGCAAACGCCGCCCATTCCACCGGGGACGTAAACGATCTTTCTTTCAGGCAATCCTTCAGAACGGTATGAAGCCCCAGCGTCTCCCACAGGGAACGCAGAAGGTAAGCGCCGCCCAGAGGAACGCTTTTGAGGAAGGTCAGCGGAACGCTCTCCCCTTCGGAAATGGCCCGCGTCTGAACCGCGTCTTCCGGGGAGAGAAAACGGCAGAGGCTTCGGGTCAGTCTCTTGATAGCGGCCACATCCAGATCATCGGATCGGCCGAAGGTGTGCAGGACGTTCGCCTTGGGCTGACCCGATTGGGGGTCGCGGACATTATGGGCGAGTTGGACGTAGGTCACGGTGGAGCCGTCTTTGTTTTTCCGGGATATTGTTCTTACGTACATGTCTACTCCGATAGCATGTACTACCAACACTTTCAAGAAATAAATTCAAATTCGCATGCCTACACATTTTTCAGTTTTCCAGAGGTCCGACCACGAGATTTCAATGAGTTGCGCCATCAAAAAGGCTAAAATATGCCTACAACTGTCGAACACGGGTTTTCATTGGTTTCCAATAATGAAAGGAGTCCTGAATGTCAACAAGATTCCATCACAGCCGGTTGCTGCGGAAGGGAATTTGATTCCAGTCGCATGGAAAGGGTAACGACGATAATCTCAGGACACCATCTGGTCATAATCTGTATGGATGGATCCATTGATACAGCTTTCTTTCGATCCGTAATGCTCAGTCCTGACGAATAGCCTCATCCGAACAGTAGGTAGGTGAAGCTGATATTGGTTCATCGATGACTTCTCATCCTGATGGTCATTATGGCGAATACATACACAACCCGACCGGCGATCGTGCTTCCCGGCAAGACCCCGTCTGACTACCTTTTCAGCTTTGAGTAGAGCTTATCGTGGAGCGGCACGGGCACGCCCAGGCTGCGACCGGCGCGGACCGCGTAGCCGATGAACAGATCGATCTCCGTCCGCCCCCCCTTCTCGTAATCCAACTGCATGGACGATTTCGTCTCATAGGGGAAGCGGGCCACCTTGACGAGGGCCGCCTCCACGCTGTCCGCCGGAAGCGCGATCCCGTTGGCCTTCGCCAGGAGCCCGATCTCCTCCATCAAACCCCGAACCATCGCCCTTCCCTGCTCATCCGCCATGACCGCCCCGAAAGACTTTGCCGTCAGCGACGTTACGCCGGCCATCGGGCTTACAAAGAGGTACTTCGTCCAGAGGTGCACTCCGATCCGATCCGTCAGCTCCGCCTGGATCCCCGAACCTTGGAGAAGTTCTTCCAACGGACGGAACGCCTCCGTCTTCCCGTCATCCGGGCCGAAAAAAAGCTGGCAGCTTCCGCCGATCTGATGGACGACGCCGGGTGCCTCGATAAAGGATGAGATGTAGACGCAACCACTCAAAACCACCCCCCGGGGGAGAAGGGATCGCAGCCGTTCGGCGATGTCGACGCCGTTGAGCAGAGGCAGGACAACCGTATTGGCGCCCAGGAGCGGGGAAATCTCCGCGGCCGCTTCGTCGAGGGCATATTCCTTCACACAGAACAGAATGAGGTCGCAGGGGCCGACCGCCGTCGGATCGTCGGTCGCCAGGTCCGGTTTGATCCGAAAGTTTCCCTCCACCGTCCGGAGAATCAAACCCTCCCCGCGGATCGCTTCGAGATGTTCGCCCCGGGCAACGAAAACGACATGGTTTCCCGCCGAACCGGCGTATTTCAGCCCAATCTTCCCTCCGAAAAACCCGCCGACCCCCCCGAGCCCAACCACCGCGATTCTCATATTCCCCTTCCTCTCAACGCCGTACGTTCCTCCATGACCGATCGACGGTCGCGTCTCGCTCGCGCGAGGGCTTGCACCGGCACAGCCGGTTTCGACACTGCTTTTCCTTTTCGTTATCACAAACCGGGGGCGGATGATAACCTTTTTCGGTTCCTCCATCCCGCCCTTCCTCCGCCCTGATTCGGCTGTCTTGACACGGGAAGACCGCGCCGCTATACTCCCCCGCGCGGAAAGGAACATCTTTCCCGAACCCACCGGCGGCATATTGTTTTCCAAGCCGGGAAATGAGAGGCCATGTCCAGAAGAACCGATATCATCATTATGTCGAAGCCGTTTCTCGCCTTTCTCTACCGATTTATCCGCGTTTATGCCTGGACGTTTCGCCTGGAAGTGGAGAACGAAGCGCCGTGGATGACTTATCATCGAAACGGCGGCCGGGTCCTGCTCTGCACCTGGCACCAGCAGTTTTTCGCCGCCATCCGCCACTTTCAAAACTATCGCGCCTATCGGCCGGGGCTGATGATTTCGCGCAGCAAGGATGGCGAGATCATCGCTGCCGTCGCCAAACGCACCGGCTGGGAACCGGTGCGCGGCTCCTCGTCGCGCGGGGGCATAGCGGCCATGAGGGAGCTGATTGAAATCCTCCGGCGGACCCGGCTGGCCGGTCACATCGTCGACGGGCCGCGGGGACCGGCAGGCGTGGTCAAGAACGGGCTGATCCGGACTGCGCACGCCGCCGACGCGGTAATCGTTCCGTTTTACGTTTCCGCGGACCGGGCCTGGTATTTCAACAGTTGGGACCGTTTCATGCTGCCCAAACCCTTCTCACGGGTCCGGCTGCATTTCGACGAGATGATTCGGTTGACGCCAACCGATGATGAGGCGGAATTCGAGGCACAGCGGGCTCAGGTGGAGCAAATCATGCTCCGAGGTTTTCAGGGAAGGCTTCCCAAAGCACCGGGCGGAGATCTTCGACCTCACCAATACCAAGGATGACGCCACCGCCGCAACTGATCAAAGAATTGGACATTAGGGCGCCTTCCACTCCATGATGGGCACGGTGCTGATGCTGTTCTTCGGGCTGCCCGCGATAACCCGGTCGCTGTAGGATACATAGACCAGGACGTTGCGTTTGCGATCAAAGAAGCGCACGACTTGAAGCGACTTGAAGACAAGACTGCGCTGTTCATCAAAGACACGTTCGCCGTCCTTGAACTCACCAAGCAACCGAATCGGCCCGACCTGGCGACAGGAAATGCTGGCGTCGCTCGTATCCTCCGCTACACCCAGGGCGCCTTTGACGCCGCCGGTCTGGGCTCGGGAGATATGACAGGCCACACCCTGGACCTTGGGGTCGTCGAAGCCGTCCACCACGATTTTGTCGTTCGGACCGAGCCATCGAAATTGGGTGCTCACCGAGCCGGTCGTCCCGCGGTCGGGGCGACTGAAAAGCCACCATCCGAAAAGCAAGGCAACCAGCACCATTGCCCCGCCGATCATCAGCAAGAACTTTTTCATGACCACTCCTCTTCTGAATTCAATCTCAAAGAACTTTCCCCAATATTTTCGCTGATGACAGCAGAATGTAGTCCAGCACCTCATTGAGGTTCTGAAAAAGCCGGAAGCCGTTGCTGACATAAGCCCGGTTCCAGGGGAACGACAACCCGGCGCCCAGGGCTCCGCTTTCTATTGCTTTTTCAAGCGTCAGCGGCGAATCGTCCACGACGACGTCGGCCTTCGGGAAGAGAACGGTTTTATCCAGAGAGAGGTGAAGTTCATCGTAGGGGAGCCCATGCCTCGCAAGCCATCGTTCGGTCGGCTGACTCGTTTCCGGCGTCCGGTGGCTGGCAATGATGATATGAAAGCCATGTTTTCTGAGCGACGACAAGAAGTCCCGCGATTCCGGGTAAGGCTGGTATCGGTCGCTGTCCTGATGATGGTGAATCGTGTTGATCGCCGCGATAAAATCCTCTACCGAGCAGTACCCCTCCCAGATATCGTACGTGCACCACCGATCGGGCGTTGGAAAATTCCCGTTGATTTTCATCAATTCCCGATAGAAAGCGTCGCTGAATTGCCAGAGAGTGTTGTCTATGTCAATGATTGCGTTTTTGCCCAAAGTTGTTTGTCCTCCGTATCTTCTTCCTATCATAAAAACAGGGGAAAACGGATATCATTTCTGAGATCGCGCAATCCTTTTTTGCATTTCCGCCGGAAACGATCCTTGGACGGCGGGGCGTGACAAACCGGCCTACGGTTTCAGCGTGAAAAAAGGCGCATGGTTCGATGTGAAGAAGGGGGGATCCCGCCGGAGGATTGCCGCGACCGCCGGATGCCTCTTGAATTCCCGTTCCAGGAAGCGCCGGACCTCGCCCCGGTTCCAGCCCCGCGGGTGCGCAAAGGGCCGGTACAGGGAGAGATCGCCCGGGTAAAATTCCCCCAAAGGGATTTCACGTGTTTCGGGGCCGTATGCCGGAAGGTTGAAAATCGCAAGGTTCAGAAAGCCGATCTCTTCGGCATGCTCCACGGTGAAGGCCAATGTCCGGGCTGCCGCCTCGGGCGTCTCGGCGGGCGTTCCGAAGAGCAGATAGACATAGGTCGAGATGCCCGCCGCCTTGAGGTTCCTCAGGGCCGCCGCCGCGGTCTTCAAATCGATCCCCTTGTTCAGGGCGGCCAAAACCCCCGGATCGCCCGATTCGATGCCCAGCTTCAGCATGACGCACCCCGAGTCATGCAGTTTTTCGCAGAACCCTGGATCCGCGAGGCAGGGCATAATCCGGGTGAAGCCATACCACGGCGCCCCGGGCGGGTCCGCGGCCAGCGCGGCGAGGAGCGAAGGGCTGAGCGCATTGTCCAGCAGATGGATCAGCGCCGGTTTCGTTTCGCGGACCAGGATGCGGAGGTCCGTCGTGACCTGTTCGGGCGGAAGCGGAAGGTATGGATTCCGCTCGGCCCGCTCCGGGCAAAAGGCGCAGCGCCGCCACCAGCAACCGCTGGAGGCGCTGTACGGGAGGACCGTCCCCGGCGACAGGTAATCGGCCGGTGAAATGACTCGGATGTCAGGCCGGTCCGGCCGGCCGTCGCCTTCAAGGCCGAAGAGATTCAGCAGCGGGATCTCTCCCGGACCGGCAATCAGATCATCCACGAGACCCTCGAAGGGGCTCCTCCAGCCCGGCCGCCTCATCCAGGAGGTGACCAGCCCGCCGCCCAGGACGATCCGGATCCCCGGAAACGTCCGCCGGAGAAAGCCGGCCATCGCGAAGGTCGTCAGGGCTTGGCTCAGGTAATTCAGGGAAAAGCCGACATGCGACACGGGGGCTTCGGCCAGAAGCATCGGCAGCCGCGCCTGGAACCATGGATAAAAGGGGTTGCCCTCCGGGGCCGCGGCGCTGCGCAGCAGATCGGCGCTCCGGACGGGCGAGAGCCGTTCATCCTCGTAATCGGCAAGGCTCAGACGAACGCCGAAGGGACGCGCCGCCGTCGCGAGGAGACGGCTCAGATCCTTCACCGCGCGCCGGTAGCGATCGGGATTTCGGTAGAGCTCCCCGGAACGGAGGGCGGAGAGGTTCGCGTCAAGATGCCGTGCCGCTCTTCGCGTCCAGGCGTCGGTTCCGGAATTTTGGGTATCCGATGACGACCGCGCGGCCGTCTCCATCAGCCGCTTCTGACCCTCCAGGTTGGCGTCCCAGATTCGGAAGTCGACACCGTGACGCCGAAGCGCCCCGGCCAGCCGCGCCGGCCCTCCCGGAGCCTCGCAGGCCTTCGCCGTCGGCGGGTGGATGAGGAGGATTCCTTTTTTCATTCGCGCTCAACCCCCGCCTGGGCATCGAACACATACAAAGAGATAGGAAAATCGCCTCATGCATCGAGACCTTTGAATAACACCGTTTCTGCGCTCATTCCCGCGCAGGCGGAATCCGGAAGCTCTTGAAAAGCATGGATCCCCGTTTTCACGGGAATGACAAATGGCCAAGGTTCGAGAGAAATTCAAAGGTCTCGCATCATGAAAAAGCCAGAATGGAAACGCGGCGATTCGCGAATATCCCGGCGCCGACGTCAAACCGGATACCGGCAAGGTCATGTTTACACTTTGCGGCTAATCGACAAACGCGACGGCCCGCACCCAACCCGCGCCTGCCCTCTCGACCTTCACCGGAAACGCACAGACCTGAAAACCGAAGGGCGGAAGCTGTTCCAGGTTGGTGAGCCACTCCAGGATGCACATCCCCCGTTCACCGGCGGCCCTGTGCCCCTGCAGGTACTTCCCCTTGACCCCCTGCTTCAATTCGGCAAGCATCACCCGGGGCGGGCGGTCCCAGCAGAACGAATCGATGCCGACCAGTCGCACCCCTTGATCCGCCAGCCACAGCGTTGCCTCCCGTGTGACCCCCGGATTCATCAACTCGCAATCGGGCCGGCCGTAATGGACGGACGCGCCGGTCTGAATCAGCACGATGTCCATCGGCCGGATGACATAGGCGATTTTCTGCGCGGCCTGCCGCACATCGGCGGCGCTGATTTCCTCGGCCGGCCGCTTTCCCCGGAGGTCCAGCTTCACCCCGGGGCCGCAACACCACTCCAGCGGGACCTCGTCCACCGTCATGGCCTTCTTCCCGTCGACCGTCGCGGTGTAATGCCAAGGTGCGTCAAAATGGGTCCCGCAGTGCGTGCTGAGAGAATTCACCTCCTCCATTGCGTTTGCCCGTCCCCCGAGGTCTTCGATGGCGATGCCGTGCGTTTCGGAGAGCCGTTGCCCCCGGGTCCGGTGATCCGTGTAGCGGATCGACGCGGGCATCGCAAAATCCCCCCCGTCCCTCAACGGAAGACTGAGATCGATGATGCGGCGGTCTTTGGCAGGCAAAATGGAGTCTCCTTTCGATATCCGGCACGGACGCGGTTCATCCGGATCCGGTGCGCCGGAGACCAAAACCTGTTTATGGCAGGATCCTAAAACAGATCCGCCGGCATGTCAATTGCGGCCCGACACTGTTTTGCGGCCCGGCGTCGGAACATTTCTCGATTCATTCTCGATGCGTATGTGGTATGATTCGACATCCTTCAGCCGGTCAACAAGCCGGACAGGATCGGCAACCGAAATACGGTTGAGGCAGCCGTATCATTCCGCGGTCGGCCGCGGCGGATATGGACGCATCTGGCCCCGGTTCACGGGCGCCGTTCACAGGGGGCAAGGGTTCCTATGGCAAAGCGTGGCGCACCCCGCTTTCCTCTTCGATCGGCCGCGTTTTCACGGGCATCCCTGATCG
>DIKL01000036.1:0-821 GCA_002424545.1 Syntrophaceae bacterium UBA5619
ACTTTCTGGTAGCCCTCGATCTCTGCCACGATCTCCTTCTGCATGTCCAGCGGCGGCAGGGGGATTGGGATACTTCGCAGCTTCTCTTGGTTAAGCTTGGGAACGGTGGATATACGGCATCAAATCAGCCTCGTTAAGAATCTCGATAAGGAAGCGATCCGTCAATCTGTCACGTTTGGGCCGCAGAACATGTGCATGATTATTAACCCAAACTTTACCCTCGACGGGGAACGCGCTGTTTTCGCCCGCACCCCACTTTGCTCCGTCTTCCCCGACCAACACGAGTGGCTCGTTGAAAATGTAGCCCTCTACATGATCGAGGACTCCAGTTGCTCCGTAGTAGGGGTATGGGCCGGGCTTTCTATCACTCTTGGTTATTGGCCGCCTGAGTGAGTCAAGAATTTCTACGACTTCGCCGAGTTCGACATGAGGATATTGGGATGACTTTTGACCGTTTTCCCGATATCGTTCCCCGTTCAAGCTGTACTCCCCATTCGCAGTGATCTTTTCCTTCTCCACGATCAGCCCCAGCGTCGGCTGGAATCCGTCAAGCGACTCGCGCACCCGCAGGCGGCGCAGGTATTCGCTGATCTCGGCGTGAGCTTGCGGCAGGTCATTTTTATCAATCTCGCGCCGCTGGGCGCCGAGGCCGAAGCCGTCGTTTTCGATTTTGAAAAAGGCGATGGTGTTGGCCTTCTTGGCCAGTGCCTTGTCGAGGATCAGGATAGAGGTTTTGACGCCCGAATAGGGGTTGAAGACGCCCGCCGGGAGCGAGATCACGGCGACGAGGGACTCTTCCACCAGCATCTTGCGCAGTTGCT
>DIKL01000036.1:840-6811 GCA_002424545.1 Syntrophaceae bacterium UBA5619
GGCACGATGATGCCGGCGCGGCCGCCGGGCGTGAGGTGCTCGGCCATGTAGTCCACGAACAGCACTTCGCTGCGCTTCGACTGCACCGAGAAGCGGTTATGAGGCTTGATTCCCCCCTTCGGCGACATAAAAGGTGGATTGGCGAGGATCACGTCGGCGTATTCGTCCCATTTGTCCTGGCTGGTGAGCGTGTCATACTCGTAAATGTGCGGGTCGGCGAAGCCGTGCAGGTAGAGGTTCACCAGCGAGAGGCGCACCATGTCGGGCGAGATGTCGTAGCCCTTGAAGTTCTGCGCGAGGCGGCCCTTTTCGTCCGGCGTCAGGGCGCTGTTGCCCTTGGCGTCGGTGTTGGCCTTGAGGATGTGCTTCCAGGACGAGATCAGGAACCCGGCGGTGCCGCAGGCCGGATCAAGGACGGTCTCGTTCTTCTTCGGATCAACGATTTCAACCATGAAATCGATGATGTGGCGCGGGGTTCGGAACTGCCCGGCGTCTCCCTGGGAGCCGAGGACGGAGAGCAGATACTCGAAGGCGTCGCCGAGGCGTTCGCTGTGGTCGTAGTTGAACTCGTCGATGATCTTAAGGAAAGCGCGCAGCGTCTCCGGGTCGCGGTAGGGCAGATAGGCGTTCTTGAAGATGTCGCGGAAGAGAGGCGGAATGCCGGGGTTCTCCGGCATCCTGGCAATGGCTTCGGCGTAGAGGTTCAGGGTTTCGTGGCCGCCCAGGCCGGAGCGCATCAGCTTGGCCCAGCCGTAGCGGGCGAATGGGCCTTCGAAAAACTTACGCTTCCCGCCGAACTCCTCGCTCTCGGCGTCCATGTCGTCCATGAATTTGTAGATCAGGGCAATGGTGATCTGCTCGACCTGGCTTTTGGGGTCGGGAACTTTGCCGACGAGAATGTCGCGGGCGGTGTCGATACGGCGTTTGGTTTCGGTGTCGAGCATGGGCTCTCCTTTATGCCGCGAACTGGTTCAGGGACACGTAATCCTTGACATACTCGGGAATGAGGGCACGATACTTTTCCGGTACTGCCCGATAGTCGCGGGTGGAAAAGACCGGGTTGGTGGCCAGATCGGTGAACTGTTTCATCTCTATGATGTGGCGTATCTGGCCGCTGGTGACGTAGGCTTTGAAGTACATCTTGATGGCCGGGATGGCCTCGGCCTCTTCGGGTTTGGCGTCGGCGACAAACTTGGCGAACTCCTCTTCCAGCAGTTCGTCCCTGGACTTGAAGCGCGGGATGAGGCCGAAGATCTTCTCCAGGATCTCCCGCAGGGTCAGGCGGCGGTCCACGGCGGCGGCTTTGCGCAACTTGTCGAGGTTGTAGAACTCCTCGGGTTTGTCGAAGACCTCGCGGTTCACGTAGTCGATGACGCGGTCCCACTGCCCGGCCTCGACAGCCTTTGCAATGGTCTCGTTCTCGCGAACGGTGTCTTCGAATTTCTCGAAGAACATCCGATCGATCTTCATCCCCTCCAGGCCGATGGTTTCTTCCTTGATCGTGGAGAGGATGTCCGCGCCGAGGTGCTCGTAAGCGCCGCCGACCGCAACCGGGCCTGTGCCTCCGCCGATTTCGCAGCCCTTGCTTTTGGGCGCGGGAAGCTTCAACACCTCATCGTAGTTGAATTTCTCCTCAAAGTACTCGCAGGTGGCGAAGAAGTCGAAGAGCTTAAAGGCTTTCTTTTGTGGCTCCTTCACGCTGTCTTTGAGATCGTCGTCGAAAAGCTGATCGAGGAAGTTGTGCTTTAGGGTGCCACGCCCCTTGATCTGGATGAAGTCCGTAGGCGAGAAAATCGGACGAAACAAACCGAGATTGAGGATGTCGGTGCAATCGTAGCCGGTGGTCATCATGCCAACCGTCACGCAGACACGGGCTTTGCTTGTCCGGTAAGTGGGCAGGAAGTTTGCCGAACCGAGCAGGTTGTTGTTGGCGAAGTTGATGCTGAACTGCTGGGCGTCGGGGATCGATGATGTGACCTGGACGGCGAAGTCAGATTGGTACTTGCCGGGGAACATGCGGTCGGCCATCCGGTTCATGATCTGCGCCAGCTTGGCCGCGTGGTTCTGGCTGACCGCGAAGACGATGGACTTGCCGATCTCCCCGCTGACGGGATCGCGCAGGGCATGTTCCAGGAAGGTCTTGCAGAAGAGCTGGTTGGTGGCGTCGGCGAAGAAGCGCTTTTCGAACTCCCGCTGCTTGAAGGCCTCTTCTTGGTCTTCGCCGGCATCGTCGGTAAACGAGACGACGAAGCCCTTTTCGGAAAGTAGTTCGGTGGTGATCTCGGTGCGGGCATCCACGACCGTGGGGCTGATCAAATAGCCTTCCTTCACGCCGTCGAGCAGCGAGTAACGGTAAGTGGGCTGGCTGTTCTCGCAGCCGAAGGTGCGATAGGTGTCCAGCAGAAGTCGGCGCTCGGCTTCGCGCGGGTCGCGGGTGGAAGGATTGGTTTTATCGAACCGCCGGAGGTAATCGCGGGGCGTGGCGGTCAGGCCGAGCTTGTAGCCGATGAAGTAGTCGAATACGGCCCGAGCGTTGCCGCCGATGGAGCGGTGGGCCTCGTCGGAAATGACCAGATCGAAATCGGTCGGCGAGAAGAGCCGCTGGTATTTGTTGTTGAACAGCAGCGACTGCACGGTGGTCACAACGATTTCCGCCCGCCGCCAGTCGTCGCGATCCTCCTTGTAGATGACCGTTTTGAAATCGGCGGAGAGCAGCGCCTTGAAGGCCTTCCTGGCCTGATCCTCCAGTTCGAGGCGGTCCACCAGAAAGAGAACGCGTTTGGCATTGCCGGAACGGAGGAAGAGTTTGATGACGGCGGCGGCGATGAGCGTCTTGCCGGTGCCCGTGGCCATCTCGAACAGGAAACGGTCTTTGCCTTCCTCCACGGCCCGTTGCAGCGCGTGAATGGCTTTCAGTTGATAGGGTCTGAGAAATCGCAGGTTGTTGGTTTTTATATAGCCCGGGCGCTCCGCCTCGTTGCGCCACGCCGCTTCGGTTTGGTAGTTCGGGCGCTGGGTAAGGACGATGTAGTCCTCTTTCACCTGCTGTTCAATCAGGCGCTGTGGATTCGGCGATACTTGTCGGTAGCCGATCACCGAATCCGGCGTAGGAAAGGTCGTGATAATATAAGGGTTCCCGCGTTTCAGGTCCCAGAAGTAGTGAAGATTGCCGTTGGAGAGGATGACGAACCGGCAGTTTTGGGACTTGGCATATTTGCGGGCCTGCTCCTTGCCGACGAGCGGGTTCTTGTCTTCCGATTTGGCCTCAAGGACAATGAGCGGGAAGCCTTTGGTATCGAGCAGCAGGAAGTCGATGAAGCCTTTGCTCGTCTTCTCGAAGTTTTCGCCGAGCGCATCCAGATCGGATGACTTGATCGTCACGCCGGGCTCGAGGCGGATGTTGGCGGGCGCGTTTCCCTTCGGAAAGAAACGCCAGCCTGCCGCTTCGAGCAGCTTGTTGATCTTGATGCGGGCTGTGGCTTCCTTGTTTGCCATTGGGATAGCGGTTTCCCCCTGTTTTATTGAAAAAGGGCGGCAATGCGGCGCTGGTCTTCGGCGGTGAGATAGGGGTGCATCGGGAGGCTGAAAATCCGCCGGGCGCAATCCTCACTGACGGGGAAATCCCCCTTCTTGTAGCCCAGATCGGTGAAAGCCGTCTGGAGGTGAAGGGGCTTCGGGTAGTAGATCGCCGTCGGGATGCCGGCCTCCTTCAGTTTCGCGATCCGTGCGGACCGCTCGGCGCCGTCCTCGACGAGGATCGAATATTGTGCCCAGGCGCTTCTGTAACCTTTCGGAACCTGAGGGATGGTTGCCTTGCCGGCAAGGAGTTCGTTGTAGAGCCGGGCGACCTGCTGGCGAAGCTCCAACTCCTCGGGAAAAATCGCAAATTTGGCGAGGAGGATGGCGGCCTGGAGTGTGTCCAGGCGGCCGTTGATCCCGATCCGGATGTTTTCGTACTTGTCGCTCCCCTGGCCGTGCACCCGGATGGAGCGGAGCCGTTCGGCGAGGCGGTCGTCTTCCGTAAAGCACATTCCCCCGTCGCCGTAACAGCCGAGGGGCTTGGCCGGGAAGAAGGAGGTGCAGGCGATCCGGCCGAAGGAACAGGATTTTCGCCCTTTGTATACGCCGCCGAAGGACTGGGCCGCGTCCTCGATCACCGGGAGGTTGCGGCGGGCGGCAATGGCCTCGATCGCATCATAGTCCGCGGGGAGGCCGAAAAGATCGACCGGAATGACGGCGCGCGGCCGGAGTTTTCCGCCGGCCGTGTCGGGCAGTAGGTGGAGCGTGGGATCGCCCTTTTCGACGGCCTCGACGGCCTTCTCCAGCTTCACCGGATCGATGTTGAAGGTGGCGGGATCGATGTCCACGAAGACGGGTGTCGCGCCGACGAGGGAGATCACCTCGGCGGTTGCGAAAAAGGTGAACGGGCTGGTCAGGACCGCGTCGCCCGGACCGATGTCGAGCGCCATCAGCGCCATCAGCAATGCGTCGGTACCCGAGGCGCACCCCACCGCATGCTTTGCGCCGACATAGGCGGCCAGCGCCGATTCCAGCTCCCGGACCTCCGGCCCGTTGATGTACTGGCCGTGGGCGAGAACCCGGGCGATGTTGGCGTTCAATTCTTTCGAGATCCGCCGCTGCTGCGCGGCCAGGTCGATGAAGTTCATGGTTGTTTTCTCTCCCATTCCCAGGCGGTTTGAATGATGAATTCGAGATCGTCGTGAAGCGGCTTCCAGCCGGTGAGCTCCCGGATCCGTCGGCTGTCGGCCACCAGCGCGGGGGGGTCGCCCGCCCGGCGGCCGGTCTCCTCCACGGGGAAGGCGACGCCGGTGACCTTCCTCGCGACGCCCACCACCTCGCGGACCGAATAGCCGTGGCCGTATCCGCAGTTCATGATTTCGGTTTCGCCGGTCCGCATCAGCCGGTCGAGGGCCGACAGGTGAGCGGAGGCGAGATCGTCCACATGGATGTAATCGCGCACGCAGGTTCCGTCGGATGTCGGATAGTCCGTCCCATAGATGGACAGCTTCCGGGATTCCCCCTTGGCGGTTTTCAGCGCCCGCGTGATCAGGTGGGTCGCGTCGCGATAGGCCTGACCGATCCGCCCTTCCGGGTCCGCCCCGGCGACGTTGAAGTAGCGAAGGGCGCAATAGCGGAAATCGCTTGCGATGGCCAGGTCCGCGAGAATCTGCTCCACCATGACCTTCGAGGCGCCGTAGGGGTTGATCGGCCGGAGCGGCGCCCGCTCGTCGACGGGGATCGTCTCCGGGATGCCGTACACGGCGGCCGTCGAGGAGTAGAGGAAACGCGCCGAGCCGGTCTCGCGCATCGCCTCCAGAAGGTTCAGCGTGTGGACGACGTTGTTTCGGTAGTAGGCGAGGGGTTCCCGGACTGATTCCTCCACCTGAATCGAGGCGGCAAAATGCATGACCGCCTCCGGGCAAAAGTCGCGGAGCGCCTCCCGGACCGCCGTCCGGTCGGCCAGGTCGCCGCGCCGGAGGCGGCCGAACAGGATCGCCCATTCATGGCCGGTGGAAAGGTTGTCGTAGATGAGGAGCTCATGCCCCTCCTTCCCGAGGGCCTTGACCACATGGCTGCCGATATATCCCGCGCCGCCGGTCACAAGAATCCGCATGGTTTCTCCTGGATGTAAGGGGGGAGACGATCGCCGTTTTTCAGTCTGCCATGCACACGAACATCGGCGCATCGGGGTCATGTTCCCGGAATGTTTCGACCCACCCTTGGTGTCGGTTTCCTACCGCATCCGTTCAAAAAATACAAGCGCGGGATGGTCGTCCGTCGACGCATCCGCATCCGGATGGAATCGGCGCCCGGGTTTCAAGTTATTTAATCTCCTGTTTTTTTAATTCCTGTTTTTTTAATTCCTTGACAGAACGATTTTCACCTCTCTATAATGCCTCGCTTTTCAGCAGGATAAACCGGAGAGATGTCCGAGCGGCTGAAGGAGCAC
>DIKL01000056.1:0-17945 GCA_002424545.1 Syntrophaceae bacterium UBA5619
ATATAATGTTACATGGTACTAGAATGGATCCCATCACTATCTTGTTGCTCTCTCTCCTGTCATTCCTGGCGGGATTCATCGACAGCGTTGCCGGAGGCGGAGGATTGATCTTAATCCCTTCATTGCTCCTCGCCGGAATTCCACCGCAGGTAGCTCTCGGCACCAACAAGTTCGCAGCCATATTCGGAACTTCCACTGCGTTGGTCAATTTCATGAAAAACGGAAAGGTGATTTGGGAAATCGCCGGTTTTGGACTGGCGTTTTCAATCATGGGTTCCGTGATCGGGACAAAAGCCATCCTCTATTTTGATCAAAATACCACGGCGAAGATCATCGTGATGATGCTGCCAATCACGGTTATTGTGACATTCCTCCCCAAAAGACGGTTGAAAGAATCCATATCCGACTTCTCAAAGAAGGATCTATACCTCTACACGCCATTGCTTTGTTCCATTGTCGGTTTCTATGACGGCTTTTTCGGGCCGGGAACCGGAACATTCCTGATCTTCGGCTTCTATATATTCCTTGGACTCCACTTGATCCATGCCTCCGCCATATCAAAGGTATTCAATCTGGCATCCAATGCAGGATCCTTCGTCACCTTCGCCTTTGCGGATAAGGTTCTCTACGGTATCGGAATTCCGATCGCCATAGCCAATTTGGCCGGGGGATATTTGGGGAGTATTTTGGCCATCAAGAAAGGTCAGCGCTTTATTAAGGCCTCTCTTTTGATCGTCTTCGGAATTCTCTTTATTACCCTGATACATAGAATATGGCAGAGGTAGATCAGAAGCATCCCGGGCGGCATCCAACCGGTCGGGAGGAGAGATCCGCCATCCCTGATCGCAATCGATCCCGCCGCTCTGTAGGGGGCCGGCATGAATGGCCCTAATCCCTGGATCAGATTCACACCGAGACAATCATTTGCTTTTGGTTGGATGCGTTCCTTCATCGGGCATCGACAGCGAGATCAACCTTTCATCCGCAAGCAGAAAAAAACCCGGAGGATGGAGAATCATCGATCTTCCTGATCGGGATCGGCGACGGGCGACAGGCTTCGTTGCCCCACGATCCGCCATGCGTTCAGCTTTTCCCCGTAGGACATCCCCGCATTGGCCGGGCTTGTGGACGGCAACCGTTGATATGGAAACGAGCGCCGCGTGAGCGATGGACGCACATATCTCCGGAAGCACTGCTCCGCCTTGGTCCCGTTGAAAAACACCCGCTTGATGTTTGGATGGCAAAGGAAAAAAGACTCGAAATCGTTCGGGATGATCGATCCCTCTTCGATATGGGAATCCAGGCTGCTGCTGCGGGTGCAGGACGCAAGCACGTCCCACAGCGCGATCCCGGACGACTTCAGAATTTGAAGCCTCTTTTCATAGGGAAGGCCGGGCTGGGCTCCGAAAAGCTCTCCCATGATCGGCCAGAAACTGTTTCGCGGATGGGCGTAGTATTGCCTTGCCGCCAGAGAGGCCTTCCCGGGCATGCTTCCCAGCACCAGCACAACGGCGTCGGCGTTTGCAACGGGCGCAAATCCGTGGGCGCGAGACATCCCTTCTCCATAGGAGCGTTGCGGCGTTGCCGCGTGTTCAGAATCCGCTTCCCCCCTGTTTTTCAACCGATCCGGGATGGCGCCAGGTCATCCGTGGAGAATCATGCTCCTGAACGAAGGCACCGGCGGAACCGCCGTGTCCGGACGGGACGGCCGGGCATCGTCATAATTCTTCTCGACATGCCAGGGCAGGGTTCGGATTCTACTTCATGATGAAGGTCATGACCAAAGCGAAGACGGCGTAGGTCTCCGGCATGGCCCCGGAGACGAGAGCGTTGGCCAGCGTGTTCCGGCCCTCCAGAATGCTCTTGATTCCCGCCGCGCAGACGATCCCCTGATACCAGGCGCTGAAGAACATGGCCAGCCCCGCGGTGGCCGCCCGGCCGGCGACGGTATAGGGATCGGTCGCAAAGGCGTCCATGTTCGTGAAGAAGACGACGATGCCGTAGATGCCCTGGGTGGACGGCATCAAGGCCACGGCGATGTTCTTGTAGAAGTTCTCTTCCCCGCCGCCCAACAGCGATTGGAAGCCGACGGAGAGGCCGAGGGCGGAGCCGGCCAGGGCCAAGGAAAGGCTCAGGCCCATGACGATCTTCGCGACAAGCGGTCCCCAGTCCTTCGGGGCTTCGGCCGCCGCCTGCGCCAGGGCGGGCGAGAGATACTCCGCCAGAGCGGCGACAGCCAGGGTCCCCAGAAAGATCATCCCCATTCTTCTCGTTGCATCCATAACGCTAACCCCTTTCGATTTTAAATGGTTGATAATCCGTGCCGCCCCCCCGGTAGAAGTTTTTGAACGCCTCAACGAAGTGGAGGCGGGCGGAATGAACGGTACTCCCCAGCAGGGAGAGGAGCAGATTGAAGGTGTGCCCCAGAATGATCACCAGAAGGCCGAAGAAGGAGCCCAGGTAGGGTCCCGCGGCCTGGTAGATCATCCCCGCCAATTGGTTCATCACCGCCGCGATGGCGCTGGTGGCGATCCCCAGACCGAACAGGCGGGCGTAAGAAAGCAGGTCTCCGATCAGGCTGGTCAATCCATAGACGCTCCAGAGACCGATCCCCAGCCGAACGCCCCATTTCCGGTGTTCCGAGGAAAACAGCAACGTGATCAGAATGCCCGCGGACAGAAAGGCGATCCCCCCGTAATAGAGGGGCAGGTTCAGGGCCGCTTCGGGGGCGGCAAACCAGACGTTCCGGCAGACCAGAAGCACGCCGCCCCAGAGGACGGCCATGAGACCCAGCTTCTGCAAACCCGCGCGCCAGGTGGGGGCCTGGATGGCGCCCAGGATATAGGCGATGGAGAGCTGCAACACCCCCAATCCCAGGGCCAGATAGAAGAAGATCATCGGATTGCCGACGCCGACGGCCACGTCGATGAGGATCCACTCGCGGTTTTCGAAGTTGTATCCGAAGATCGACCCCGTCAGCAAACCGACGGCCATCGTCGCCAGGGCGAAGGCCTGGCACAGCTTCATCACCAGAGGCAGGCCTTCGATCTTCGGCCCCAGCTTCTTTTCCAGCCAGAGCGACAGCAGCAGGAAAACAAGCCCGTAGCCGGCATCGCTCAGACAGATGCCGAAAAAGAGGATCATGAACGGGGCGAAGAAATAGGAGGGATCCCACTCCCGATAATTGGGAATGCCGTAGAGTTTCAGCAGCGGTTCGATCCGCCGGATAAACCAGTTGTTTTTCAGCAACACCGGCGGCTCCTCCTCGGGCAGCGGCTCGCGGACCTCGACCTGGAGCGGGAATATCTGCGACTTGATCTGCCCGATCAGCTCTTCCACCCGGTCGGCGGGCGCCCAGCCCTGGAGGCCGAAGAGATATTCCTCGGCATGGAGGGTCCCCATGGTTTCCCGGTAACGGGCCTCGTTGAGGGCGCCCGTCACCTGCGCCTTCAGTGCGTCGGCCCGCAGCGCAATGCCGGCCAAGGTCGCAGCGAGGGTCTTGATCTCCTCATTGAGACGCCCGATTTCCCGGCGGACATCGGTCAGAGGCTTCTCCGGGATGGGCAGCGGCGATGCGCCGGCCATGTCGACGGGCGAGCCCATCGCGATGGTGTAGAACAGAAGCCCCTGCGTCTCGGAGACCACTTCGGCAAAGACGTTTTCCGGAACGATCAGGTCCGCCGCCTTCTTGCGTTCCATCCGCCAGCGGCGGACATAAACGCCCCGCTCCTCGAGAAGCCGGAGCCGCTCCGGCTCGAAATCCCCCCAGGGGGCCAGGTCTTCCTCCAGACGCTCCAGGACCTGTTTCCGGGTCTTCAGTTCCTGCAGGTCGTTGAGGATCCGCTCCGCCCTCTCGGCCAGATCCCCGTCCGCACAATCAACGGGGAGACTTTCCTTGAGGGTGCGGTAACGGCCGACCGCCTGCTCGATCTGTCCGAGCCGCCGAAGGCGCAACAGCGCCGCCGAAGCCTGCTTTTCATGATCGCCGGCCAGCGGAACGACGGGCTCCGGATGGATCACGCCGGCACCTTGCAGAAACCGCATCGTCTCATCCCGGTGGGCGGAAGCGCCCACCATGAAGATCCGCATCATTTTTGCAATCGCCAAGACCAAGACCTCCTTTGCGCCGGCTCCCCGCGGTTCGGAATTTTTCCGTCCCGCTTCATCTTTTATTCTCCCGCGGACAAACGCTTGGCCGCCTTGGCCACGCCGACGGCGGCGGCCTGCTGATCCTGCAGATAGACGGCGATTTTCCGCAGCGCTTCCCGGCAGTCGGGGATCAACCGCTGCTCGTAGAGATTGATCCGCTGGCTCGTTTTGCGGAAGCCGTCGGAAAGGATTCGTTCCTGTTCCTCCAAAATCCGGATCTCCTCGCGCAACTCGATCGCCTCGCGCATTCGGGCCAAGACCGTCTCGAAGCTGTAGGCCGTGGCAAAGACGCTGTAGTCCGGATCGGCAAAAACCACGGACTCGAAATGGGGAATCTTCAGTCCCGCGACGTTGTGCAGGGAAAACCCAACCTTTTCGATCGCGAGGAAATACCGCATCAACGGCTCCAGATCCCAAACCAGGGCGGACCACTGGGCCATCGCCGTCAGCAGCGCACTGAGCGCCTCCCGCCGCCTCTGGATATCCTTCCGGACGACACCGAGCTGCAGAAGAAACTGCTGTTTGCGGGCCTCCAGGGCCGGAAGGAAGCGTCGATAGAGCGCCAGCTTCTGCTTCTGCTCCCGGAGGGAGACCTTATTGAGTTTGATTCGTTCCGCCATCGGCGCAGCTCACCGTCATGTTCTCTTTAGGCCAATATCCGTCGATGAACGCCTGTTTGATCCCCGCCTCATCCGGCGGGAAACGCAACGCAGCCCGCTCCCTGCCCTTCCTTGGGCCAATGCTTGTCGATGAATTCCTGCTTGATTCCCACCTCATCCGGCCGGAAGCACTCCGCAAGCGTCATCCAGCCGAGATCGAGGGCGTCGTTGAGTCCCCTGTCCACATTCAGGTCCATGAACCGGTCGTAGAAGAGTTTCCCGTAGCGCAGGAACCGGTCGTCCTCTTCCGTCTTGTCGAACCCCATCGCCAGTTTCTGCTCCACTTCGCGGCTCTTGGCGAAGAGCCGGATCATGCTGTTCATGATGTATCCGTGATCGGCACGGGTCACCTTGCCGATGACCAGTTGCTTGAGGCGGGAGAGAGAACCGAAAGGTTCGATGACCCCCTTGCGGAGGTAGAACTGCCCTTCGGTGATGTAGCCCGTGTTGTCGGGCACCGGATGCGTGACGTCGTCCCCCGGCATGCTGGTCACGGCCAGGATCGTGATGCTTCCCGCCCCCTCGAAATCCACCGCCTTTTCGTACCGGGAAGCCAGGTCGCTGTAAAGCGATCCTGGATAGCCCAGGTTGGAGGGAACCTGATCCATCGAGATGGCGATCTCCTTGAGCGCGTCGGCGAAGGCCGTCATGTCGGTCAGCAGCACCAGCACCCGCTTCCCCTGGACGCCGAACTGCTCGGCCACGGCCAGCGCCATGTCGGGAACGAGCAGTCGTTCCACCACGGGATCGGAGGCCGTGTGAACGAACATGATCGAACGGGAGATCACCCCCGCCTCCTCGAAGGAGTTCCTGAATTTCAGGTATTCGTCGTACTTGAGCCCGATGCCCCCCAGGATGACCACGTCCGCATCGGCGTGCATGCCGATCCGGGCCAGGAGCTCGTTGTAGGGTTCGCCGGCGGCGGCGAAGATGGGCAATTTCTGGCTCTCGACCAGCGGATTGAAGACGTCCACCATCGGAACGCGGGTCTCGATGAAGCCGCGGGGGATGATCCGCCGGACCGGGTTGACCGAAGGCCCCCCGATGTCGATCCGGGGCAGGGCCGTCAGCTCGGGGCCGTTGTCGATCGGCTCCCCCGAACCGTTGAAGATCCTCCCCAGGAGGGCTTCCCCGAAAACCACCCGCATCGGATGTCCCAGGAACCGCACCTGGTCGCCCGTCGATACCCCGCGTGAACCGGCGAAGACCTGGAGAAAGACATCGTGATCCTTGAGGCGGATGACCTGGGCCAGGGAAACCCCATGCCGGCTCTTCACCTCCGCCAGCTCTCCATACGTGATCCCGGTTGCCGGCACCGTGATGATATCGCCCTGGATTCTGATGATGTGCGAGTGTTCTACAATCATGAGCAAATCACTCCTTTCCCCGCCAGGACGGCCTCGATTTCGCCCCGGTACTTCTGATAGGTCTCGCCCTGATAGGGACAGTATTTCATCTGGAAGAAGCTGTTGTGGAGCGCCGCCATGCTCCGGCGGGCCGCCTCCTTGGTTTCAAAGGCAAAGGGATGTCTCACGATGTCCATCAGAAGCAGAAAATCCGTCACCTGGCGTTCCCGGGAGGTGGCACGGTCGACGATATCGAAGGAATCCTGCTGCAGGCAGACGGCATCGACGATCTCCGACTTCAGATAGGTCACCAGGTCGTTCACGCTGATCCCCTCTTCGCCGACGACGAGCATCATCTGATGCACTTCGCTGCCCGCATACAGCAGACGGTGAACCTCCTCGACCAGCTCCACCCACCCCTCGCGGCGCTCCTCCAGGGACTCCTTCATTTGCCGGAGGTAGAGACTCCAGGAAATGAGAGGATCGATGGCCGGATAACGCCGCTGGTCGGAGCGGGAGCGGGAGAGGCCGTAGAATGCGCCGACGACTTTCAGCGTGTTCTGCGTCACCGGCTCTTCGAAGTTTCCGCCGGCGGGGGAGACGGTGCCGATCAAGGTCAACGACCCGGTGTTCCCGTCATGGAGCCGAACCAGCCCCGCCCGTTCGTATACCGCGGCAATCCGGCTTTCCAGATAAGCGGGGAAGGCCTCCTCGCCGGGGATCTCCTCGAGACGCGCCGAGGATTCGCGAAGCGCCTGGGCCCAGCGGGAGGTGCTGTCGGCCAGCAGCAGAACCTTGAGACCCAGTGAACGGTAATATTCGCCGATCGAGACCCCCGTATAGATGGAGGCCTCGCGGGCCGCAACGGGCATGGAGGAGGTGTTGCAGATGATGACCGTCCTGTTCATCAGGGATTCTCCCGTCTTGGGGTCTTCCAGCTCCGGGAACTCGCGGATGGTCTCCACGACCTCGCCCGCCCGCTCGCCGCAGGCCACGATGATCACCACGTCCGCCTCGGCGTATCGGGAGATGATCTGCTGGAGGACGGTCTTGCCGGCGCCGAAGGGACCGGGGATGCAGGCGGTCCCTCCCTCGGCCAGCGGGAAGAAGATGTCGATGAGACGGCACTGCGTCAGGAGCTGGCGGTTGGGCAGCATACGCTCCGCGTACGCCCGGACCGGCATCTTCACGGGCCACTCCTGCTTCAGCGTCACCTGCTCCTCCTTCCCCAGCAGGAAGGAATAGTCCGACGTGTTCTTCAAGGTGGCGATCGGATCGCTCACCCGATAAAGACCCTCTGGTTTGATTTCGATGACCTCCCAGGTACCCTGGAGCCGGAGCGGCGCGATGATGTGATGCTGGAAGATCCCCTCCGGCACGCTGCCCAGGTGCTGTCCCGCTTTGACCACGCTGCCCAGGACCACGGCGGGTGTAAACTGCCACTGTTTCTCCTCGTCGAGCGGCTTGAGATACTGGCCCCGCTTGAGGAAGAAACCCTGGGCATTCTCCAGTTGTTTCAGCGGATTCTGGAGACCGTCATAGATCATCCCCAGAATGCCGGGTCCCAATGTGACCGAGAGGAGTTCCCCGGAGAAATCCACCTCATCGCCCACCACCATGCCGGTCGTGCTCTCGAAAACCTGCATATCGATCTGCCGGCCGCGAACCCGGATCACCTCCGCCTTGAGCGGCACCCCCTGACAGTTGACGTACGCCACCTCGTTCTGAAGGACCTCCCGACCCTGCTCCACCTCGCAGGTCGCCAGGGGACCGTTCACCGCGATAATGCGACCCTTGGAATGACCACCCACGTTCAACCTCCGCCGTATAAAAAGTTGTTCATGTCATAGGGCTCCCGCATCCTCTCCCAGCGCCCGTAGATGATGGCGCGGGACACATAAGCCAGCACGACGTCGAGAGAAAAGGGATCGTACCCCTGGCAATGATAGATCTGTTTCAAACGTTCGCCGTCGAGAAAGCGCTCCGCGGCAAGGGGATTCTTTTGCCCCTCGAGCTGGGAAAGCAGGGATGTGAAATCAAAACTCCGCACCCCGGGCAGAACGGCGCGCTCCTCCGCATTCTCCCCGGTCTCTCGGAAACGCATCGCCGCCAAGCGGTTGCGGAGCTCGATCTCCCACGGGATATAATCCAGCAGATAGCGGCAGCCCGCCGTTCCGGCCTTGTTGAGGATCGCCTTGTAACAGAGTTCCCAGAGCCGGTCGTAAACATAGGCGCTTCGAACCCCCCGCTCCTTCTCCTCCAGGAATTGCCGAATGAAGTCCGGAAGGTTCCGCCCGGCCTCCAGATCTTCCCGGCTCATCGTTCCGCCTTCCCAAAAAACATCCCGGCCCTGTTCGAAGTTTTCGAAGTTGGCCGCGTCGATCACGGAAAGGTGGCCCTTGAGAAGAGGGTCGTCGTTGGAATCGATATTGCGTTGGATGATGCGGGAGAGTTCGGGAAAAGAAAGGGGAAGTTTTTCACCCAGCGTGAATGGCAGGGGCGGCAAGAGGGATGTGAGGAAATAGTAAGCCCCCATCGTCCGTTATGACTCCTTCCGGGAGAGGAAGTGCTTCCGGAAACGGGGGGAACAAAATTCGGAAAAGACCTGGATCAGGCCGTCGCTGAAGTTGATATGGTTTCCCGAACCGGCGACGCCGATCTTGAAGCCGAAGGAGATCTTGTCGGTAAAGCGGATGTCCAGCGGCTGTGAGACTTTTTCATGGAATTTCCGCAGGAACCAGGTTTCAAGTTCCGATTGTTTCACCAGGGGAAGGAGAACCTCGATGTGATGTTCGTGACCACCTTGGCGGCTGAAACCGGCAAGCAGATCCTCGATCATCTTTGCCAGGAATTCGCGGTCTCCCATGAGCGGCTTGAGGTTTTCCTCGATCACGGGATCGACGACGGCCTTCTCCAGACGTTCCTCGACCATAATGAGGAAATTTCGTGCCGCCGTATCCAGATCGACGTTCATCTGTTTCCGGAGGTTTTCAACTTCCCGCGTTGCGGTCTCCCGAACGCGTTGGGCTTCCGCTTCGGCGGCGGCAACGATTTTGCCGGCATCGTCCCGGGCCGTTTTCAGGAGATTTTCCGCCTCGGCCTTTGCGGGCGCAAGGACATTTTCCGTCAGTTCGCTCGTAATGTCTCCCAATGTTTTCGCCATATTGAACCCCTTCCGCTTTTCCCCCGCCCATCGGACGGGAAAATGGTCGATGATGGTATTTATAAAGATCAGAAAGCCGTTTGGGTCTTTTATTCCGCTGTGCTCTATAATAGAACTTAACCTCCTTTGCAAGGTTTTTTTGACCGGTTTTTGACCGGATCGCCGCGGGAGAGAGGAAGAAAGAATAAGTTGAAATATTTTTTTGACCGCCTTATGATCCGTCCGGACCGTCATCGGCGACGGGGCGGATCACTGAAACGAGAGGAGACATCCATGACGACACCGATCCGAATCATCGCCGGCAAGATCGTCGTCCAAGCGGAGTTGGACGACACGATGCTGGCCAAGAAGATCGCCGGGCATCTGCCCATCGAAACGACGCCGAACGAGTGGGGAGATGAATTCTATTTCGGCATCCCCGTCCGTTCCGGACTCGACGAAACGGCGACGACCAAGGTCAAAGTCGGCGATATCGGCTTCTGGCCGCCGGGAAACGCGATGGCCGTCTTCTTCGGCCCCACCCCGATGAGTTCGGGCGCCGATCCTGTCCCGGCAAGCGATGTCTGCCTGATCGGCCGGATCACCGATGACGCGACCCTCCTGCGCAAGGCCAAAGGCGCCCGAAACATCCGGATCGAAAAAGCGTAATGGCCCACCACACCATCAAATCGGAATACGCGGCCTTGACCGAACGGCTGAACCGTTTTCCACAGGGGGCGCCGCCGTCGGAGCTGCTCCGCCGGATCCTGTCGATCCTGTTCGACGAGCGGGAGGCCCTGCTCGTCTCCCTGTTGCCGATCAAGCCCTTCACCGTCCGCAAGGCGGCCGACATCTGGAAAATTCCGCTCCCCGAGGCCCAAAAAACGCTGGCCGCGCTGGCCGGCCGCGCCCTCCTTCTGGACATGGAAGACGACGAGGGGAAGCAAACCTACCTCTTGCCGCCCCCGATGGCCGGTTTTTTCGAGTTTTCCCTGATGCGGATCCGAGGCGACATCGATCAGAAGCTCCTGAGCGAGCTCTTCTACCAGTACCTGAACGTGGAGGAGGATTTCATCCGGAACCTCTTCACGGAAGGGGAGACGCAGTTGGGACGCGTTTTCGTACACGAGCCGTCGCTGACCGCCGATAACGCCCTTCACGTGCTGGATTACGAGCGGGCAAGCGAGGTGATCCGAAGCGCCTCCCACCGGGCGGTGGGGATCTGCTACTGCCGACACAAGATGGAGCATCTCGGCCGGGACTGCGCCGCGCCGAAGGAGATCTGCATGACCTTCGGCAACACGGCCCGATCGCTGATCCGCCACGGCTTCGCCCGCGGGATGGAAATCGCCGAGGGGCTGGATCTGCTGGGACAGGCCCACGAAAGCAACCTTGTCCAGTTCGGGGAAAACGTTCGCAGCCAGGTCAGTTTCATCTGCAACTGCTGCGGCTGCTGCTGCGAGGCGCTGATCGCCGCCCGCCGCTTCGGCTTCCTCCACCCGGTGCACACGACGAATTTCCTGCCCGAAATCCGCGAGGCGGACTGCACCGGCTGCGGGAAATGCGTTCGGATCTGCCCGGTCGAGGCGATGGGGCTCGTTTCGGCAAACGATCCCCGGCGGCCGAACCGGCAAAAGGCCAAGCTGGACGAGGAGATCTGCCTGGGCTGCGGCCTCTGCGTCCGGTCCTGCACGACGAACGCCGTCACATTGAAGCCCAGGTCGGAGCGGGTGATCACGCCGCTCAACTCCACCCACCGGGCGGTCGTCATGGCGATCGAACGGGGAAAGCTCCAGCACCTGATCTTCGACAACCGCGCCCTCTTCAGCCACCGGGCGATGGCGGCGATTCTCGGCGTCATCCTGAAACTTCCGCCGGTCAAGCAGGCGATGGCCGGCCGTCAGATGAAGTCGCGGTATCTGGAGGCGCTGATCACCCGCTTCCGGGTCTGAAAGAGAGACAACCGGGAAGGACTCGGCTTACGGAAACTCCGCCCGAAACAAATCGATGAGCTTCGATTTATCTTCAAAGCCGATGCCCGGCACGGCCGGGAGTTCGATGTAGCCGTCCACGATCGGCGTGCTGTCGGCGAATCCGCCGAAGGGAGCGAAGACCCGGGGATAGGATTCATTGCCCCCCAGTCCCAGACCGGCCGCGAGATTGAGGGCGAACTGATGGCCGCCGTGGGGAATGCAGCGGCGCGGAGACCATCCTTGCGCCTTCAACGCCTCCTGCATCCTGAGGTATTCGACCAGCCCGTAGGAGAGAACGGGATCCATCTGCAGAACGTCCCGGTCGGGGCGCAGGCCGCCGTGGCGCAGCAGGTTCCGCATATCCTGGAAGGAAAAGAGGTTCTCGCCCGTCGCCAGCGGTCCCTCGTAGCCCTGGGCCAGTTCCGCATGGGAGGCGTAGTCGAGGGGATCGAGCGGCTCCTCGTACCAGCGGAGGCCGATGGATTCCATGGCCTCGCCGTAGGCCGCGGCCGTCGGCAGGTCGAACCGGCCGTTCGCATCCACCGCCAGCCTCTCCCCTTTGCCGACCAGATCGACCACACTGGCGATGCGACGCAGATCTTCCTGAAGATCGGCTCCACCGATCTTCATCTTCACGACGGCGTAGCCCATATCGAGATAGCCCTGCATCTCCGCCTTGAGCGCGTCGAGATCTTTTCCGGGATAGTAATAACCGCCCGCCGCATAGACGAACACCTTTTCATCCGCCTGGCCGTTGCGATACCGGTCCGCGAGCAGTCGGTAGAGAGGCTTGCCCTCGATCTTGGCGACCGCGTCCCAGACGGCCATGTCGACGACCCCGACGGCCACCGACCGTTCGCCGTGCCCCCCCGGCTTTTCGTTCGCCATCATCACGTCCCAGATGCGAAAGGGGTCCAGGTTGTCGCCCTCCGGACGGATCAGCCCTTGGGGATCGGCCGCCATGATCCTCGGGATGAACCGTTCGCGGAGCAGGGCGCCCTGGGCGTAGCGCCCGTTCGAATTGAACCCGTAGCCGACGACCGGACGTCCATCCCGGACGACGTCCGTGGTCAGGGCCAGCACGGAGACGGTCATCTTGCTGAAGTCGATGTAGGCGTTGCGGATCTCCGAGGCAATGGATACGGTCTTTTCCCGAATGTCTACGATACGCATGGGTCTCCTCCCGATTTCACTCTTTCCGTGATTCGCAGTGTTTCCATCCGGATCCTGCAAATGCTCTTCAATGCTGCAATATCGATTTCTGTGCTGTTTACCGGTCCATAGCACAACGGTCCGGGGGCGTCAACAAAAGGGTGTCTTCGAATGGCCAGCCTCCATTCAGGGAACAACTAAGGGCTTTACGGGGGGGAAAATCTGTGGTAGCAATGCGCCGAACACGGCAGACTCAACCCCATCATGTGGCCTTTCCCGGCAATGGGTCGATTGGAAGCAAAGACGGCGAATTCATTCTTATAAGGCGCAGTGCTCCGGAACACGCATCGTACAGGGAGGCGGTTGTGAAGACACAGAGGAATGCGGATATCGTCTTGGGGTGTCTGTTCGCCCTGTTCGGCATCCTGATCATCTACGCATCGACCATGATCACCAGCGGCACCCCGCATAAACTGCCGCCCAAAACCTTCCCGATGGTGGTCGGCATCCTGCTGCTGATCTGCGGAAGCGCGCTTGCCGTGAAATCCTGGAGCATCCGGGAGGCGGATCTCGCCATCAAATGGCCGGACCGGGAGGGAGTCCGGACGATCCTGGTCGTCCTTGCGAGCATCACCGGTTACATTCTTCTGCTCAACCCACTCGGGCTGCCGATCGCCTCATTCCTCTACATCGCCTTTTCGATCTGGTACCTGAAGCGTTCGAAATGGCTTTTGGCAATCGTGATCAGCGCGGTCACCGCGGCGATCTCTTATTTTCTGTTCATCCGTCTGCTGGCGCTGTCGTTCCCGGCAGGTCCCTTCCTCGAATAGGAGAACATTATGGGGTTTTCCTTTGAGTACCTCTTCCAGGGATTCGGGATCGCACTGACCTGGCAGAATCTCTTCTGGGCCGCGCTGGGCTGTTTCATCGGAACACTGGTCGGCGTCCTTCCCGGCATCGGTCCCGTCTCCGGGATCGCGATCCTGCTCCCGTTGACGACGGTGCTTCCCCCGACTTCGGCGATCATCATGATGGCGTCGATCTACTATGGCGCGATGTACGGAGGTTCGACGACCGCGATCGTCGTCAACATCCCCGGGGAGGCCTCCTCCGTCCCGACCGCAATGGAAGGCTACGAGCTGGCCAAGCAGGGCCGGGCCGGGCCGGCCCTGGCCATCGCGGCCATCGCCTCCTTTGTCGCCGGAACGATCAGCGTGATCGCGCTGACCTTTTTCGCCCCGACGCTGGCCCAGTTTGCCGTCGTCTTCGGCCCTCCGGAGTATTTCGCGCTGATGTTCATGGGACTGAGCCTGGTAATCAGTCTCTCGGGCCGCGCCCTGCTGAAGGGGATCATCTCGATGGCCCTGGGGCTCACGGCCGGCCTGATCGGCCAGGACCCGCTCACCGGGGCGGAGCGGTTGACCTTCGGATCCGTCACGCTGACGGTCGGCGTCGATTTCATCGCCATCATCGTGGGGCTGTTTGCCATCAGCGAGGTGATGATCAATGTGGAGCAGCGTCTCGCCTCCATCAGCAAGATGGAGGTCAAGAGCTGGATGCCGACCTGGGCCGATATCCTGTATTGCAAGGGGGCCATGCTTCGCTCCTCCACGGTCGGGTTCCTGCTGGGGCTCCTTCCGGGATGCGCCCCGTCGGTCACCTCCTTTGTGGCCTATGATGTCGAGAAAAGGTTCTCCAAGCATCCGGAACGGTTCAGCCACGGCGCGATGGACGGGCTCGCCGCCACGGAGGCGTCGAACAACGCGACCTCCACCGCCGGGTTTGTGCCTCTCTTCTCTTTCGGGCTTCCCACCGCGCCGTCGATGGCGGTCCTTCTCGGAGGGCTGATGATGTACGGCCTCCAGCCCGGGCCGATGCTCTTCGTCCAGAATCCCGATTTCGTCTGGGCGGTCATCGCCAGCATGTACATCGGCAACGTCATGCTCCTTGTCCTCAACCTGCCGCTGATCGGGGTATGGGTCCGGATCGTCCGCATCCCGTTCTACATTCTGGGGCCGCTGATCGTCTTTTGCGCCCTCGTCGGGACCTACAGCGTCCGGTTCCAGACCTTCGACATCTGGATTATGCTCCTCTTCGGCGTGATCGGATACTTCATGCGGAAGCTCGGCTACCCCATCGCCCCGATGGTCCTGGCGAGCGTCCTGGCGCAGATGCTGGAGACGTCCCTCGGGCAGTCGCTGCTGATCTCGTGGGGGTCACCGTGGATCTTCTTTACCCGTCCCATCTCCGCGGTCTTCATGGCGCTGGCCTTCCTCTCCATCGGGCGGGGGGTCTGGGCCCAGATCAGAGCCAAAGCCCCCGAGGTCGTCACGGATGATGCGGATTATTGAGCCGGAGGGAAAACGGAACGGTTTTTTATTCGCGCAGCCCGCAACAGCGGTTGAGAAGATGCATCCCGTCCGCAGTGCGGGTGGATTTACAAAGGGATGTCCGAGGAATGCAGGACATCGAAATCAAATCAACGATCAATGAGGAGGGAAGAGATGAAAAGGATTGCCATTGGTTTTATCGTTCTCTGTGCCGTCGTTTCACTGGTTCTGGTCGCTTCGGCCACCGCGGCGGACAAGTTCCCGAGCAAACGCATCACCTACAAAATCTGCTTCAATCCCGGCGGTGAGTCGGATATCACCGCCCGGTTTCAGGAGGCGGCCCTGAAGAAGGCCCTCGGCGTCGATGTCGCCATCACCTACCAGGTCGGCGGCGGCGGGGCGCTCTGCTGGGCGGAGCTGACCCGGACCAAGCCCGACGGTTACACGATCGCCGGCCACAACCTGCCCCATACGGTCGTCCAGCCGATGGAGATGGGCAATGCCGGGTACAAGACGCTGGATCTCAAGCAGATCTATATGTTCGAAAGCACGCCGGATGTCCTGTTCGTCCGCAAGGACAGCCCGTACAAGACCCTGAAAGACTTCGTCGAGGCCGCCAAAAAGCAGCCCGCCGGCGTCTTCACCTGCGGGGGCAGCGCCAGTTCTTCGGCGAACGATCTGGGAACCAGCATGCTCAACAAGGCCGCGGGCATCAAGCTGACCTACATCCCCTTCGGCGGGACCGGTTCGGCGATCCCCGCCCTTCTGGGCGGTCATGTCACCGCGCTGATGAGCTATTCCACAATGGCGGTCCAGCAAAAGGATCAGTTCCGCGCGCTGGCCATCGCCACAGAGAAACGGATGGAGATTCTTCCCGACCTGCCGACCTTCCGGGAACAGGGATACGATGTCGTGGAAGGCGCCTATCGCGGTGTCGCCGCGCCTCCGGGAACGCCGGATGAGATCGTCAAGATCCTCGCCGATGCCTTCGAAAAGGTCATGAAGGACCCGGAGGTCAAGAAGAAGATGGACGCCAACGCCTTCAAGACGGAGTTCATGGGCCCCGAAGAATCCCTGGCCCTGGTCAAGAAAAAGATGGTGGAGTACGAAGCCATCATGAAGGAGTTGGGGCGGATCAAAAAATAGAAAAATGCGTTTTGTCTCCCCGTCCCTCCGGATGGGGAGACAAAAAAGCAAGGAGCGCCAATGCACGCGTATCGCATCGCCGCCATCCCCGCCGACGGGATCGGGACGGAGGTTCTCCCCGCGGGAATCCATGTGCTGGAGACCCTTCAGAAACGCGCGGGAAACTTCCGGATGACCTTCGAGACCTTTCCCTGGGGGTGCAACTACTACCACGCCCACGGGCGGCTGATGCCCGAGGACGGCCTGAAAACCCTTCAAGCCTTTGATGCCATCTATTTCGGCGCCGTCGGTCACCCTTCCGTTCCCGACCACATCTCCCTGTGGGGACTTCGCCTCCCCATCTGCCAGGGCTTCGATCAATACGCCAACGTCCGTCCCGCCCGGATCCTGCCGGGCGTCCGCAGCCCGCTGACGGACCGCGGTCCTGGGGATCTGGATTGGGTCATCGTCCGCGAGAATACGGAAGGGGAATACGCCGGCGTCGGGGGAAGGGCCCATCAGGGACATGCGGAAGAGGTGGGGATGGAGGTGGCCGTCTTCACCCGCACCGGGGTCTCGCGGATCATGCGGTTCGCCTTCGAATTGGCGCGGAAGCGGCCGCGGCGCCTGCTCACGCTGGTGACCAAGTCCAACGCCCAGCGCCACGGCATGGTCCTCTGGGACGAGATTTTCGCGGCAACCGCCGCCGACTATCCCGACGTCGCGACGGACCGGATGCTGGTCGATGCGGCCACGACCCGGATGGTCCTCCGGCCGGAAACCCTGGATGTCCTGGTGGCCACGAACCTCCATGCGGACATCCTCTCCGATCTGGCGGCGGCCCTCTCGGGGAGTCTGGGGATGGGGGCAACGGCCAACCTGAATCCGGAGCGGAAGTACCCGTCCATGTTTGAACCGATCCACGGTTCCGCCTTCGACATCATGGGAAAAGGCATCGCCAACCCCTTCGGAACCTTCTGGTCGGCCGTGCTGATGCTTGAGCATCTGGGAGAGAAGGCGGCGGCTCTTCTCATGGAGGCCATTGAAACGGTCACGGCCCGCGGAGAGTTCATGCCGGCGGACCTGGGAGGGCGAGCGACCACCAGGGAAGTGACGGACGCCGTCTGCGCAGCACTGACAGCACTTTAAAGACGGCGGAGATTGTCGAGACCGGTCATTCATTGATAAATATGTGTCCTGCCTGATCGGCGGTTGATTTTCGAATAGAGGCAAAAAGAGATGCGTGAAATCCAGGGAAAAGCGGCCTGGGTCATCGGTGCGCTTTACGTCGGTTTCGCGGCCTGGTCGATCTACGGCGCCATTTGGCCCGTCGAGACCTATGCCTTTCGCATGATCCACATGGCCTTCATTTTCGCCTTGGCCTTCCTGGTTTACCCGTACAAGCCAAACGCCGGCCGCTGGACGCTGGCGCCGGACTTGATTCTGGCGTTGCTGGGCGTCGCCACGATCGCCTACGCCTTCACGGATATGGATTCGTTTCTCCGCCGCTCCACCCTGCCGGAACCCCTGGACATGTTCTTCGGAGTCGCGACGATTCTCCTTTTGCTGGAGATCTCCCGCCGCATGGTGGGCACCGTCTTTACGGTGGTCGTGATCGGCTTTCTGCTTTATATGATCTTCGGCCAGTACTTTCCGGACGTGATCTCCCACAAGGGCTATGACCTTGACCGGATCGTCGGCCACAGCTACATGACCCTCGAGGGGATCTTCGGCGTGCCGCTGTCGGTGAGTGTCTCCTTCGTCATGCTCTTCGTCGTCTACGGCACCTTTATGGACGTGGCCGGGGCGGGCAATTTCTGGTTGGATCTTTCCCTGGCGACGATGGGGCGACAGTCGGCCAGCGCCGGACGGGGCGCGGTGATCACCGCGGCGCTGCTGGGCGGACCGCAGGGAAGCGGCGTCGCCACGACGATGTCCGTCACGCCGATCATGTGGCCGATCCTCCAGAAGGCCGGCTACACCCCGAACATGGCCGCGGGGCTCATCGCCACCGGCGGGATCGGGGCGGTTCTCTCGCCGCCGCTGATGGGGGCGGCGGCCTTCCTGAT